>CAVAJR010000012.1:0-56243 GCA_963589005.1 Bacteroidaceae bacterium | reverse complement strand
CAGCTGGATAGAGCAACGGCCTTCTAAGCCGTGGGTCGGGGGTTCGAATCCCTTCAGGCACGTTGGGCGAGCAGAGTTATAGCACGCTAAACTATATGGTGATATGGTGGGTATGGCGCAGTTGGCTAGCGCGCCAGATTGTGGCTCTGGAGGCCAAGGGTTCGAGTCCCTTTATCCACCCTTTCCTTTTTAATTAGGGCTATCGCCAAGCGGTAAGGCACAGGACTTTGACTCCTGCATTCGCTGGTTCGAATCCAGCTAGCCCTGTTGATAATTTCAGCTTGGGATTGTAGCTCAGGCGGTAGAGCACCTGACTTTTAATCAGGTTGTCGAGGGTTCGAGTCCCTCCAGTCTCATAACTAGTAAAATGGCGGAAATCCTTGATTTATAAGGGGTTTCGCTATTTTTATGCAATCATAAAAATGAGTCAAAATGAGTTAAAATAAGTCAAAATGGTGGTTCAATTTGAACCATTTGGTTCAATTGCGAAGGTTTATCATCACCCACGACAATGAATTTATGGAAAAATGCTGTACCTGTGAGTTAAATATAGTTGATGGGAAAGCTGGTCTATATATGCGCAGCATTTGATTTTAAATAAAATATTCTGGGTATTTTCATTTTTAGGGGCATTTGTTTTCAACTTTTTAGACTGCCTATTTCTATTGACGCAGGGCAATTTGAAGTTTAAAATATGCTATGATAGGGTGCGAAGGTAAAAGAAATAATTTACAGATGAAATGAATTTCTCAGACGTAAATTTCCCGGAGCACGGGAATATAGAAAAATTTAAGAATTGAATATAAATAAACATGAACGGACTGCTTTATGCGGTCCGTTTCTTTTTCAAAAAATACATGAAGGGAGAAAAATGACATGAAGAAACTATTATCGACATTTGTTGTTCTTGCGGCCTGTGCAGCATCAGCTATTCCGGCTTTTGCATTTACTCAAGAAGGCAGCGGAGACGGCATTGTAAAACTACAACAGTCACTAATAAACCGGGGATACCTAACCGGGGAGGTTGATGCCCCATACGAACCTTGGATGGAGGAGACAGCTGAGCCATTGACTTATGCATCAATGGTTCAAAAATACGGATCAGGTGAGGTTACAGAAGAAGAACTTGTTGTATGGCTTCGGGAAAACTACCTGTATAAGGGAACGCTTCTTGTAAAGTACGCAGTCGAGGCACTTACATCTGAAAACGGAATGGCGGAAGTTAACATGGAAAACCTGTCTAAAGACTTAAAGAAAGAAGACCTTATAGAAGAGAAAGGTAAGGTTTACGTAAGTCTTGAAACACTTAAAGACCTTGCTGCGACAAGGCTTAACACATCGACAGAGGACTACAAGGCTGATAATGAAATGCTCGCATATGCTGCAGAGGCACTTGCAGGGGAAGATATACAAAAAGAAGCACTTAAACTTCTTATTCCATTCATCGAGGGACGGATAGAGGATATAGAAGATATAGATGATAACGTTGAGGATGAAGAAGTTATAAGTAAGGCGTCGACACTTCTTATGATAGCGGATGCAGCTACCGCCTACAGGGTTACATCCGAACAGATAGGAATGCTTTCTGATGCAGGCATCATAACGGGCATGAAGGATTATACTATTGAAAATGGTGAGGATATAGAAATATCAGACCTTATAGCTATAGACACGGCAATCGTAAAAAATATATGGGTGGACGATTCGGAGGTTTCATATGATATAGATGGTTCTTACACTGTTTACTTCCATATATTCCTTGACACGGCTTCATTAGAAGCTTACGAAAAGGAAAAAAATACGGATTTTCAGCTGCCTAACGAAAACCTTGATTTTATAACAGAAAGTATGATATCGATCGTATCTGAAGAGATGGAGGATATATCTGAAGAGGAAAATGCCACGACCGCCATTGACCGTGTAAATCCAACAACAGCATCGGCGCAGGAGATACAGACTGCTCATAAGGAAATAACAGTCGATCAGCCGGAGACAACAACTGTACAGCCGGGGACAACAATTGCGCAGCCGGAGACGCAGGTAGTTCAGAAGGAAACAACAAAGGCTCAGGAAGAAATTCAGCCGCAAACACAGCCTGAAACGCAGATTCAACCGGAAAGCCATACAGAAACACCTGCAACCGTTCATATACATAACTATGAGGTAGCTCAGAACGTACCTGCAACCTGCGAGACGGATGGATATACTCTTTACCAATGCACAGGCTGCACAGATACACATTCAGAGCCGATATATGCGACAGGTCATAACTGGGTAGAGGTGGGGCAAGGATATATTCTTCATAAAGTTACCAAAGTTGTATGCAGGTGGTGCGAGGAACAGTTTGACACAGATGAAGAATGGGAAGCTCATTCGCTTCAGACAGGGCATGGAAATTATACATGGCGTGATATTGTAGTATGGGAAGAGCCGGTAAGTAATGAACTTGCTGAAACATGGAAATATATAGGCGATCAATGCAGCATCTGTGGTACATGGAAATAATGAAGGACAAGAATAACTGAAATTTCATATAGCTTCTAAATGACAATAGGGAAGAGCTTTTAAGAAAAAGGCTCTTCCTTTTTATATACATTAAATGAAAAGTCTTAAGGCAAGGAGGAGGAAACATCTATGAACAAGAGGAAGACTTTAAGAACTGTAATGGCGCTTTTAGCAACAGCAAGCATGATTTTAAGTATGTTTTCAAACATATCGTTTGCATCTGAAGCGCAAACAGGGCAGGAAATTGAAACCACAATTGAAAGTTACGAAGAACCGGAAATACCGGCAATGTTAGGTGCGGAAGAGTACATCGAGGTGCTGGATGACAATACTGTTTTGTGGTACGAAGGGGATGAAACCTCATCAGAAGAAGAGGAAGAAAGTGCGTCTGAAACAAGTACAGAGGCAACCGAAGAGAGCAGTGAGGAAGGCTCTGAGGACATGACAACAGAGCCCTTAACAAAGCCTGCAGAAGAGGTTATGCCAGAAATGGTTCCTTCAGAAAATGAAGACACTTCCGAGGAAGAAACACCATTAGAAGAAGTAGAAAAAACAGATGATAAAAAACTTATACAACTTCAGGAAAAGATAGATGCCCTTCCTGATACTGTACTTGATGGCACCGCTTCTAATGCGGAAGAGGAGCTTGCACAGTATTATGCAGCAAAGGCTTTGGTAGACGAGATTGAGGCAGAGCTTGAAGAGCTTACGGATGAGGAATATGACAAGTTAGACCTTGCAAGATTTGAATATTTTGCAATAACTGTATATTCCTTGTATCAGCCGATATACAATATAGCTGCTGCATCAATTGGTGCTGCGTCAAATGCATCGGGAGCATCAACAGTAACGGTTACGGCAGCAAGCAAGGTATGGCTGATACCGGATGTAGGATGCTGGGATTATTACTTTGAGCTGTCAAACGGTGCAGTTGCTTACTGTGGCGAGGCTCTGGCTACACATCCGGGAACAGGCACTACGGTTTCTGTCAGCGAATATACGGGAAGTAATGCCGAACTTATAAAGAAAGTCCTTTACTACGGCTCAGATGGTGCGGGAGCTGTTATTTCATCATCACAGGTGGATAGGGCGAGAACAGGTTTTGCGTTAAGTTATGTATACAGCGGAGCAGATGTTGAGGATGTATATAGCATGGGCGGAATCTCACAATATTCAGGTACGGGAGCGAGATTTGTCAATCAAGTAAGCGAATATAGCGCAGTTCCTTCAAACTATAAGCTTTATATGTGTTCATGCGGTTCAGGATATCAGGCACTGTTTTACCTGTCATATGAATCCGAGGGATATGTGACGCTTAATAAAAGCACCAGTGCGGATACTTCAAATAATCCACTTACAGGTGCATTGTATGGCATATATTCAAATGCATCGTGTACCAACTGGAAGGGATATTTTATAACAGGTGCAATGGGTACAGGTTATGTGGCTAAGTGGACCACTAATAAGTCTGAAATTCCATCAGCAGCAGGGGATTGCTATAATTACTATGATGGTTACTATTATTATGCTGATACATATGACAAGACGATAACGCTTGATGAGGGTACATATTATCTTCGCGAGGAGGCGGCACCGGCAGGATACAAGAAAAATTCGGGAACTTATGGATTTACTGTATCGGCAGGGGTAACCACAGCCCTTACAGCAACTGTGACAGGAATACTTAATGATGAGTTAAGTGATGGATATTTGTATATTCAAAAATCATCAGCAAATCCTGATATTTGTGATGGCAACAGCTTGTATTCGTTAGAGGGTGCGGAATATAAGATTTATTCAGCAATGAGCCTTTCGGAATCAAGCCTAAAGGCAACACTTACAACCGATGAAAGTGGCAAAACGGAAAAGGTAAAACTTCCGGAAGGAACTTATTATATTGTCGAGAGCAAGGCATCACCTGGGCACTTATTACAGGAGGAGGCCACTGCACCAAGGTTTATCAGAGCTACAATCACCACTTCAAACACTCAGGATAACCCGTGTGTGGTAAAGTCCACGGACCCCATAGAAACGGACCCGTTGATCATCAGCATAACCAAGGAGTCCATGGAAGATTATATATACGCATTTCCTCTGAACGGTGCAATATTTAAGATTTGTTATTACGATAATCTTAATGGTGATCATACAGGAACACCTGCAAGAATCTGGAAGATATCAACCAGATTAAATGCATTAGAAAACGGCTATGCAGCAAGGCTTGATGAGAGTGATCTCACAGCCGATTCTGATCCGTTATACTATGTCGATGGAGAAGCGAGATTACTGCTGGGAACATATACGATTGAAGAGATTGAACCGGCTGATGGTTACAGCCTTAAGGGAAGTATGTATTTCACGGATAATGAAGCCGATGCAGTATCTACTGATGGTGGAGTTTTGGTGAAAATTATTGATTCGGATAGTATCCTGAATCCTATTCAGACCAGAAATAGCATTAAGGGATACAATATCCCGGTTAAAATGGATACCGAAGCATTAATAAATGGTTTGCATTATGCAGATACCGATGCTGAAACTACCGTGATAAAAGACAGCGTATCCATGACAAATATTAACGTAGGAGGAACATATAGGCTGAAGGGAACCCTGTATGATCAGGATACCAAAGAGGCTGTTGCAACGGAAGTCGTGGAGTTCACAGCATCAGCTGAAAACCAGACCGTAGATGTAGAGTTTACACTTGACACGGATTTATATATAGGAAAACACCTCATAGCCGGAGAGGTACTTGAACAGTATGTAAACGGCACATGGTACAAGACGGGTGAAGAAACAGACCTTGCTGCAGAAAAACAGACAGTCCATTTTCCGGCAGTCAGTACTACATTAAGGGATAATGTAACAAATAGCAATATCGCAGGAGCAGGTTCGGTGACATTTACAGATACTGTAACATATAACGGACTGATATCAGGAAAACCATATACATTAAGCGGAAAGCTCGTGGATAAGGCCACGGGGAAGGTGGCAGCAACCAATTCCACAACATTTGCAGCTACGGCTCCGACAGCTGACATAACACTTTCATTTAAATTTACGGCAGAAGAAAATCATACATATGTAGCATATGAATATATTTCTGAAAACGGAGCAATAATTGCAAAGCATGAAAATATAAATGATGAAGCGCAGACGGTATATATCCCAAAGATTAAGACTTCACTTGCAGATGCAGCAGATAATGCAAAGGATGCCTATGCTGCGGAAGAAATCACATTAGTAGATACTGTTACATATGAGAACCTTATTGTCGGTAAGGAATATAAAGTAACGGGAAAGCTGATGGACAAGACAACAGGCGATGCGATATTGGACGATAACGGAGAAGAGATAGCATCCGAGACTGCATTTACAGCTGAAACTGTAAATGGCACCGTAGAAGTAACATTTATATTTAATGGCGTAACACTTGCAGGAAAGACAATTGTCGCTTTTGAAGATCTGTATAGCAACAATAAAAAAGTAGCAACTCATGCTGATATTGAAGATGAAGAACAGACTGTATATATCCCGGAGATTAAGACAAATCTTGTAGATTTGACTGACGGAGGAAAGCATGCAAAAGCTTCTCAAGACGTAACTCTTACAGATACCATTATATACAAGAATCTTATTCCGGGAACCGCATATACGACAATAGGATTGCTTTACGATAAGAGTACAAACAAACCCGCAGTAGATGATAACGGCGAAAGAATTTCAGCCATACTGGAATTTGTTGCTGAAAACACTGACGGAACGGTTGAACTTACATTTACATTTTCAGCCGAAAGCATGACAAATACAACACTAGTAGCTATCGAGAATATATATAGAGGCGAAAAACGTGTAGCTTCCCATGCTGATATTGAAGATTATGACCAGTCAGTATTTATACCACAGATAAGAACAACGCTTCTTGAGAAAAAGTCGGGTTCACATAGTGCATATCCATGCGAGACGATTACTCTTATAGATACTGTAGAGTATAACAACCTTATTGCAGGAAATACATATACAGTAACAGGGGTTTTGATGGACAAGAAAACAGGTAAAACATTTAAGGACACGGAAGGAAACGAGATTAAGGCTGAGTCAGTATTTACGGCTGAAACCTCAGACGGAACTGTGGAAGTTACATTTGCGATAGAGAATGTACCGCAGGAGTCTTTCGCAGTAGTTGCATTTGAAACTCTTACAGAAAACGGCAAAGAGATAGCAATTCATGCGGATATCGATGATTACAAGCAGACAGTAGCATTTGAGGTTCCGCACAGAACTCCTCAGACAGGTGATATATACAGCACAGCTTTATATCTTGTATTAAGCATAATAGCTCTTGCAGCGCTTTTGACAGGCGCAATTATCCTTGTGAGAAAGAAGAGTACAGACATGTAACATAAGAAGATTACTTTAAGTTATTTTTAAGGTTGCTGACATATAATCTATATAGAAATTCAAGGGAGACAAATCATAAAACCTAATCCCTGGTCAGCTACAAGAGCTGATGAAATTTCATAACGTTGTATGTAGTTATCTTCACAGATGTCTATATATAATCGCAACTCCTCTCTTTTTTGCGAAGAACAAGCCATGCGAATGCATGGCTTGTTCTTTTCGAAAATGTTCCCCTTGCTCAGAAAATATGCAATCTGCTAATAATTGTTGCGGCAAATATTTTTCTCTTGACTATGCAGCTGAGATTGAGTTTATAATATAAGCAATTTAAACAAGAAAAGGAACTGACACATTGGAAAGAAATCTTACTACCGGCAGCGTATTTAAAAATGTTATTTTATTTTCATTGCCATATTTGCTTTCGTATTTTCTGCAAACATTATATGGAATGGCTGACCTGTTTATTATTGGACAGTTTGAGGGAGTTGCCAGTACAACTGCTGTTTCTGTAGGCTCGCAGGTTATGCATATGCTTACAGTCATGATAGTGGGTCTTGCAATGGGAACAACCGTTAGTATTGGACAGGCCATAGGTGCGAGAAACAGAAAACAGGCAGCACAGGACATTGGAAATACCGTGGTTTTGTTCATGGCGATATCTGTTCTGCTGACCATTTTTTTATTGTTTCTTGTACATCCCATTGTTTCAGTTATGTCTACACCTGAGGAAGCTGTAAATGGTACGGCTTCGTATCTGACCATATGCATTATCGGTATTCCGTTTATTACGGCATATAATATAATAAGTTCCATTTTTCGTGGCCTTGGCGACAGCAAAAGTCCGATGTACTTTATTGCAGTAGCTTGTGTTGTTAATATTGGGTTGGATTATTTATTTATGGGTGCGCTGCATATGGGACCTGCAGGAGCAGCTCTGGGAACTACACTCTCACAGGCGATCAGCGTAGTTGTTTCATTAGCAGTTATTCTGAGAAGAAAAAATCTTGTTCTGGAGAAAAATGATTTTAAACCATGTCGTTCGGTCATGGGGAAAATCTTGAAGATCGGCGTTCCTATAGCATTTCAGGATGGACTTATACAGATTGCATTTATTGTCATTACGATCATAGCTAATCAGCGTGGGTTAAATGATGCGGCTGCGGTTGGTATCGTAGAGAAGATTATAAGTTTTCTGTTTCTGGTTCCTTCCTCAATGTTGTCTACGGTTTCAGCATTGGGGGCTCAGAATATCGGAGCGCAAAAGCCTGAGAGGGCAGTCAAAACGCTGCAGTATGCGGTTATTATTGCGGTAGGCTTTGGCATTCTGGTATCTATTGCAGTACAATTCATTGCAGAACCGGTTGTTTCTATGTTTACAGACCAAGGTACAGCAAATGGAGCGGAAGTTGTTCGCTCCGGAGGACAGTATCTGCGCGGATATATTTTTGATTGCATTTTTGCGGGAGTGCATTTCAGTTTCAGCGGTTATTTTTGCGCCTGCGGAAAATCCGGATTATCATTCCTGCATAATATTCTCGCAATAGTGCTGGTGCGTATTCCGGGAGTTTATTTTACTTCGCAGTTATTTCCTGCAACGCTTTTCCCGATGGGATTGGCAACAGCAGCAGGTTCACTGCTTTCTACAATAATTTGTCTGATTGCTTTTGCTATAATACAACGAAGGTCAGCGTCTGACCTTAAAATGACAGTAAGTTAGATACTGCAGATTTTTGTGTGTCTCATACACACATTTCATTTGTAAAAGGAGATTAAGGTCATGTCTCAGATAACGAAGCGCGCATTGGAACAGTCACTTAAGAACCTGCTTTTGAAAAAACCACTGACGAAAATAACTGTCAGTGATATTGCCGAGGATTGCGGTATAAATCGAATGACTTTCTACTACCACTTTAAGGATATCTACGACCTGGTTGAGTGGTCCTGTCTGGAGGACGCACGGCAGGCCTTGGCGGAGAAAAAGACATATGACACTTGGCAGCAGGGACTATTGCAGATTTTTGAGGCTGCGCGTGAGAACAAACCATTTATCATGAATGTTTATCGCTGCGTCCATAGAGAACAGGTCGAGATGTATCTTTCACCTCTCGTAGATGCTCTCCTTCTTAACATTATTGAAAAAGAGTCCGATGGCAGATCATTACGCGATGAAGATAAACGATTTATAGCGCAGGTTTATTCTTATGTCTTCATCGGTATTATGCTGGACTGGATAAGGGATGATATGCGGGAGGACCCGGAGAAAATAGTAGACCGTCTGTCAAAATTGATTCGTGGCTCTGTTGCAGAAGCAGTGTCGCGATTCGTTATCTGATTTTATCAGATCCGTCGATTTGATAAAAAAATATGCAATATTTGCCTGGTGATGAAATTTTCATCACCAGGCTTTTTCTGTCCATTGAGCCCTCATAATAAACGAATATAATAAAGGCATAAAACAAAGTTGCTTATATTTATGTACCTGAAAAATTATAGATAATTGCGACACAAGCTCGCAATCCTGAACAGAAAAGGAGGATTAGATATGTACTACTCAGCTGGAAATTATGAATCATTTGCACGTCCTGAAAAACCGAAGGATGTTGACAAAAAATCAGCTTATATCATTGGCACGGGGCTTGCAGGTCTTACTGCAGCATTCTACTTGGTCCGTGACGGACAGATGAAGGGTGAGCATATTCATTTGCTCGAAAAATTGGAACTTGCAGGCGGAAGCTGTGATGGCCGCAAGGATGTAACCAAAGGATTCTTTATGCGTGGCGGACGAGAGATGGACAATCATTTCGAGGTTATGTGGGATACATTCCGTGATGTGCCATCTATCGAAACACCGGGCGTTTCTGTTTTAGACGAGTATTATTGGCTTAATAAGCACGATCCTAACTATTCGCTGTGCCGTGCTACGGTTAATTGCGGAGAGGATGCACATACAGACAAAAAATTCGAGCTGGACAAGGATTCGGCAATGGCATTATCTAAGCTGTTTATGACTCCGGAGAAGGATTTGGAAGATAAAAAGATATCGGATGTTCTGCCTGATTCCTTCTGGGATACGAATTTCTGGCTCTATTGGCAGACGATGTTTGCCTTCCAGCGCTGGTCGAGCGCACTTGAAATGAAGCGTTATCTCTGCCGTTACGTTCATCATATCGATGGATTGCCGGATTTCAGCGCTCTGAGATTTACCAAGTACAATCAATATGAGAGCATGATCCTGCCGCTTGTTAAATACCTTGAGTCTCACGGCGTGAATATTGAGTATGGCATGGATGTAAAGAATGTAATAATTGCATCTGAGGGAGATAAGAAGGTTGCCAAGCAGATAGTTTATGTTAAGAATGGCGAAGAACAGACGATTGATCTGATAGAGGATGATCTGGTATTTATTACCAATGGATGCTGCACAGATACTTCATGTTACGGCGATCAGAACCATGCACCGGATCTTTCTTATGTTAAAAATGGTTATGGCGAGTCATGGGATATGTGGAAAGCCATTGCGTCCCAGGCGAAGCACGGCGAGTACGGTAATCCGGATACATTCTGCAGCAATGTCGAGGCAACTAACTGGATGAGTGCTACGGTAGCCACATCCGATGAGGAAATTATCCATTATATTATGAATATATGCAAGCGTGATCCTCGCACAGGCAAGGTAACGACCGGCGGCATTGTAACAGTTAAGGACAGTACGGATAACTGGTACCTTTCATGGACGATTAACCGTCAGCCGCAGTTTAAATCGCAGGATAAGAATATGGTACTCGTATGGCTGTACTCGTTGAATACCGATAAGGATGGCAATTATGTCAAGAAGGCTATGCGTGATTGTACCGGTGAAGAGGTTTGCCGTGAATGGTTGTATCATATAGGTGTTCCGACAGATAAAATTGATGCACTTGCCCATGATGCATGCAATACCACAACATGCTTTATGCCATACATCAATGCTTTCTTCCAGCCGCGTAAGGAATCGGACAGACCAAAGGTTGTTCCGGATGGCGCTGTGAATTTCGCATTCATCGGTCAGTTTGCTGAAACTCCGCGTGATACTATTTTCACTACAGAATATTCGATGCGTACCGGCATGGAATCTGTATATACTTTACTGGATATTGATAGAGGCGTTCCGGAAGTCTGGGGAAGTAAATATGATGTGCGTGAACTCCTTCGTGCCTGCTATTATGCAATTGACAAGAAACCGCTTTCGGAAGCTAAGTTATCGCTCATAGAACGAAAAATGCTGAATATTGTTATGAAGAAAACTGCTGGTACAGATATAGAAATCCTGCTGCGAAACAGTGGACTGATTGAGTAATAATGAGTTTCGATTAAATCTATATACGAAATAGCATGTGATCAAATAAAAAAATAAAATTCTGAAGTGAAGGGAGTGTACACCTATGCAGAATAAACTTACTCATAAAATGGAAAGAGCTGCGTTCAAGAAAGTGTTGGACGGTCTTATTGACAAGGCTGTAAAAGAGGGCGGAATCGAATTTGCACAGGATCTGTTGGATTTCGTTTATAAAATCCAGGGAGATTCATGGAAACCGACCACTTATGCCGCGCTTAAGGATATTATTTACAATCCCGAGGCAAAATACCACCAGTATGCATTAAATCTTATTAAAAATGTTAATCCGAATATTTTAAAGACATATATTCTTAATGCTTTTTATGAAAGCGGCTTCAGAGGATATCAGACCACAAGGGAAATGTCCGCAAAATATAACTGCAACATCCCGTGGGTTGTTTTAATAGACCCGACAACGGCCTGCAACATGCACTGCAAGGGATGCTGGGCTGCAGAATATGGCAACGCATTAAGCCTTACTTACGATGAACTTGATGATGTAATCACACAGGGCAAGGAATTCGGTATGCATGCCGTAATGTTTACGGGCGGCGAACCGATGATAAGAAAAGATGATATCATCAAACTTTGTGAAAAACACTATGATGATGCTTTCAATATTTTTACAAATGCAACTCTGATAGACGAGCAATTTTGCCAAGATGTCGTAAGACTCGGAAACCTCATGGTCTCAATCTCTGTTGAAGGTTTTGAAGAAGCAAATGACGGCAGAAGAGGGGAGGGTCATTACGAAAAAGTTATCAAAGCGATGGATCTTCTCAAAGCACATGGAATTCCGTTTGCATGCTCTATCTGTTACACAAGCAAGAACTACGATGTCGTTACAAGCGACGAGTTCCTTGATATGCTTATTGAGAAGGGCTGTATCTTTATTTGGTACTTCCATTATATGCCTATCGGAAATGATGCAGACCTAAATCTGCTTGTTACACCGGAACAGCGTGCATATATGAAGAAGAGAATCCGTGAAATCCGTGATCTTGAAGGCGGAAAACCGGTATTTGCAATTGACTTCCAGAATGATGGTCAGTTCGTTAACGGATGTGTTGCGGGAGGTAAGATATACTTCCATATCAATGCGGCCGGAGATATTGAGCCATGCGCATTTGTTCATTATGCAGACAGCAATATCAGACAGGACAGGCTGCTTGATGCTTTCCAGAAACCTTTGTTCCAGGCATACAGAGCACACCAGCCGTTCAACGAGAATCAGCTCAGGCCGTGTCCGATGCTTGAAAATCCTGAGTACTTAAGGTCGATGGTTCATGAAAGCAATGCTCATTCAACCGACCTTGCATCACCGGAAGATGTTGACAAACTCTGCGACAAGGTAACACCTTATGCAAACGCATGGGCAGAAAAATCGGCAGAACTTTGGGCAGAGGACCAGGACTATATCCGTGAAAGAGAGGCTCTCAATGATAAGATGAGAGAAGAAGCCAAGGCACAAAAGAAAAAGTTAATCTGAGATTTACTAAATGTAAAGAGGGGCATCGATCAATATGACCGGTGTCCCTTTTTGTAGTTTGGCCTGTTGTTTAAAATGAGAATCTGTACGAGGTTTGCAGCTTTAGTCAAGCTGCAGCTTTTGTACATTTTCACGGATGTGATTACAACTGTTATGAAATCCTTGCAATTCCTCATCGGACAGATCCAAGGTATATACTTGTTCAACGCCATTTGCACCGATAACGCAAGGAAGCGATGAGAATATGCCTTCCTCTCCGTAATATCCGTTCATAAGGGTTGAAACCGACAGAACAGCATGTTCATTGTGAAATATTGCTGCACATATGCGTGCGGCGCAGTTGGCGACGGCATATTCTGTGCATCCTTTTCCTGCGAGTGTTACATATCCGCCCTTGCGAGCCTTCTCTTCTATAGCTGCGTGGTCGAATCCATATTGGTCCGGATATTCCTGAGCTAACTCAGAGAGCCTCTTACCGGCGATTGATGCCGATTTCCATGCAGCGATTTGTGAGAAACCATGTTCACCTATCATATATGCATCAATGGATTTAGGACTTATATTTGTTACTGTGGAGATCTCGGAACGAAGGCGCGCTGAATCCAGACCGCAGCCTGTGCCGATAATTTTAGACGGATTATAGCCTGTAAGCTTCCAGATTACGGTGCAGACTACATCGCAGGGGTTAGAGACATTAATTAATATTCCGCTGAAGCCCGAGGCTACAATCTTATTTGCAAACGTCTCAGCAGACTGCGTTGATGAGAAGAGTTCTCCGTCTCTGTTGGTGGCGCATAGAGATACATTTCCGGCGCTGTTTATGATGATATCGCATTCGGCAAGATCTTCATATCGATTGCTGCAGTTTACGATGCGAGTATTGTATGGCACGAAACTAAGCGAATCGTGAAGATCCTGTGCTTCGGATATAACCTTCTGGTCGTGAAGCCCACACAGATACAATTCATCTGCGATGCCCTGAAGCAAAATACTGTTGGCGACATGCGCTCCTACATGACCCAGACCAATGATGCCGATTTTACGTTGTGAATTCATGAGCTATTCCCTCCTATATTTGTTCGGCAGACTATTTATGTAAATTTACTTACGTGGTGTTTTTATCAACAATGTAACTTACCGCATGCAGCTGCCCTGCCATACAGGTTAACTAAGATTTGATGTCTGTCTTGGAATATATGCACATCCTACAGATGGTTTATGGGATTTTTCCATGGTACTGATCACTTATCAATTCTTAACTAACCGTCACATAATGTAACACAAATGTGGAAGAAAGTCAGCCGTTACCTGCCGGTTTAGTCGAATGTCGTGAATACAAATCTGAGCTCAGATCCTTGCAGAGAAGGATAACTGCCGCCACCAGAGCGATAGCTTCACCGATTGGAATTGCCACCCACAGGCTTGTCTTGCCTATAAAGAGTTCCAGTACATACAGGAGTATAATCGGCATAACTGCACTTCTTCCTAACAGGATAATGAGCGATTGCGAAGGCTTAGCCTTGGCCTGAAAGTAAATGCCCAGAAGGATGGATCCTGACATAAATAAGAAGGCAAATGCGTACCAGTTAAGGCCCATTATGCCCATATTTAAGATATCCTCGCTGTCTGTGACGAGCATCCTGACCAATCCCCTGGTGAACAATTCGCTGATCAGGAAGAAGATTATGCCCAGTACAGCTGATGCAGACAGACCGTATTTCAGAAATTTCTTCATACGCATATTATCGTTTGCCGCGTAGCAGGTGCTTATCAGCGGCTGTATGCCCTGAGCGACACCATTTATCAGAGAATATACAACAAGGTTGTTTAAAGCCGGGATATGGCAAAATAAAACAAAACATGACGAGGTGAACTAATAAATGCTTAGTTGTCTTTTGGATATTCCGGAGAAAGCACGCTATCTTTCAGTGCCACACTCTTATCCCTGCCTTGGTACATGATATAGTAAGGTGGGATGTGATTGATCTTGTAGAGCAGTTCTTTCTCAATCTCCTTCATTTTCAGCGGATTGATCCTTGGTATGTTCCTTGCTGTGAAGTCACCCTTGATGGCGTTGAACTTCATGATCTGCGGTGAACCGTGTCGCGGTTCATGACTGGTGCTTCTGTCATGCTGCCTTGTGTGGAGTTCTGAGTCATAGAGCCGTTAGTGAAGAACACAAGGTCTTTTTCTGCAATAGGAATGATTTTCTCATCACTGTCCTCATCGATATGCAGTGCCGTCACTATCTTGTCGCTGCCATCAATCTTGATATCCATATCCGTGACTGTGGTGGCTGCAACAAAATTCACACCGTGGTCAGCCAGATACTTCTGGAGAGGGCGGATCAGGCTGCTGCAGCTGGAAGCAAAGGAGTTGTTTTGAATTCAGTTTTGCATCAAGCTGCAGTATTAAATCATTTATCCT
This sequence comes from Bacteroidaceae bacterium, assembly GCA_963589005.1. Taxonomy (GTDB): domain Bacteria; phylum Bacillota; class Clostridia; order Lachnospirales; family Lachnospiraceae; genus RGIG5612. Next base: position 41,046 of record CAVAJR010000012.1, on the reverse strand, counting down.
GCACATTTAACAGAATACTTGGCAGGGAATTCTCCAAAACGAGGGCAAAGTAGTCTGATGCCTTTTCGGGATCGTGACATTCCTTTTCAGTAAATTCGTCAATCAGAAGCCCTGCGATCGCCTCAGTATAGAAGTGTGCCAGAAATTCCTTGAACTGCGCATCTGCATGGACGCCGAGCCGTTGTTCGGTGTCATTAACGACCTTCCGTGTGATGCCGATAAAGTCTGCGTAAAAAAAACGCTTCATTTCATTTCGCCCTATACTGTCGTAGGCACAGCTCAATAGATGCTTGTTATCACGCACATAGCGCATTACAAACATCACAGCCTCGCGATAATCTACCAGCAAATCAAACTCTCTTACCACCTCAATAGCCTCTTCTTCCAGCATCCATTTCAGCAATGCGTATATGTCCTCAAAGTGATAATAGAATGTCTTGCGGTTGACGCCGCAGTCCGCAATGATCTCACTGACGGTAATTTTAGAAAATGGCTTTTTGTCCATAAAGCCTTTCAGTGAGGCGGCAAGTGTCCGCTTGGTATTTAGTGTGGTAATCTCGTGTTTCATCATATTCTCCATTTCAGTGCGTTTATTATGCACTTGTCCGATAAAACATTCAACGGTTAGTGAAAAACATTTGCCGGTCAAATCTTGCCTATTTAGCCGTTTTTTACATAAAAGCGGACTGTTTGACCGTGATATTTCTGCGTCTTACTCGTTATACTGATGGTCGAGATCAAGGAAAGGAGAGAAAATATGAGCGAAAAAAAATACAACGTCTGCTTAATTGTGCCGCTTGGTGTTCGGAAGGGAACTATGATCTTTCACGAAACGGCTGGCAAGGTGGATGGCTGGTTGAGTGTAATGAATGAAAATAACAGGTTTTCCGGTATGCTTTCGAAAGATGGGCAGCTTACCCTGACCGGTATGATCCGTACCCTTATCAGTACAATGCACTATACAGCCACGGGTACGATCAGCGGACAAAAGATTCTTCTTAATCTGAAAATGGATTCCGGCGCATATTATCCACTTTCCGGAGAGGAGTTTAATATTGAAAACAAAGTTTTATAGGCATATCGTGGAACATCAAAAATTGATCATAGGCATTTTTTTGATTCTGTTTGCCATATGCCTGATCTGTAAGCAATTTGTGGCAGTTAATTATGATATGAACGACTACCTGCCGTCGGAGAGTGCCTCCACACAGGCGCTTGACCTGATGGAGCAGGAATATGACGGCGGTATTCCGAATGCACGAGTCATGGTGCAGGATATATCCGTTCCGCAGGCACTGGAATATAAGGAAAAGCTGCTTGCAGTGGACGGTGTAACCGATGTGACATGGCTGGACGATGTAACAAATGTGACTGTTCCGTTGGAAACACTGGATCAAGGCACTGTGGAAAGCTATTATAAGGACGGCAGCGCCCTGTTTTCCGTAACTATAGATGAGGATAAGCGTATTGACGCCGTTAGTACGATCCGTGATATTATTGGAAATGACAATGCCATGACCGGCAGTGCCGTGACCACGGCAGTAGCTACCACGAGTACAGTAAACCAGATTACCATCATAGCCATTATTGCAGTTGCCTTTGTGCTGCTGGTGCTGCTCCTCACTACAACTTCATTTGCCGAGCCATTTCTTGTGCTGATTGGACTCGGTGTTGCTATTGTCATCAATGCAGGCAGCAACCTGATGTTTGGAGAAATCTCCTTCGTGACCAATGCTGCAGGCAATATCCTGCAGCTTGCAGTGTCGCTGGATTATTCTGTTTTTCTGCTGCACCGTTTTGCCGAGTGCCGACAGACGAACGCCGACCCGAAGGAAGCTATGGTACAGGCACTTGCAATGTCCACAACATCCATTCTGTCCAGTGGGCTGACTACGGTCATTGGATTTCTTGCGTTGTGTCTGATGCAGTTTCAGATTGGTCCTGATCTTGGCCTTGCACTGGCAAAGGGAGTTGCACTGAGTCTGATCACCGTGTTTATCTTCATGCCTGCATTGATCCTGAGAACCTACAAGTTTATTGATAAAACGCAGCACCGCTCGTTTATGCCCGGATTCAGAGGCTTCGGAAAATTTGTCAGTCATGTTATGATGCCGCTGGTCATTGTATTTGCAATTCTTATCGCTCCGTGCTATCTGGCATCCAATGCCAACAGCTTCTACTATGGTGCCTCTCACATTTTCGGCAGCGATACACAGCTTGGAGCAGATACGAAGAAAATCGAGGATACCTTTGGCAAGCAAGACACATATGTACTGATGATCCCGAAGGACAGTACTGCCACACAGGCAGAGCTGTCAGAGGCATTGCACGAAATTGCGCAGGTCAAGAGCATTCTGTCCTATGTTGATACGGTAGGTGGAACTATTCCGGAACAATATCTTGATGGCGGAACTCTCGCTAAGCTGAACAGTGAGCACTACACCCGAATGGTACTGACGGTGGATACTGCCTATGAGGGCAATGAAACATTCTCTCTGGTAGAGAACATCCGGGATACCGCCGAGCAATATTATCCCGGTACGTGGTATCTGGCTGGTGAGGGAGTATCTACCTACGATCTGATGGACACCGTTACCGTCGATATGGTCAAGGTCAATCTGGTCGCCATCGGGGCAGTGCTCCTCGTGCTTTTGTTTACCATGAAATCTGTTATATTGCCAGTGATTTTGGTGCTGTCCATCGAGACTGCAATCTGGATTAATCTGTCTATTCCGTACTTCAGTGACCAGACGATCTTCTACATTGCATATCTGATCATCAGTTCCATTCAGCTGGGCGCGACAGTGGATTATGCCATTCTCTTTACAGATCGATATAAGGAGATGCGGCAAATTTATGCGAAAAAAGAAGCCATCGTACAGACTGTCTCCGCTGTGGCAGTGTCTGTGCTGACCTCGGCCAGTGTTTTAACTGTTGTGGGTTTCCTGCTCGGCATCTTTTCGACCCATGGCCTGCTTTCACAGCTAGGTTATTTCCTAGGCAAGGGCACTATTTGCTCGTTGGCTATCGTGTTGTTCGTCCTGCCGGGCTTGCTGTATCTGTTTGATAAGATGATCGTGAAAAACAATAAAATCAAGGAGGTTCTTCCAGAATGAAACATATAAAAAAAATCACTGCGGTGGCATTGTCGGCACTGCTTGTAGGATCATTATCCGTTCCGATATTTGCTGAAGCTGATGCCTCTGAGAAGGAGGAAGTCATCTACATTATGACCGATGCTGCCGGCAAGGTAACGGATATGGAGGTTGTAAATATATTCGCAGGCGGCGATATTACTGACTATGGTGATTATTCCAATGTGAAGATGATGAATACAACCGATGAGATCATCCAAAATGGCAACAAGATCACATTTTCGTCGGATGCCGATAAGGTCTACTATCAGGGAACTATGGAAAGTACCCTTATTCCATGGGACATTTCCATCCGATATTTCCTGGATGGAAAAGAGTACTCCGCTGAGGAAATCACGGGGCAAAGCGGTGCATTAGAGATTTACTTTTCAGTAAGTAAAAATGAGAACTGCAAGGGCAACTTCTATGATAACTATGCGCTGCAGGCTTCGTTCACACTTGATACAAACATTTGCAGAAATATCGTTTCTGACGGTGCTACCATAGCTAATGTGGGCAGCGATAAACAGCTCACATATACAATTCTGCCAGGCAAGGGGATTGACACAGTGATCCGTGCCGATGTAGCAGATTTTGAAATGGAGTCTGTCGCTATCAACGGTATTCGTCTGAATATGAATTTAGAAGTAGATGATGCGGAATTGATGGACAAGGTGGATGAGATCATTTCTGCCATTGGCAGTATTGATGACGGTGCAACGCAAGTGTGTGACGGAACAGGACATCTGTATGATGCCACAGAAACTCTGGCAAACAATGTGGGTGAACTAAATTCCGGCGTAGGCGATCTGACAAGCGGAGCAGGCGATCTGTATTCCGGTCTGACTGATATTACGGGAAATAACGACAAGCTGACCGGTGCGGCCTACACGACATACGAAGGATTGTGCACTGCAGCTGCTGCTGAGCTTAACGCACAGCTAGAGGTAAATGGTATGGATCCGGTTGTGCTTACACCATCGAACTATTCTGATGTGCTGCTGGGATTGCTTGAAAAGCTGGATGCCTATATCCAGCAGCAGATGGCTTATGATGAAGTAACAAACCAGAGCAGCGATGCGGTGACAATGATTAGCGACGTCGAAAAACAGATATCCGAGCTGAAAGCCCAGCTTGATAATTACAATGATTTCTATCAGGGATTGATCGACTATACAGCTGCAGTCAACAATGCAGCAGCCGGTGCTGAGAGTCTGAAGCTTAATATGGACACGCTTTACAGCAATACCGGAACCCTTGAACTCTCCGTTGGGGAACTGAACGATGCAGCAGGTGAATTGTACAGCGGAACAAAGGATCTTTCAGATGGCACCTCAGAACTTGCCGATAAGACATCGGATATGGATACACAGATCAGCGACGAGATTGATTCTATGATTTCCTCCATTACCGGCAGCGATGCCGAGGTTATGTCCTTCGTTTCCGACAAAAATACCAATATTGACTCTGTGCAGTTTATTATCAAAACAGCAGCAATTAAAAAAGCTGAAACCGTTGCTGACGATGTGCAGGAGGATGCTCCTTTGACCTTCTGGCAGAAGTTGATCGGTCTATTTGGGTTGGATTGATTTCTTTCAGGCAGGTTAAGCGGCAAATCATAAAATATTTTGCAAGAATATGCATTTGCTCGAATGCAAGGGAAACTGGATTGCAATTATTAGATCTTGATGCTACGATTTTCTGCAGGAAAATAAGAAACGAAATAGCAGCTACTATTTGAACTGGTACTGCGGAAACTATTCGGGATCAGGAGACATAATTAATGCAGATGAATGCATCCGGGGCAAATACCCCGATTAAAATAAAAGTATTGATATTACCCAAGTTTGAATTGAGCGGTCTGTCCGGAGATTATCCGGGAGAGGCTCAGTTCTATTATGAAACTTATCTGCAAGGTGCAGAGATTTATAAAATCAGGGGCTGCAAGGCACCGCTGTGTGTGAAGAATGGAGTGGCCTTGATCGTTACCGGAATGGGTAAGATTAATGCGTCCGTAACCTTGATGGCAGTGCTGACTGACAGCCGATTTGATTTTTCTGAAGCCTATGTTTTTAGCACAGGCTGTGCAGGTTCCGCTGTAGGATATGGCACGATGGGAGATGTGTATGTGATAACAGCAACTATTGACTTCGATCTGGGGCATCATGCAGATGCCAGAGAGCTGACAACAGACAGAGCAGAGACCTGGTTTCATGACAAGATGTATGATGACACGGCATATAGGATATTGAATCAAGAGCTGTGCAGTAAAATATATAATCTGGTTAAAGATGTTTCTCTACAGACAACTGAACAAACCAGAAAATTTATGGCGGAAAATTTCAACAATGCCGATTGGGCTATCAGAGATCCAAAAGTTCTCAAGGGAACTGCAGTGACCAGCGACAATTATTGGAAGGGATATCACGGTCATAATAATGCATTGCTTATGGCAGAAACTTACGGGACACCTGATCCTTATGCAGTTACTGAGATGGAAGATCATGCCCTGGCAGTTGTTATGGAACGCATGGGCATGCTGGACAGATACATCGTCATTCGCGATTCTGTCGGCACGGATGTTTTTATGGGCGGAGATGTACCTGAGACATTATGGAATCCGGATACATCACATTTCATAGCATCAGATGAGAGCACAGAAAATGCAGATATCTTCATTACTGCCAGGGAAAATAATTTCAAGGTCGGCAGGACTATAATAGATGCTATATTAAGTGGCAGGCTATAAAGCACAGCAGAAGTGCTTTTCCGAAAAGGCTGGATTCAGAGATGATGTCTGTGATAAGGTTATTTCAGAATTGCTGCCAGAAAGGATTTGCCAAACGAGCGTTGGGGCATTTAAAAACAAAGGATAGAGAGCTGGATTTAAACAAAATCTTCTCTGGAAAAACTAAGATAAGAAGCGAGTTACGAACCGAAGTAAATCCGGCTTGTAACTCGCTTCTTTGATGATTGTGGTGGTTTATCAAGTAAAGTACGTAAGCTTTTTGCTGTGAGCTTTTACATGAATCTCAACTGTCCGAACAGTACGCACATCAGTGCAGCTACTGTTCCCATTAACATAGCTGTAAGCCATGTGTTTCCGGTCTTTCTGAACAGATAAGTTGATCCGCCGACTCCGACTGCCATGCCTGCCGGCATTCCCCAGATTCTCTGAGTATCAGCATTAAATGTAAACAGCCATTGATTATCCTGACCGATAGACTGAAGATGCCATTTAACAGCAATTATGATTACTATGACGATTGTTGCAACAACTACATTGAATACAACAGCGATAAGCGTATCCAGCCATTCTTTTCCGGTAGATCTTAATCGTCTCTCCACGTTCATGCCCATACCGGACAGTATGAAGCAGGCGATCCATATTATTATGTAAGGTATCATATTCGGAATCTTGAACAGCGGGATGCTCTTGAAACCAAAGAACCATGCATAGAAGTCAGTTCCGGTTATTAACTCCTGAAGTTTTATAACTGCGAAAGCTACAGCTAAAGTAATAAGAGAGACTGAAAAAGTTTTAAGGATCATTGATCCTGAGAGTTTGCGTGATCCGTCAGGGGCAAGTCCAAAGTCAGCAAGTACCATTTTCTGCTGCCGTCCATCTGTGAAGCAGAACAGAATGAATGTCAGAAGTCCCAGCAAACTCATTGCGATAACTGTATAAAAGGCAACATTTGCATATGTAAAATTAAATATGCCATAATTCATATTGTTCTTGTTTTCGGTTGTCAGAAGTCCAAATGAACCAGTTTTAAGAGCCAGCCATGGGAACAGAAAACCGCAGAAAATAGATATTGCCATGCCGACTTTCCGAAGGCCGATATTTCTAGGAAGAGGCTGACGAACAACCTTGAATGCAGGTATCAGTTCAATTACTGCCAATGCTATTGCGCAAATAAATGCACCGAAAACAAGTATTCCTAACAGTCCTAGATAATCCTTCCACATCCAGACTTGGCTGGTGCTGTCTATATAGTTTGGAACATTATCAACCGATTCCTGTGCAAACCAGACCAGCTTTCCGATAGTTTCCTGACTTACGAATGCAGCTTCATGGATTCTCTCTGTATCGAGTGAGACGTAAAATGCATTACCATCTTCGAAAGAACCATAAAGTGTATCCAAATCCAGGGAATCCTGTTTCTCAAATCCGGCCTTAGTTACCAGGATCTCAAGACATTTAGCCGTAAAATCCTCAGGAGTAGTTTCTACATCGCCGGTTACAAAGAGCAAGTTGCCGGAATAATCATTCCAGTATTGCATATATTCTTCAGGCGGGTTTGTTGCCTGTGAAGCATTAAGTATTGCTTTGGCTCCGTACTTTGCGCCCAGGGATTTGGCAGAGGAACAACCCATGGAATGTCCGGCGGAAATAATATTATCTGTATCTACGAAATCGCATGTCATCAGATATTGATAATAACTTTCGCCAACCTCTGTAAGACAGCCATTTCCGAATCCCCATTTTTCCAGAAACTGGTCTGAGTCTCCGGCACCAAACTGGTCTACTGACAATACTACAAATCCTCTTCTGGAAAATTCTACTGCCCATGACTCATGGTTACGGGCATTACCGGCATTTCCATGGAAATTGATTATTGCAGGAGCCGGATTTTCCTTTGAAGCATTTTGCGGAACATAGAGCAAGGCACTGAATTCGTGTCCGTCTGAGCCGACTATTGTCATACGGGTTATCTTCACATTACCCCAGTCAGTGATGACTCCCCAATTAAGAAATGAAACAATGATCACAAGCGCCAATGTTATAAGGAAAAATGTTCGAGTATTTTTCTTGCGTTTTTTCTTTCCCTCGTCCGTATAAAAATCCTTTCGGATCCGCTCACTGATCTCATAATCACGTTTGCGCTCCTGCGCATTTGAACCCATGATATTTGACATTTGAATACCTCCTTATTATGCCTTCTTGTACGTAAGTTTGTACGTTTCGTTGATGGCATAATATCTGAAGGAACATAAATTTCAATAGATCTGGCATATATGGAATGTGCCGGATCCTAAGTGGAAAAATGACATGCATGACTGGTCAGAAATAGCGCATGAATGGATAAAGAACAATATGCAGTTTGGCAATATTCAAGCGGATTTTCACTGATTTGAAGAAATAGGGAGCATTATATTGAGAACGAATTTTCCGTCTCCGCTTTTAGAAATATTCATGTTGCCGTCGTATTTTTGCAAAACAGCAGATACGTTCTTCAGACCGTATCCGTGTGATAAGAAGTCTTTCTTACTTGTTTCGGGAAGTCCATTGATCAATGTCGGAATGCCGGTGCATGAGTTTTCAAATCTTAACAGCAGATAATTAGCTGATAAGCTGCCATTTATGTAAATATATTTTCTTTTCCCTTTAACTTTATTGCAAGCTTCAACAGCATTATCAAGCACATTACCCATTATTACGCAGAGGTCCTCGTTTGTCAGAAAAGACGCAGACGAAAGATCCATAGATACTTTTATCTCGATATCTTTTGTATGATCTGTATCGAGCTTCATGCTCAAAAGTCCGTCAGCTAATTCATTTCCCGTGTTGAAAACCCTTCTCGGCGGAGTCCCTTGTTCCAACAGAGAGTCTATGTAAGTATTAATTTCCTCCGTGCGGCCATTTTCGTTTAGAAGCTTAAGACTGATCAGGTGATTTTTCAGATCGTGTCTGAGAGCAGATATAGCCTGGGCATTTTCGCGGTTACTGTTGATACCATTTAGCAATGCCTGGGTTTCCATGTTTCGGATTTGTTCCTGCGTGCGCTGAGCTCTGGCTTTTCGATTGTATTCTGTAAAGACTAACATTATTATCAGTACAATCTGAAGGATAAGATAGTAGCTGTTTGGCTCTGAATTTTTTGAGATACCTGTTTTGACCTGTGCCGGGGAGGCAATAACGGCTATCTCTCTGACATATATATCGACAGCAGCAATTAGTATTTCCGGAACTATATCAATCAGAAAAACAGGACTCATGCCCATCAGAGGTGTCAGAACCAGAAATGGAATATAAAACAGACACTTTACCAGCAATGTTATTATCATACAGATAATTATGTCGGCAGTATAATTTCCTGTAAATGAAGCTGCACCTTTAAATACCGGATATGATAGGGGTGCGAAAAAAAGGCTCTGTATAAGTGTCTGCATGGTACACCAGTAAAAAGTAACATAAATACACGTCGCTAATCTAATACGCAAAGAGAAGTAGACAAACAAAAACACCAATACACAACGTATCAGAAAGCGCTGCGCGGAACCGGATAAAAAGGGAAACATGTTCGATGTATATAAGATGCCTGTTGCAATAAGAAAAACATAACTGGTTATTAAATATCCGGGATTTCTTTTACTATTATCGCGACGACGGAAATAAAGCAGAGTAAAAATAATATCTACTATACAGTTGAATAACGAAATTAGGCTCATGGCAGATTAACTCCCATAAAATTACTATAGGCATCCAGAAATTCCTTACGCCTGTGCTTGCTGAGTGGTATATTTTCACCATTCTCCATAGTAAGAAAATCCTTTCCTATAAATGTTATTTTTTTGAATGACGCTATATATCCTCTGTGGCATCTGAAAAATCCCAGAGGGAGCAGCTTTTCTTCTACAACGGAAAGCTGGACAACACTTTCAGCTTTTTCATGTTCAAGAACAAAACTGGTTTCATGTTTGTATACCTCGGCATACAGCAATTTGTCAGGATCGATCACTTTTAAACCATCATTAGTGTTTATGTGCAGAACAGGTTTCTCGGTAGGTGCTGACAGCGCCAAGGCTTCCTTGATCACTCGTGAGAAATCAGAATAGGTGACAGGCTTTACCAGAAATCCGAAGGCATGTACCTCATATCCTTTAAGGGAATATTCTTCCATACTGGTGATAAATATTATAGGAGCCGAAAATCCCTTTTCTCTCAGGCGGTGAGCACAGCTTATGCCATCAATGCCTGCCATAGAAATGTCCAATAGCAGCAGGTTTGTACCAACGGACAGCTTGGACAGAACCTCTTCCCCGCTGGAGTAATATGAAGGAATTATCTCATCTTCAATTTCCTCCTGAAGCTGTTCTAAATATCCTGAAATCTGCTGTAGCATTACCTTACTGTCATCGCATGCTGCTATTTTTATTTTCATATGGTGCTCCTGATAAAAAGAATTATTAACCTTATTATATCTGTAATATATATTCAAATGCAACAGCCGCATAAGTGGTTGATCATGAAAAATAGTTGTGCTAACTGCGAAGCCGGACATGTTTTTCAGAAGAAAAATATAAAGCGTTCTTGACAAATGTTGACTTCATGTTTAAAATTCTGAAACGGAGCGTTAAGCGCTCCGTTATTTTTGAAATTGAGGTTAGCTGATGCGAACCAATATACGATTATTGACACTGTTAAAACGCTGTAAAAACAGCATTTTTTTAGCAATACAGGTTAGCAGCTACTAACTAAAGTAAGAAAATATACAGTCATTTTACCCGGGAGGCGACATATGACAAAGGAACAATGGCAGGCAATTAAGAATAAAGACACAAGCTACGACGGACAATTTGTTTATGTTCTGCGTACAACAGGTACTATATGCAGACCGTCTTGCGGCAAAAAGGTAAGTTCACCGCAGAACATAATTGTATACAATACATATGATGAGGCGTTAGCTGCGGGTTATCATTTGTGTAAAAGATGCCGTCCGGATTATGAAGAATGGAAGGGCGCGAGAATGGAATTGGCGCAAGCTGCAGGTAACTATATTAGGGAAAATTATGCCAAAGAATTTTCTTTGGATAAAATGGCAGACTTTTTACATATCAATAAATTCCATTTGCTTAGGACGTTTAAAGGTGTAACCGGGGAGACACCGCTTGCTTATCACAATAGATACAGATGTGACAAGGCTAAGGAATTATTGCAGCAGGAGGAATTTTCTGTCTCATATATTGCATTCGAGACAGGGTTTAATTCTGCATCGCATTTCTCCAGGGTATTCAGTAAAGTGGTGGGAAATACACCATCTGAGTACAGGAAGCAATATTTGCAGAGCCTAGACGAATAGAAGGGAAATTAAAGAAAAATGGAAAAGAAAAACAGATTAAGCATGGTGTTAGGAATAGCGATCTTCGTTATTTGCCTGATAATTACATTCGGAGTTGAATTTATATTTCATAGCTGCGGCGCACATGATGACGGCAGCTATATGGCATGCCATTGGGCTCAGAAGGCTGTTATGGCAGCAGGAATCATTCTGACAATTCAGGCAGCTGCACTTGTATTTACCAATGATAAGCGGACACAGACTGTTGTATCATCGTGCATTGCATGCGGAGCGATCGTTACAGCGTTAATTCCGAATGTCATAATTAATCTATGTATGATGCCGACAATGCATTGCAATGCAGTTATGAGACCGTGGACAATCGTATGCTGTGTGGTTTTATTTATTATATGTGTCGTTAATACGGTTATTAATTCAGTTAAAACTAAAGGTTCTGCCAGGCAGTGACATGATAAATAAGGCGGATGTGGATTTGCCAATGGTGGTACGGAACCATGGTATCGCAAATTCATAATTTTTTGTGAATTAACGAGGATATCCTTGAGCTTCGCCCGCACGGTGAAGCACGCAGTATACCGTGATAACACCTACAAAATATATATTATAGAAATGAGGAATTAATATGACAGACAGTCTGTCTTACAAAAATCTAAGAAAAAGGCCGGGCAGGTCAATAGCACTTATATTGCTGTCAGCATTTTTATGTTTTGCGGCACTGGGAGGTTCATTATTCATCTCCGGTCTTAAGAGTGGTCTTAATTCACTTGAAACTCGTTTAGGTGCGGATATTATGGTCGTACCGAGAGAGGCTGCCACCAAATCATCGTTGTCTGATATTTTGCTTCAGGGCAATCCGGGATACTTCTACATGGATCAGAGCAAATATGAAAAGCTTGCCTCACGAGAGGGAATAGGACAGATATCGGCTCAATTCTATCTGGCATCTTCTACATCAAGCTGCTGTTCTACCGCTGTACAGATCATAGGATTTGATCCTGAGACGGATTTTACTATTTCACCGTGGATCAAAACTACATACAAGGACGATTTGAAATATATGGAAGTCCTGGTGGGCAATGATCTTAATGCATTTCCGGGCGATAAGCTTACTTTCTATGGCTCAGAGGTAACAGTGGCAGCTAAGTTAGATTCAACGGGAACTTATCTTGATACAGCGGTATATGCAAGTGAAGAAACCATTAAGACCTTGATTGCGGAGGCTTATGAGAAGAAGGTTTACGATTTCGGAGATATTGACCCTGATAGTGTCGTTTCCTGCGTTTTGATAAATGTTGCGGACGGATATACAGTTGAGAGCGTTCTTAATGACATTAACATTCATGTTCGTGGAGTAGAGGCTATTCAGACATCTACACTTTTGTCAGATGTATCCACTAAGCTCACAGGTGTCGCTTCCATCGTAACCTGGTTGATCGTTGCTATATGGGTGCTTGCAATTTTCATTATGGTGCTGGCATTTGTCATGATCTCTAATGAAAGAAAGAAGGAATTTGCAGTTCTGAGGGCGATAGGTGCATCAAGGGGCAAACTTACTGATGTAATAATGAAGGAATCAATTATGGTCAGCTGCCTGGGAAGTGTTATAGGAGCAATAATAGCGGTTCTTGTGATTTTGCTTGTAGGAAGCAGTATTGAAAATATGCTGGGACTTCCTTTCCTGCTTCCTGGAATCGGCGGCATGATCGAACTGATTATCGGATCGATAATGGCAACTATTATAGCTGGTTCAGCTGCAGCAGCGGTAAGTGCATGGAGAATCAGCAGTATTGATACAGCACTTATCCTCAGAGGAGAGAATTGATAAGAGGGGGTATATATGAACATATCCGCAGTTAAAGCAAACAAGGATTTCATAAGATCAAGAAGCGATTCGAATATTTTATGTGCGGTTGCACCAACAGATCTGTCTCTTAAGGGCGGAACACTTACAGCACTGTCAGGTCCGTCGGGAAGCGGCAAAAGCACCATACTTAATATGTTCGCCGGACTGTTGCCACCGACGAAGGGACAGATCATGTTAGGCGATAAGGATATCTATGCTCTTGATGATAAGGAACTGTCGCTTCTCAGAAATAGATATTTTGGAATCATTCCGCAGGGACAGTCAGCATTGCAGTCTCTTACTGTACTGGAGAATGTTATGATTCCGTATACTTTATATAACAAATCCAGGGGAGCGGAATATGATGATAAGCAAGAATATGCGCAGCAGCTGCTGAAGAAGGCTGATATCTGGGAATTAAGGGAAGAGATGCCGTCGGAGCTGTCGGGCGGAGAATTAAGAAGAATGGCTGTATGCAGGGCTCTTCTTATGAAACCGGAAGTAATACTTGCAGATGAGCCTACATCAGATCTGGATGAGGAAAATACGCAGATAGTTATGACTATGCTTAAGGAACAATCAGCTGCAGGCGCAGTTGTATTAGTAGTAACCCATGACAGACAGGTATGGGATTATGCGGATGTGCTTATGGAAATGCGCAAGGGTATCGTTTCAGTTAGCGCGGGCAAACTAGTCAATAATGTACAATAATAATGCTGCTTAATGTCAATTTTAAACAACATATAATAAAATTGATGTGTATAATAAGTGTCTGTTAGAAATAGTTAGCGAAAACTAACCACAACTTAAAAGAGGTCTAATATGAACACATTGAAAAATAATTTTCAGAGAAGATTGAGAGCGAGCATAGCTCTCGGTGTGATATTTGCAGTTCTTATTTGTACAAATATCATGTCATTTGCTGCTGATGATTATGTTTATTATCAAACATGGGCCGAATATAAAACGGCCAATGGTATTGCCAGTGACAGTGAGATGAACTGGCAGCAGAAAGCAGAGGTTATCTGCGATGTTCTGGATTATGCAGTGACGCTTTTTGAGGAAGGCCATCTGTACCAGGAGGATCCTTGTGCATATGACGTTGTAAACAAGGGCGGTTACTACGGATACTACGAGACAACAGGTTTCGAGAGAAATATGAATGGTCTGTCAGGATCACGAGTAGCTGAGGTTGAATTGCAATTTAAGACTTGTCGTCAGACAGCCAAGAAAAACGGAACTTTAGAGACATTTACTGAGGAAATCGAAAATCTTAAAACGATGCTCCGCGAGGACGCTATTAAGCTTGATGGCGGCGTAGCTGACACATCAGTTTCAACCGATGCATCAGCAGATACTGCAACAGATACATCTGCATCCAGCAGAGCGGTTATCTGGACAGCCAGTTTCTCGATCATCCTTAGAGAGGGATTCGAGGCGATCATTATTGTTGGTGCCATTATTGCTTATATGCAGGTATCTGCCGGCGGCGACAAGAAGAACAGAAAAAGGGGAGCTCGTCCGGTTCACATAGGCTCACTGCTTGGTATTGCAGCAAGTTTCGGACTGGCATGGCTGCTGAATGCAATTAAGTTGGCTAATACCGCTTCACAGGAAGTAATTGAAGGTGTTACAGCGCTCATAGCAGTATGCGTATTGTACTATGTAAGTAACTGGATGCTGTCTAAATCAGAGACAGATGCCTGGGTCGGATATATTAAGAAGAAAACTACAGCCAGCTCAAACAAGGGAGCAACATTTGCATTGGCATTTACAGCTTTCCTGGCAGTATTCAGAGAAGGCGCTGAGGTAGTTCTGTTCTATCAGCCGTACATGTCAAGCGAATATGCTGATTATCAGGCTAACCTGTGGTCGGGCTTCGTAGTTGGATGCATCTGTCTGGTCATTGTTTATCTGATCATTCATTACCTGAGCGTTAAGCTTCCGATCAAGCCGTTCTTTACGGCGACCAGCGTGCTGATGTTTATCATGTCGATCTCGTTCCTGGGAGCAGGCATCAAGGAACTTATCGAAGGCGACTTACTTGGTTCAACATCACCGGCATGGCTGCAGCAGATTATTCCATACAATGATGTACTGAATGTACTTGGTGTTTATCCGATACTTGAAACACTTATTCCGCAGCTCGTACTTCTTATTATCAGCATTATCCTGTTTGTTATTGCTACTAAGAAGAATAACAAGATCCATGCTGAGGCAGAAGCTAAGAGAGCTGAAGAAAGAGCTATTCAGGAGGCTGCTGATAAGAAAGCCAGAGAAGAGGCTCTTACGGCTTACATTACTAAGGTACTTGTAGACAAAGGCCTCGTTGCTTCATTAACTGAAGACGAGAAGAGAGCATTGCAGCAAAAGGCCGAGGACGCAGTAAAGGATCCCGGCGATGTTATTGCTAACGCAGGACATACAGCAATGCAGGCATAACATTTAAGTATTGATCAGTATTTACAGTTAATTACCGGATCACAATAGTGATGATCCGGAGTTATAAATAAAAATTTTCTTGGAGGAAAAACATGAAAAAGAGAATCGTATCATTAGTTCTTGCAGCAGCAGTTGCTTCAATGTGCTTCGCTGGTGTTGCCAGTGCATCAGATGCAGGTGCAGGATTTACAGAAATCCCTATCTTTGAAGATGAAGAACTAGCATTCATCAACCTTAGTGCTGTATACTTCCAGCCAGTTCCAATGGCTCCTGGTCAGGAGAGCATTGAAGATTTCGATCTTCACCTTGAAGCTGACATCTCAGCACTTGAGAATGACCTGGGCTATGGCGTAGGTGACTGGGTTCCTTATCTTACAGTTGATTACAAGGTAACAGCTTCTGACGGTACTGTAGCAGCTGAAGGAACATTCATGCCAATGAGTGCATCAGATGGTCCACACTATGGAGCTAACATCAAACTTGAGAATGCTGATACATATTCAATCACATTCACAATTCACAGCCCTGCTGAAAACGGATACCTCATCCATTCAGATTCAGAAACAGGTCCTGGCGGAGTTCTTGAAGATTACTTCGCAGACGGAAACATTGAATTCACATATGAAGGTTGGGATTACGTACCACAGGAGTGGTAAATCGCTCATATAATTGCCTGCAAATGAGGTAATCATAAGTTTACCGAAAATGTCAATTTAATGGCAGAAAATGTTCAGACAAATATAGCAATAGCAGACAATTAAAGTAACCTAAAAAAATCATTTTGCTGTGGTAGGATCGTCAGATTGTGCCACAGCGAAATGTGCGTTTAGAGGAAAAGAGAAAATCATGCTCAAATATCTGGTAGATTCAACTATACAGCTCACTGTAATGATGGTGATAGTTGGGATGATACTCGGTTATGTGAGAAGTAAATATGGACAGAAAGCAGGCAGGATAGAACTTATAGTTACAGCCTTTGGTCTTGCATGCGCAATAGCTATGGCCGTAATGAAGACTGCTACAAATAAGATCGATACAGGTACATGGAACTTGTGGATCTATTATGCTTCAGCAGCTGCATTCATACTGTTTCTGGTATTTACAGCACTTGGCAAGAAACTGGAGAAAGTGTCAGCTGTACTTGCCTGTGCCTTTCTGTCAGTGATTATAGTAGCTCAGATGCTGTACTCACTTCCGGACTTCTTCGTGTATCCGCATACCATCATGCTGACCGAGGACTCACTTATCTCGACAGTATTTTTGACAAAAATGTCTGGCGTAATCGTCGGACTTATAATTACATTTGTTGTCGGATGGGCATCAAATGCAGTGGTGAAGGCTTCAAACAAGAGCATTGCCTTATTGTTTTTAAGCCTCGTATTATTAGTAACAACGTTTAAACAGATTACTGCTTCCTTCAGTACTCTTCTCACCAGAAGGATCATACCTAGCAATCATACTATATTCCAGTTGGTTAAGTTTTCATCCAACAATAGTAATCTGTTTATATATCTTACATTGGGATTAGTTTTAATTATGGCTGTGCTTCTTCTCGTAAAGAGTTTGAATGTTAACGAGCCATACAGTAATCCGGCTCAGCACAGGAAGATCATTTTCAAATGGAGAATGGCACGCAGATGGAGCTGGACACAGATTATTACGGTTGTAATTACAGTATTGCTTATGACTGTTGTATATAATATTGCCAATCAGGAAGTGGAACTCTCTCCGATTGAAGAAACTGTGATCGAAAATGGCAATATGTATATTACATTTGAACAGGTTAGTGACGGTCATCTGCACAGGTTCGGTTATACTACCGAGAATGGGGTACAGATCCGTGTGATCGTAATTCAAAAGCCTAATTCATCGCAGTATGGTATCGGACTGGATGCCTGCGATATCTGCGGCGAAACAGGATATTATGAAAAAAATGGTCAGGTAGTATGTAACCTTTGCGATGTTGTTATGAATATCAATACAATTGGCTTCAAGGGCGGATGCAATCCGATCGTTATAGATTATTCAATAGAAAATGGACAGATCATTATTCCTTTAGCCGGTCTGGAGGAATATGAAGATGAATTTAAATAAAAAGGTGAACCCAAATGTTTATTAGAATGGTACGCGGAACATTAATCCGCCAATGGAAAAAAATGCTGATGATCGCTTTTACCATTGCACTGGGCGCATCTCTTTGTACTGCAATGCTCAGCGTAGTGCTGGACGTAAAAGATAAGGTTAATCAGGAACTTAAAGCATATGGTGCCAATATCACAGTAGTGCCTAAACAGTCTTCTGTTTTAAATGACCTGTATGAGGTCGAGGGCGGTTCATCATCGGGTGCATATCTGAAGGAAGATGAACTGGGCAATATTAAGACAATCTTCTGGGCTTTTAATATCGTGGATTTTGCACCATTTATAGAAACTGCCGTATCTCTTGACAATGGTTCAGAGGTAACAGTTGTAGGCAGCTGGTATAACCATCATATGTCACTTCCGACAGGTGAAGAACTGGATGCAGGAATGAATTCCCTCAGAAGCTGGTGGGATATAACTTCAGGCGAATGGCTCGACGAGTCAGCTATGGATGCTAAGTCGATTATGATCGGCGATAATGTGGCAGCTGAAAATAATCTGCAGGTTGGCGACACTGTCCACATTAAGGGAACGGACGGCGAGGGCGATTATACTGTAGTCGGTATATTTAATGCAGGCGGCGATGAGGATAATGAGATATTCATGCAGCTTAATGAGGCACAGGCACTGGGAGATCTCGACGGCTGTGTAAGCAGCATTGAGGTAAGTGCACTTACGACTCCGGATAATGAGCTGGCTGTTAAGGCTGCTAAGGACCCTAACTCTCTGACCATTGCTCAATATGAGACATGGTATTGTACGGCATATGTCAGCTCAATCTGTTATCAGATCCAGGAGGTTATTACAGATTCTGTTGCAAGTGCTGTAAGGCAGGTTGCCGACTCAGAGGGTGCTATACTTGATAAGACTCAGCTTCTTATGATCCTTATTACAATACTTGCACTTATTGGATCGGCTCTGGGTATATGTAATCTTGTTACGGCCAGTGTTATGGAAAGAAGCAGTGAGCTGGGTCTTATGAAAGCAATAGGAGCGTATAACAGATCCATAACGGCCCCTGTTCTGACCGAGATATTTATCACAGCCATTGTAGGCGGTGTAGCAGGATTTTTTGCAGGAATAGGATTTGCGCAGATTATCGGAAGGAGCGTATTCTCATCTGCTATTGAGATAAGACCTATGCTTATTCCTATCGTAGCGATACTGGTTGTACTCGTTACTCTGGCAGGATGCATTCCTGCATTAAGGGCGATATTGAAGCTTGAACCGACTGTGGTTCTGCATGGAGGTTGAGAATAATACGATGGAAAAAAGAAAAATGTTTTACCGTATGATCACGGCCTCGCTGATGAGAAGAAGATCACGTATGCTGATAGCACTTCTTGCAGTAGCGATTGGTGCCACTATTTTGTCTGGACTTATGACTATCTATTTCGATGTTCCTAGGCAAATGGGAGCCCAGTTCAGAAACTACGGTGCCAATATGATCTTCACTCCGACAGAGGGTGATTTTACACAGGAAGATCTGGAAAAGGGAATAGATTGTATCGCAGCTGATGAGCTGGTTGGTGCAACTCCCTTCAGATATGAGTCAGTCAGAATTCATGAACAGCCGCTGATGGCTGCAGGAACTGATATGGACAGTATTAAGAAAACCAGTCCATATTGGTCAGTAGACGGACAGTGGCCGTCCGAGTTACATGAGGTTATGGTTGGCAAGACGGTAGCAGAGAATCTGGGACTGTCAATCGGTGATTCAATTACAATAAATTACACACCGGAATCCGCAGATGAAGCTACAAATACTGTATCTGATGACAGTGAGAGTGTGGTTTTGGACAATTATATTGACTGCAAGGTAACAGCTATATTAAGTACAGGCGGATCAGAGGAAGAATACGTATACATATCAATGACTGATATGGAGGAGCTGACACAGACATCGGGTGTAATTGACCTTGCAGAAATAAGTGTCTCGGCTGCAACTGAAAAGCTCAATTCGTATGTAGAAGAGATCAATGAAAATGTAGGGTCATTATCGGCAGGTCTTGTTAAGAGAGTTACAGCTTCAGAGACATCTGTGCTTTCCAAACTTCAGGCACTGGTTCTTCTGGTAACAATAATAGTTCTTGCCCTTACTATGATATGCGTAGCTACGACTATGACAGCTGTAGTTACAGAAAGACGAAGGGAAATCGGATTGAGGAAGGCTATTGGTGCATCTGATGCGAGCCTTATCAAGGAATTCATGGGTGAGAGTGTTCTGCTGGGTGCTATCGGCGGTATACTGGGTGCCATAATCGGATTCGTATTTGCCCAGGTTGTAAGTGTAAATGTATTCGGCAGCTCGATTTCATTCAGACCGCTGCTTGCAATAATTACTATTATTGTTTCAATTTTGATAACGGCACTGACCTGTGTACTTCCTATCAGAAGCACCACAAAGGTTGACCCGGCACTGGTATTAAAAGGAGAATAAATCATGAGCCTGTTAGAACTAAAAAATGTTTATAAAATTTATGGTGACCTGAATGCCCTTGATGATGTAAATCTGAAAGTTGAAAAAGGCGAGTGGGTTTCTATCATGGGACCCTCCGGCTCAGGTAAGAGTACAATGATGAATATAATCGGCTGCATGGATAAGCCGACTAGGGGTGAGGTTTTGTTAGACGGCGTGGATATTTCTAAGGAAAGCTCCAAGAATCTGACACTTATCAGAAGAGATAAGATTGGTCTTATCTTCCAGCAGTTCCATCTTGTCAACTATCTTACGGCATTGGAAAATGTAATGCTTGCACAGTATTATCACAGCGTTCCTGACAGAGATGAGGCCATGGCAGCACTGGAGAGAGTGGGACTCGCTGACAGAGCCAAGCATCTTCCGAGTCAGCTGTCCGGTGGTGAGCAGCAGCGTGTATGCGTTGCCAGAGCATTGATCAATTATCCGGAGATCATTCTTGCTGATGAACCTACAGGAAACCTGGACGATAAGAATGAAGAAATCGTAGTTGATCTGTTCCATCAGCTCCACACAGAGGGAACTACACTTATTGTTGTTACCCATGACCCTGAGGTGGCAGAGGTTGCTCAGAGAACAATCGTTTTAAGACACGGAAGAATAGAGAAGGAGAATATCAACGAGAACTTCACAGGACAGTTCCTGCACTAGAAAACGATCAGCAGTTCAAACTGCAGATCTTGTTGATTCGAACTCAAGCGGTTAACATTTTTAAGCAAGACATAAAAGAAAGGAAACATGCAGGGCTGCCATGAATGACGGCTGGCATGAATGATCAAGATGATTAAAAAAATTGCATGTGTAATCATGGGTACTGTCATATGCGCATCATTGCTTACAGCATGTGGACAATCCCAATCTAAGGCAGTTTCTTACAAGGATGGAACATATACAGCGCAGAGCAGTGTATTTGTCAATGATGATGGAACGGATGACGGCAACGGATATGGCGTTGTTAATCTCACCATCAAGGACGGCGTTATAACTGAGTGTACATACCAGACTTATCTGGAGGATGGCTCGTTAAAGGATACGGACTACGGCAAGAAGGATGGTCAGATTGCCAATAAGGATTATTACAGCAAGGCACAGAAAGCCGTTGCTGCATGTGATGAGTATGCTAAAATGCTGGTTGAAAAAGGAAAAATTGATGATGTAGACACCATCAGCGGTGCAACAGTTAACTACAAAGAATTTGTTGAGGCTGTTAATCTGGCATTAGAAGAGGCAGCACAGACAACCAATTAGGATAGCCATATCCTGGCATGTTGTATGCATAACGAATTGGATTTGGCTGCATTTGTGCCATTGCGGCACATGTGCAGCCTGACAACATTTTGAACTTATTATAATATGATATTTCAAAAGATATTAAAACATTTCGGAATAATAGCAGCGAGCCTTGTCTTACTACTGGGAGTACCACTTGTGTGTACAGGTAAGGCAGGCTCGTTATTTTCCGGGGATTTGGATGCGGTATCCAGTGCCTCTATAATACTGGATCAGCCATCAGGCAATTATATAATTCTTATAAACAGAGAACTTCATCAGGATGAGGACAATCTTGATCAATGGATTACATTCTTCAGCGGCGGAGAGATTTTATATATCTTCGAGGATATATCCTGTTCTGTTGCAAATGCAGATTTATCAGGATTGGAATTGGCTAAAAGTTTTCAATCCAAGCTTCCTGAAAATCAAATGCAGATCATAACAGAGGATGCCACTCTTCTTATGTCAAGAGCAGACGAGGGATTGTACGATATTATAATCATGTCAGCCGAATTTGCTGAAACATATAGTGCTCAGACTGCATATGGCGATGATGATGAGGTTGTAGAATTCGTGAAGGAAGCTGATGAAAGTGAGAATGTGGAAATGGTGGATGGTGTGACAGCAGATGCCGCAGATCCTGATGAGAACAAAGATGTCATTGATGAGGGCAATGTGACTGGATCTGAGGATATTAAGCCGGCTGAGCATGAGGCTACTGAAGCTGGTTCAGAAATGGAGAAATAAAATATGCGTAAGATAAATACAATATTAGGTCCTGTGCTGATAGTTCTTCTGCTGATCCATGCAATATCCGGCTCGTTTCAGCTGGCGGGTCTTATACCCGGAGGCTCAGCAATAAGAAATGTATTGTCAATAATCCTTCTTGTTGTTACAGGAGTGCATGGGATTATCGGCATAAAGCTTACTGCTGATACGATAATTGCAGGTAGGCATGGCGGCAGATCACCTTTTAAGAATAATGAATTATTCTGGATCAAGAGAATAACCGGATTTGCGATAGTATTTCTTGTAATCTATCATGTAATAGTATTTTCGGGAGAACAAGGAGAAGTCTTCAGATTAAACGCATTTGAGGGAATACAGCTGGCAGCCCATATCATTTTAACGATTGCTGTTGCAGTTCATGTATTGGCAGGAATTAAACCTTTATGCATGGCACTTGGCATAGCGGACAGAAGATTTATTAAGGATGCACTTATTGTTCTGTCGGTTATAATGCTGGTTTGTGCCATAGCATTTATTTATTATTACCTGCGTTGGAACGTGCTGTGGCAGTTCGATTCGAGTAAGGTGGGGAACATAATATTCGTGAGGAACTGCTAGTGTCAGCATATGCAGATGGCGAGAACCTCGGACGGCCAAAATGCAGCACTAGTACGATAAATGCACATAGTTAATGCCAGAGTAGGATTTAGATATGAGTTGTGATAAAGAATCTGTAAATATAATAGGAGCCGGGCTGGCAGGGTTGTCAGCGGCAATTACGCTTGCAAGAGCAGGGGTAGGATGCAATCTTATTTCTATGCTTCCGTCTGAGAGAGCACAGTCGGTGATGGCAGAAGGCGGTATAAATGGCGCACTTAATACCATGGGCGAGGATGACTGTACGGAAAATCATTTTAATGACACCATGAAGGCAGGTGTATACATTGCTGATGAAGAGGCTGTAAGAGGATTTACTGAGAGAGCACCTGAGATTTTGATGGAATTAAAAAGATTAGGTGTTCCGTTTAATCTTCAAAATGAACAGATACAGCAGAGAAATTTCGGCGGTCAGAAGAAGAAGAGAACTGCTTATGCCAGAAGCAGCACGGGCAAGGTATTGATGACTGCACTTATAGATGAAGCAAGAAAATTCGAAGAACAGGGGCTTATTAACAGATTCAGCAATCATGAATTGGTTCAGCTGATCGTAAGTGACATTTCTAATGATCAAGAAAATAATGCTTCAAGGTTAAGGTCAGGCATGAAGCCGGCAGACCAATCAAAAAACAATGAATTAACTGATAACAATGGAAAAAACATGTCGGCTATTACTGGCGGTGCTCCGATTTCAAACAGCAGGTTATGCATTGGAGCGATAATTAAGAATAATTACACTAGTCAGATAATCACGCTGAAGGGTGCAGTCATACTGGCATATGGCGGTATGAATGGAATGTTTCCTGAACAGACAACAGGTACGGTTACTAACTCAGGCGATGCTTCAGCACTTGTGTTCTCACAGGGTGTCAGGTTCAGTAACCTGGAAATGATCCAATATCACCCGACGACTATCGGGATATCCGGCAAGAGATGTCTGGTCAGCGAGGCGGCCAGAGGCGAGGGCGGACGGCTATATATTATGCGTAACGGAAAGCCATGGTATTTTATGGAAGAAAAATACCCGGAGCTGGGCAATCTCATGCCGAGAGATGTGGTAGCAAGAGAGAGCTATTTTGTAACCCATTCAGCTGAATGTGATGATCAGGTATGGTTGGATCTGCACGAACTTCCTAAAGAAACATGGGTCAAGAAGCTTCCGGATTTAAGAAACGAGGTTAAACATTATCTGGGCATTGATCCGGCCAAGTCTCCGATCCCGGTAGAGCCAGGTATTCATTATTTCATGGGCGGAATTGATGTAGACATACATCACAAGACCAATATTGACGGACTTTATGCGGCAGGCGAGTGCTGCAGTCAATATCATGGGGCAAATCGTTTGGGCGGCAATTCAACTATGGGTGCAATATATGGCGGAATTGTTGCGGCAGAGAGTATGATAACAGAGCTTAAAACAACAGGAGATGGCATTAATTATCAGACAGATTATAAAATGCATACAGAATATAATAACATTGCAGGCAGTTCATCGAACCTTATCTCAGATAAGATATCTGGGTCAGTAAGCGATTATATAAATTGCACCTCATCGGCCTCACTTAACATGGTGATCAGAGATCTTCTGATGCATGCAATGGGAATAGTTCGAAATGAAAATGACATGAATGCTGCCCTGAAGGAGATTAAAGCAATCATTGCGGATGGGCAATTTAATGGCAGCAAATTAAATACAAGAGAAGAAAACAGGCTGTATCTGGCTAAAGCGATGCTTGAATGTGCAATCCTGAGAAAAGAAAGCCGCGGCGCACACTACAGAAGCGATTATCCGCAGACATCGGAGAACTACAGAGGCAGAACTGTTATTATGGCAGGTCATGAGGCAAAATTGATCCACTGCTAAAATTGAAAGAGACCGCGATGTCACGATATTTGAAAAGTTAAATCTTGCGACAGATCTGTATATGAATGCAGGATAGTATAAGAAACGCCATGCTGTCTGCTGACATCACCGGAAAATTATCACAGAAGAATGCAAAAGGGAATCTCATCATAAATGAAATATATATTTGATATATTAAGAAGAAAAGATAAGGACAGTCAACCATATCACCAGAGGATTGAATTCATTACAGAGGACGATAGGGAGACAGTTGCGACTGCACTAACTCGGATAAATAATGGGGGCAGCTATAAGGATATTGAAGGAAATATCGTTGAGGAGATTGCCTGGGAAGTGGGATGCCTTCAAAAAAAATGCGGCGCCTGCGCCATGCTGATAAATGGTATGCCGCAGCTGGCTTGTGATACTTTTCTTAATAAGCTGAAGAAAAATAAAGTAATTAAGCTTGCGCCCCTCAGCAAATTTCCTGTAATTAAGGATCTGGTGGTGGACAGATCTGTAATGTATCAAAATCTGAAGACACTTAAGGTATGGAGCGGGGAGAGCGCTGAGATCAAGGAACGCAATCTTGATGAGGCTTATGATGCTGCCAGATGTCTGCAATGCGGGTGCTGCCTGGAGGCTTGCCCTAATTTCTGCCCGGAGGGGGATTTCATGGGAGCAGCAGGATTCGCGCCGCAAGCCAGGCTGATCTCTACGTATTCGGAGGAAGAACAGCTTGCGATAAGAAAACTCTATAGTCGGCATGTATATGAGGGCTGCGGCAAATCCCTAGCCTGTGCCAAGGTCTGTCCGGCAGAGATTGATCTTGACAGACTGGCCAGCAGGTCGAATGCAATCGCAATCTGGCGCAGGAAATAGTAAGGAATTATCACCTGCGTATACAGTGGCTTGTATGCAGAATAAGCGTCGTCAATCTAACGGCTCTGCTGAGCATCAATTGCCTGTGCCAGTTCTTCAAGATATTCCCATCGTTCCATTTTCTCAAGAAGCGCAGCCTCGGTTTCATCCTTCTGCGCTGATAGTTTCTGAAGCTTAACAAAGTCGCTGGAATTGGCAGCAATTTCCTTCTCAAGTGATGCAATCTTATCTTCAAGTAAGGCAATGTCTGCTTCAATTGTTTCGTATTCACGTTTTTCATTAAAGGAGAACTTGAGCTTGTGATTTCGGCTGCGCTCGGATCCCTTCATATTGCTGGCGTCACTATCACTACCGCTGCCAATGGCAGTTGCTGAAATTTTAGATGCAGCAGCATGATCAGCTTCAATACCGGAGACATCGACAGCTGAGTATGACGTTGAACCGAAATTTCGTTCCGGCTTGGGCCGCTTCTGACTATATTCAGTCCATCCTCCCTCATATTGTACTATTTTACCATTACCTTCAAAGGCAAATATCCTTGATACAACACGGTCCAGGAAATATCTGTCATGGGATACAGTGATTACAATGCCTGCAAATGTATCCAGATAATCCTCAAGAATACTCAGCGTAGCAATATCCAGGTCATTGGTTGGCTCATCCAGCAGAAGTACATTGGGTGCCTGCATGAGAACCCGCAGCAGATTAAGGCGGCGTCTCTCACCGCCGGAGAGTTTCTCAATTCTGCTATATTGCATTTCCGGCGTAAACAGGAATCTTTCAAGCATGCGGGAAGCACTTATACGACCGTCATTGGTATTTACATATTCTGCAATGTCCTTAATATAATTTATAACGGTTGTCTGAGGATCCATATATGCAATGCTGTCCTTTTCCTCTGTCTCAAGTTCCTGCGAAAAATAACCTATGCGTATGGTTTGACCGATGGTTATTCTGCCAAAATCCGGCTGGATCATTCCCATGATCATCTTAAGAAGAGTAGTTTTGCCGGCACCATTTGCGCCCACAAATCCCACTCGGTCTGTCTTAAGAAAGTTATAAGAAAAATCATTGATAAGTACAGTATTCCCGTAAGATTTGCAGATATGCTCAAGTTCAACTGTGGTCTTGCCCATACGGGATGAGATGGATTCAAGCTGTACCTTCTGGTCAAATATTGGAGCCTCCTGATCTCGCAGAGCCTCATATCTTTGGATATGGGCCTTCTGCTTGGTTGAACGTGCCCGTGCGCCTCGTCTTATCCAGGCAAGTTCCTTCCTCAATATGTTCTGCCGTTTGGCTTCAGATGAGATCATCTGTTCCTCACGCTGCATCTTTAGTTCAATGTAACCGGAATAATTCGTATCATAGGAGTAGATGTTTCCTTTATCAATTTCAATAATTCTGCTGGTTACACTGTCAAGAAAATATCTGTCGTGAGTTACAAGTACAAGAGCGCCGCGGTGGGACTTAAGCTGATCCTCAAGCCATTGAGAGGTTTCCTGGTCAAGGTGATTAGTCGGTTCGTCCATTACCAGGATCTCTGACGGATATAACAATACAGAAACGATGGCAAGACATTTGCGCTGTCCGCCGGACAGTTCACTTACAGGCTGATCAAAATTATAGATGCCCAATCGGGTAAGCATTGATTTGGCATCTGACAGTCGTGTCCAATATTCATCGTCTTTTATTGATTTATCATCTGCAGTGACATCTGAGATCCTTGATATGATTTTGCCTGAGGTGGAGACTGATGATACAAATCGGTCTGCGCTTGTAACGGCATCAATAACAGTAGTGCCTTCCGGATAATCCAGATCCTGCGGCAAAAATCTGATAATAGTGTTCTTAGCAATGACAATGCTGCCGTTATCGGGTTCTTCAATACCGGATATCAGCCGGAGAAGTGTTGATTTGCCGGTTCCGTTTATGCCGATAATGCCAACCTTTTCACCTTGCTGCAGATAGAAATCAGCCTTATTAAGAACCATTCTGCCGGTATAGGATTTGCTGATATTCTCCATTGTCAGAATACTGTCTGCCATATAAAAACTCTTCCTTCCTCAATTTATGAAGCTATTGCTGTGCCGGTTGATACAGCAGAATAAATAAAATTACAATATGCCGTGAGCCTCCTCGGCCGTGCAGCCACTGTTCAAAAATGTCTTCAAACCGTGGCTGAGCCCTCCGGACACAAGAAAAGCAAATTATATTTAAACATAAATGAATGTATAAAATAACTGAGCATCTTTTAAATTAGCCCATATTTTTATATAATAGCACAGGTTTTGTGTTACAAGAAAGAAATAATTGTTGTATCAGTCAGGGAATTACTCTATGAAAAATAATGTGTCGTGTATCTGACTGCGCTATAAGAGGAAGTTGAATGAGAAAGTTTAATCATGAATTCTATCAAAACAGAGAATGCGAGTATTTCCCGTGTCATGAGACAGATGATCCGGATTCATTTAACTGCCATTATTGCTATTGTCCCTTATATTCGCTTGATGATGAATGCGGCGGGAATTTCTCATATAACGCCAAGGGCATCAAGGACTGCAGCCGATGCCTAAGACCTCATCAGCCACAGATGGATGCTGATTTTTACGCAGGCATCATGACTATCATTGAGAACATTGCCAGGAAGCATAGATAAGTCGTCTGCCTAATGTCAGTTGATGTGTTTCCCGGCGGCAGCTGTGCGAAACAAAACGGCAGCCGGGAGATCCGACAATTATTGGTTACATTAATCAGCTTTTAGTCTGAATCATGACGGTGCAGCGCTTAAGGGATGAGATCAGACCGTCAGTTCATCGCAGCATCTAATGCATCCAGAAATGCGTCGAGAACTCCTTCTGATGTAAAGGTTGCGCCGCTTACGGTATCAACATCTGTTACAATTTCATCGTCGGTTTGAGCCATATAAATATTAGCAAGCATTTCATTGCCGTCAACTCTGTAATCAGGATCGTCATCATATTCGGCAAATTCCAGACTGATGATCTTGTCATTTTCAATAGTTACATTAACTGAAATATTACCTTCGTAGCCAAATCCTGTGCCGGTAAATGTGCCATCCTTGTACACAGTGGACGAAGCTGCAGCTGTGTCAGGATTGTCATCTGCAGAAGCGTTGGCTGCAGCATGGGCAGTGCCAGCACTGTCTGTCTCGACATGGGTATCGCTGCTGCCGGATGCAATACCTGCAGCTTTTTCAGAATCCTCATCATTATCGTTTAGATCAGTATTCAGGTCATGGGCAGCAGTTTCAGCAGAATCCTTATCTGACGACTCAGATGCAGTTGCCTTGCGGGTGCGTGATAGCCTAGCCTGACCCAATCCGAAGGAGAGTATAAGTCCCGCAGCAATTGATATGCATGTACATATAATAAGGGCATAGACTTGCTTCTTAAGCAGAACCTTCTCAGTCTTATGCTTCCTTGCATTTGCTTTAAGCAGGCGACATATGAGATATCCGAGATATATAGCGGTATACAGGATGAAGCTTACAATATACCAGGTTCGCTGTCTCAGAACCTGAGGCATTATGAGAAGCAGAACATGAACATATGTAAGTCCATAGAATACATAAGCAAGCCGCTGCAGCTTCTTCCATTTCCTGCCGTTCATCTTGCGGCGGATCTTAATAAATGATGTTATAAAGAGTGGGATCATTATAACTATCATGATGATAGAACAGATGAAGGCCAGAATCTGATACATCTGCATATCAGCACGGGCAGTGAACAGATTCTTAAAATATGTAAGACCGTATGCTGCATTATGTCCCAGTGTTAAGATGCTGGCGATGATCGAGAGCTGACCACGTATCGGCATAAGCTTTCTGGAGACATACGAGCCTGCAGGCGCTGCACCGGCATACATTACAAGTATAAACATAGCACCGGAAATGCCGGCCCTTGCAAACAGCGGCTCAATATAATTACCGAATACCCCGGTGAAGTGATAGCCCAGAGCGTGTACAGCTACAACAATGGCTGCGATCGCAGCAGCGGCTATGTAGAATAGAGTAGGCTTTTTCTTAAGGATCTCACTAAAATATCTGATAAAAAGGATAACAAGTATAAAAGAAATAATAAAATTCATAAATTCTCATAAGACACGTATAGAACCCGGCTCAGGTGCATATGGAAGTGTCGTTTTCTTAATTCATTAATCAATTTAATCGGTCACTATACCATAGATATAGTGACCGACTTAGTTCATGCAAATAACTTGCTGTAAATTTAATTATCAAGCGGTCATTTATAAAACCGCATTTACATAACTTTGGCTGACAACCGGATGATTACAGCTTAGTGCTGGCCACCCTGTGCGCCCTCGCCCTGGCTCTGACCGCCTTCTGATTCTTCGGTCACAGCAACTTCATCGATGTGTACATAAATCGTTACATCTGAATAACCTGATGCATGGATGACAAGTTCGTAATCACCCACCTCGCTGAATACAGAATTCTGTGTCTTATCGATGCTGCCGTCTTCAAGAACGATCTGTGTTCCGTGCTTGCCTGTTGCCTGGAAGTTAGTTCCGTTTGCATCGAAATCTGAAATAGCTGAGATATAAGCCGCAAATGCTTCATCAGATACACCTTCGGCTGCAACGAGAGCATCGTCACCTGCTTCTGCGATCACATCAGTAGTTGAAAGGATGAAGTCCTGTGAATATGATGCATATTTGCCGCTGGCATCTGTGACATTAAGTGTATATGTTCCGGCAAATGCATTCTCCCATGTGATCTTGGAGCCGTCGCATGTTAATTCGCCATTGCCCTCAATTGAATATTCAGCTTCATAATCCTCAGGGAAACCTGTAAGAGCTACAGTTGTCTCACCGGCTGTAATATCAGCCTCGGCAACCTCAATAGTGTTTTCAAACTTGTAAGGAACATAGACACTTGTGCTTACAGTTTTGATTCCTTCAGTTGTATAGAAGGTAACCTGATCAATTGTCTGTCCCATGAGGCTCTCATATGGTTCGTATGACTGCTGTCCGCCGTGTACATCCTCAAAATAAGATGTTGTTGTAATACCGATCTCGAATCCTCTCCAGATATTTTCAAGTGTACGCATACCGTAGCTGCCGCCTTCTGCTGTGTGAACAACAGCACCGTAAACTGTATATTCCTGGAAGCTCTCATCAAATACAAGAACGAAATCGCTCCATCTTGACTGATCCTCAATAGTAACCTCTGATGTAACTTCGGTTACTTCACCTTCTGATTTGCCGAAAGAGTATGAACCATCTTCATTTACAGTAAGAACCTTGTAATATGAAGGAGCCTCTGTCAGCTCACAATATGAATAATCAGCTGCAGCATAGAGATCCTCAGCAGTTGCAACCTTAAGGCTTTCGTCAAGTGTTGTACCTTCCGGAACGGCAACAGGATATGAGATACCTAAGATCTTGCTGTTGTCTTCAAGATGGTATGAACCACCTGTAAGCCCCTCTTTGGCAGGCTTTTGCATTGTTGCAGATGAAACTGAGTCAACAGCGTCTCCGCCTTCGTATTCATTTGCATAGAATTCTCCATAAGGGATATTCATAACAACGTATGTTGAAGCCTCTGCAGCTTCTGTGCCTTGCGCATCGCCTGCAAATGCTGCTGTGCTTGCAGCCATAGACAAAATGACGATACCTGCTGTTAATAAAACTGGATTTTTCTTCATTTCTTACCTCTTGTTCTGGTGTGTCGGAAACATCTCCTATCAGAAGAATAGACTGGAGCAATACGAGGCGTGATGCAGTCTGATATCCCTTGTAAGAGATGCCAACATAGATTTATTATTACACAATCCTAGTTAGCAAACGCTAACCAACGCCGCTGATTATACAGAAAAAAGAAAAAAAGAAAAGAGAAAATGTGTAATGATAAACTAAAAGGCAATATTGAGCACATTGTCAAATGGTAAGCTGCAACTAACAAAATAAGATTATTCCTTTTGATTTTGGCATGATAACTTTTTAACATTATACTTTTGTATAACAGAGGCATATAATCCTTGCGTACAAAAAACATACAAAATTTCAACTGATGGAGGAGGAAAATAATGAAGAAATTACTATGTATGGCTCTTGCTGTATGTATGGCGGCTGTTCCGTTTACAGCATATGCAGGGGAAACGTCAGATGACACAGTTTACACATTGAAAGTCAGCACAACTCGTGGAGACAGCACATGGTTTGCTCAGATGTATGACGAACTTTTTGAAGAGATCACAGAGGCATCAGACGGCAGGTTACAGTTCGAGATATACCATAATAATACATTAGGAGCACCGGCTGATATCTGGAATATGTTTACAATGGGCGGCATCGATATTATTGATATGTCACCTGGCAAATGATGCGCAGGTTTATGCAGCAATGAATGCTTTATTAGAAGCAGATCTGCTTCCTGAATATACAGATTATATGGAAGTGCTTACATTCCTTCCTGCAGGTTCACTTGAACTTTTCACAACTAAAAAACAGGTTAATTCGATGGAAGATCTGGCAGGACTTAAACTGCGCGGTTCATCAGTTACCATGTCCAATGCTATAGGCTCATTAGGAGCAACAGCAGTTTCAATTCAGCCTTCGGAGCAGACAACAGCTCTTCAGCAGGGAGTTCTTGATGGCGTAATTACCGGCGCTTTATACGGCTCAACAACAGGTCTTGGCGAGGTTTGCCCATACCTTATGCAGGGAGCTATCGGCATGAGCTGCATGTTCTGCGGTATGAATAACAATACATGGAATTCACTTCCAGAGGATCTGCAGACAATAATCAAGGATGCATTTACAGAGAAGATCACAAGCTATTACATTCCGAAGCTTGCTGAGGAATATGATAATTCAATTGCAACCCTTGAGAGTCAGGGCGTTACTGTATACCAGGCATCTGACGAATTAATGGATGCAATGAAGGCAGCAACAGCATCATATAAGGATGAATATGTTGCAGACCTTAAGGCAGCCGGATTAGATGGCGATGCGATCATCGCGATTATTGATGAGGCTGTTGCTAATAACTAAGGCTGAAGGGATAATTTAAGGTTCTAAAAAATAATATATGAGGCGCGGCATTAAGATGCTGTGCCTCATGTAAAATAGGGGATTACTGCGTATTAAACCGCGGTAGATCAGAAGGTACGTTATATGAAAAAAATATATAATGCTGTCAATAAGGCGTTCGATAAAGTCAGCAGGATATGCGTTTGGTTCGGAGCGATAATGCTTTTCCTGATAGTTGTAATGATATTTGTCGATGTCATTATGAGATACGTATTTAATAGTCCGATTCCGGGACAGCAAGAGCTTGCAGAACTGGGAACGGTTGTAGTTGTTTATTTCGGACTTCCGTTTACAACCAGACACAGAGGGCATGTCCGGGTAGAGACGATTCCGGATAAGCTGTCGCTGAATGTTAAGAGCATATTATATGGGGTTCTTGATCTTGTATGCTGCGCATTCTTAGTATTCGTTACTATCAAAGTGTTCCAGCAGGCAGGAAATCTTGTTAAAACACCGTCAAACGCAACACTCATTCTCAGAATTCCTAATTTCTATGTTTATTATTTAGCATCATTAGGCAGTGTGATCGCCGCAGTAGAGTTCTTGCTTGATGCGATAAGATATTTTATTGAGGGTGTTACAGCTTCGAAGGAAGCTAAACTGCAGAAAGGAGCAAATGCATAATGTCGTCTTTAACTATTGGAATTATTGGGCTTTGTGTAATGCTCGTTCTTATGTTTTTAGGAATGCCGATCGCATTTGTATTCGGCGTTTCAGGTGTAGTAGGCATGATGGCTATATTGGGATTTGACATGGGTATCAACTACATGATGACGATTCCGGTTACGGCAGCTGCGTCATATACATTATTGGTTATGCCAATGTTTATGATGATGGGAGATGTCGCCTCGGCCGGTGGGCTGACTACTGATGCATATACATCAGCAAGATATTGGTTTGGCCACAAAAAAGGCGGTCTGGCCATAACTACATCAGTTTCAAGTGCCATATTCGGCGCAGTATGCGGCTCAGGCGTTACCACTGCAATGGTATTCTCTCAGATCGCATGGCCGGAAATGAAGAAGTTTGGTTACAGCCCGAGATTAGGTCTTGCAGCCATTGCAGCAGCCGGACCGCTTGGAACATTGATCCCGCCGTCAGTTCCGCTGATCATGTACGGA
This sequence comes from Bacteroidaceae bacterium, assembly GCA_963589005.1. Lineage (GTDB taxonomy): Bacteria > Bacillota > Clostridia > Lachnospirales > Lachnospiraceae > RGIG5612. Next base: position 7,339 of record CAVAJR010000012.1, on the reverse strand, counting down.
ATCATGTCTGAGACATCCATAGCCAAGCTGTTCATGGCAGGATGGCTTCCGGGAATTCTCCTGCTTATATGCCTGTGTGTAACAATTGTTATCTGGGCCAAGAGAAGACCACAGGATGCACCATTGACAGAGAAGTATCCTCTCAAGGAGAGATTTAAGAGTCTGGCACATGTATGGCCGTTCTTCTTGCTTATCATCCTTGTTATGGGCGGTATCTGGGGAGGTATCTGCACAGTAAATGAAGGTGCTGCAGTAGGAGCGGTAGGTGCAACAATAATAACATTTGCAATGCGCAGAATAAATGTTAAGGATTTCATCAAATCAATGAAAGGCGTTGTAGGATCAGGAGCATCATTCTTCTTCCTGTTCGTAGGCGTTCAGTTCTTTAACTCATTCATGTCACTGTCAGGACTTCCTAAGGCATTGTCTAAATGGGTAGGAAGTCTGGATGTAGCACCAATGACGATCATCTGGTTAATGGTTATCATTTATCTGTTCTTGGGATGCTTCCTGGATGTAGCACCACTTATGATGCTTACAGTTCCGATCTTTGCGCCGATTGTAGCAAGCCTTGGAATGAACCTTATATGGTTCGGCATTATCGTAACCTTCTGCGGCGCTATCGGATGTGTTACACCGCCTGTAGGCATGAATCTCTTCGTTATAGCCAACCGAGTCCCGGATGTTAAGATAGGAGAGATTATTAAGGGTATTCTGCCATTCATTGTAGCGATGTTCATAGCGCTTGTAATATGCATGTACATACCGCAGATTTCACTGCTGCTTCCAAATCTGATGAAGTAGAATATTCAGAAGACAGAAACTGGTGCCGGAAATAAATTCCTGAGATATGATTTGTTTCCGGTATATAAAATTAAAAGGTTAATAAAGAAGGCAATAACGTAATTATTTGGAATAGCATTTGCAGGAAATTCTATTAAATATTGCTGCTCCGGATGATTACATAATAACGAAAGTATAAAGAGAAGAGACATGGACAAAAAACAATTAGCTTCGCTGGTCCGTATGGCGGATCATGTGGAGATCACACAGGTAATGGCTGAATATGTTCAATACATGGATCAGTTCGATGCCATAAAAATATTAAACAAATGTATGGCGTCAGAGCATCCGGAAGTAAGTGTTGAATTTATGGAAGAGGGCTATTACGAAGGACCCGACAAGGTCAGAGAATATATGCAGTATATTCAGTCTTATTTAGATGATCCGTCAGATAAGAGAGGCTGGATGGGAGTACAGAACCTCGCAACACCTCATATTGTAATAAGTACAAGCGGACAGCGTGCCAGGGCTCAGTGGGATATATTAAATGCAAATGCTATGATGGCAACCCCATATCCTGCTGACTGCGAGAAGCTTACCGCATTGTGGATCTGCGGACGATATGACAATGAATTTATTAAGGTCGACGGCAAATGGAAATTATTGAAGATACATTTGGTAACATACTTCAAAACTCCATTTGAGGAGGGCTGGCTTAAGAATCCTGATTGTCTGAGATTCGGCGGCTGCAAGATAGAACCGACACGTCCGTCTAATCCGAACAAGGTTTATCATTCGGATGCGACATATTCAGGAGACGGACTTCATACATACGGACCGTTTCTTCCGACGGTAATTGATGATGGACCGGCACCTGAGCTGACGGAAGATGAGGCAACAATGAAGCGCATTGAAAGAGCTGCAGCTGTTAAGGAAATAGAAAATATGCAGGGCAGATACCTGACACTTCTGGATTCCTTCAACATGAAGCAGATGTGTGTTGAATTATTTGCCATGGATGAACCCGACATTACATTTACAATGTGCGAGGGTGGAGATTATGTAGGACCTGGCATGAAAGCCTTCGTAGAGGGCTGCAATAAGCCAAGCGCCGGCAATCCTATGGCCGTTCACGGATGGTTTGGAATGGTATGCCTGTGGTCTCCTCATGTGGTATTGAGTGAAGACGGCAATCATGCATATGCGCAATTTAATGAGCTGGCACCTCATGCCATGGCTGTAACACCATATCCGGGTGATAAGAAGAGACCGTGCGGATATTGGTTCCTGGCCAGATACAACAATGAATATATCAAGATAGACGGACAGTGGAAATTACTGAAAAATAAGGTTTATTCATATGCCCGTTCGCCATATGAACTGGGATGGGTTAAACAGGCAGATGCAAGACGTATCCTGCATGCATATCATTTCGCAGGTGATGATCCATATCAGCCGCAATATAATCCTGCAAATATTTATTCCGGCAAAGGTGCTCATCAATGGGGACCATTCATTCCGGAACAAAATTAAGGAGGCTTAGATCATGGATCAGAAAACATTAGAATTAGCAATGCGTGCAGCAAATATGGATGAAATTCAGAATCTTATGGCAGATTATGTTACAAACTGCCTGAAGATGGATTATAAATCATCATTAGAAAATCTATTTGCAATTGATAATCCGCAGGTAAGCTTTGAACTTATGGAGGGCGGTGAATATAAAGGACCAGAGCAGGTTAGAGCATATATGACAGCACTTCACGAGCGAGCGCAGTCAATTGAGGAAAAGACCGGCTGGATGGAGTTTCAGCATTTGACAACCCCTAAAATCATTATCAGTGATAACGGAACAGGTGACAGGGCAGCAGGTCAGTGGACAATCTTAAGTCCATGGACGAAGGTTGCTACGCCTTATCCTTGCGATGAGCGCAAGCTTACTGCCATGTGGTTTATCGGAAGATATCAGAATGAATTCGTCAAGGTAGACGGCGAGTGGAAGATATTAAAGCTTCATCTGATAGCTTATGTAAGAACACCATTTGACCAGGGATGGATGAAGCAGGCAGACTGCATGAGACTGGCTCCTGTAAGAGAGCTGCGTCCTGACAATCCGCCTAGATATTATATATTCCATCCGGATGCCGTATATTCATACGATAATATCTACAATTGGGGACCGTATCTTCCGGAAGAGATCTGACATTAATATAATTATTATCAAGTAATGAGAACCGTAGTCATAAGATTACGGTTCTTCTTTTCTGACTGATATCAGTTTCGTACCTGAATTCTGGAATAAGTGTTTTTTATTAGCTGCACCATGAGTATGCTTTTATGAGAACAGTGAGCCTGGAATATCTGCGTGTGAGACAGATAGCAAATAAAACATGCCGTTGATGGAGATTACGGATGCAAAAAAGAGACAAGATGCCAGTTGACTGACACCTTGTCTCTTGATCAATGATCATATAGTGAGGTTTTTATAGAACAATAAATTAATATGCGTGATATTCTGGTTCAATTACTGCATATTCCTTTATCAATTCATCCCAATTAGCCGGAAGCTCTATCTTGGTACAAGATGGGCCGCCATGTTCGCCGCCGCCTGCGAAATTGATGCAAGTAGCATCATAGTTCGAGCCGGAAACAACGATCATCATGTGATCCGTAGTCCAGAAGAGGGGAGCACTCTCTTCCTTAGTCAATGGAAGCACAACGCCGGCAGGAACGTGATTGTTGTCATACATCCATCTGAAGTTAACGTTGGCTGCACTGTGACGGGCATATTGCTGCACATAGCTTAATACAGCCTTTCTGCTGGTGAATCCGTCACGGTTAAGTATACGTGCAAATCCCGGAGACATTACATAGCAGCAGCCTCTGTCCCATCCGCCGTATGCACAGCGGTACATGGATTTGAAGCATGAAGCAGCATTGCCTCCGTGTCCTTCATAACGTTCCTGCCCCCAGAACATAACAACAGCACTGTCATCCTTGTCAAGACCAAAATCTGTATGAAGAGGCTCCCATGGATTATCATCTTCAATGCGATCACCTATGGTAATGCCCATACGGCCTTCATGACCAACTTCTGCTTTATCTTCTGTTACAGGACGAACTCCTGAGATATTCTGGATAATGTATGCATATGCCCTAGATATAGCAGCATTTGCCTTCTGATACTGGCTGAGAGCAGCACCGCCTGTGCCGATACCGATCTGGTTGGCAACCTTGCCGCTGACAGTTATGATAGGACACCAGCTGGCAACGGAGCATGTCCATCCCTCCAGGGCAATAAGAGGATCAACGCTTCCTTTTACAGCGGCGATGAGCACTGGCATATATGTAGGCTTGCAGCCTGCCATAACAGCATTGACAGCGATCTTTTCTACAGTTGCCTTGCCCATCATAGGAGGAAGCTCTGCCACCACATGATCAGCAGGAAGATCAGTTCCCTTCATCATCTCTTGAACGGCTTCTTCGGTCGGAGGGAGGATAGGAAGACCCGTTGTCCATCCCTTCTTATAGAACAAGTCGCTTATCGTACTCAGGTCGTCAACTTCAAATGGCTGAGCGTAGCTGTTGTCCTTGACATAAGGGATCTGTTCCTCTGCCGTAAGCGGCTTGCATAATCCGTCAATTACCTGATCAAGAACTTTTCTGAGATTAGGTCTGATGATACCTTCACGAACTTGCTCGTTCAGTTCAGGAACCCATGTAAGATCTGGGATCGGTGTGGTTACGAATCTTAAGTTAGGACACAGACGGGATGTTGCAGCTTTCTTGCCGACTCCCAGGAGATCCTCCTTACATAACATGACTGCAGGCTTTCCCAGTTTTTCAATATATACTGTATTATAAGCATGGAACATGCAGCAGCTTCCGGCATCTCCGTAGGCTGTGATGACACCATCAACATCTTCAAGCCATGACTTTAATTCGGCATCAAATTCCGGAAGCTTGAATGCCTCCTTTGTATCTCTCTTAAGCTGGATTGCTTTGAATTTGGTATTAGGATATCGTTCTGCCAGAAGCTCAGATAAAATCTCAAGCATTACCGGTGAATGACCTTTAAAGTGTGCATAAAGGCCGATTGTTTTTCCATCAAGCGTATCAAGACGCGGATTTAACAGAACAGGTGCTGAACTGTTAACCTCCGCCCATGGACTGTAAATTTTCATTATTCCTCCTCCTGTTAGGTCTGCCAGAGCCGGATTTTTGGCTCATTTTTGTAGAACATTTGACATTATCAAGTTCTGATTTTCAGTATTTATTATAGTTTTTGCCTTGTGATATGTACAATTTTGATAAGTTATCAGGCCATTAAAAAAAACTATAACAACTCAAAGTATTGTGCTATATTTGTAGCGGTTTGGAGGGTGAAAATATGGACATACAGAAACTTAGGGCATTTATGTGTGTTGCAAAATATCAGAGTTTTACTAAGGCGGCAGTTGAACTTTTTATCAGTCAGCCGGCGCTCAGCAAGAAAATATCTGATTTTGAAAAAGAATTAGGAACGACGCTTTTTATTCGCGACAACAGGGCTGTTGAACTTACTGCAGCAGGCAAGCTCTTATATAATGAGGCTCCGGTACTTCTTAAATATGGTGATGATCTTGAAAATAAGGTCAGAATGCTGGGAGTTAATCCGGATACGAAGTTAAGCATTGGATATACCGGCATTGAGTACGGCAGGCTGATCAATATGCTGTACAGATTCCGGGAGCAGCATCCGGAGATATCCCTGTCAATGCACAGGTATACAGCGGCGGAGATAAGAAAATATATCGTTGGTGACATGATCGATATTGCGTTTCAGACGAAATTCGAGGTTGATCTGGAATCTAATATTAACAGTATTCCCTTTGATGTAGATGACCTTGCCGTAGTAGTCAGCAAATTTCATCCGTTGGCAAATGAAAAAGAGATTACCATGAGACAGCTCAATGGAGAAAATTATATAGGCATTCAGCCGACGACAGATCACATACCATTTGTGAGAATGATTGACATGATTGCAGAAAAAGGATTTGAACCTAAGAGCATAATGATTGCCAAAAATGTGGGTGAAATGATTCTGAATGTAGCCTCCGGTGTAGCTGTAGGACACTTGTTCGGTCAGACACAGAATGTCTACGGAGGTCTTGTGAATTATATAAAAACATCGGATTACCAAATTAAACTTGAGATCGACATGGTATGGAACAATGCCAATAAAAATAAGGCAAGAAAGAAATTTGTCGACTTTGTAAGAGAAGAAAATAAGAGGATAGGATTAGAATAAAGTGTTTAGATTTAATACCGAAACAAAACAGCCCAAGTTATGGAATGCAGCAGTCCTGTCAATTGCGGCAGCAGTGGCGATTGCAATTTTGACAATATTAGATGCGGATGCCAATGCTGCAGCGATCGCGATCATAATTAATATATATTTGTGCGCAGTTATCGCATGCCTCGTGCGAGCATTTATCAAGCAGATCAAGGTTAATATATATTCGTATAATACGATATGGTATATCGGATTTGCTTTGTTTTTGTTTTCACTGCTTATTTTTTATCTGATTTTGGCAATAAGGCTGATAACCGATCCTGATAAATTCCTGGGTTACAATATGGTACAGATTTTACATACAATGGTTAACTCGGCTCAGATATATATATTGTGCACATTACCGTTTATATTTGCATTCTCGGTAGCTCTGTGCATATCTAATATTTCGCTTATAAGGCATGAAGGAAGAAGATTTGTTAATCTGCTGGGAATCATTGTATCAGTGCTTTTGCTTGGTGTTGCGGCATTAGTTGTATGGCTTGAAAGCGATGTGTCCGGAAGTGTGATGCAGATTAAAATTCACGAACTGCTTGTAAATATTATTGCATCAATGTACCTGTATTTTGAATGCATGATAATCGGAACAATCGTTGCTCATATGATTGCGATCAGATATCAGCCAAGTTTTGATAAGGATTTCATTATTATTCTGGGATGCGGAATTATGCCTGACGGAACTCCGACACCGTTGTTAAGAGGCAGAGTAGACAGAGCCATTGCATTTGCAAGGAAGCAGAAGGAAGAAACCGGCAAGGATATAATCTTCATTCCGTCGGGAGGACAGGGACCGCGAGAGGTTACATCTGAGTGTGCGGCGATGAAGGGATATCTCTTAAAGCAGGGCATTCCTGAGAGCCGAATTATAGAGGAGGATCAGTCGAAAAATACGTTTGAGAATATGAAATTCAGCAAGGTCAAGATTGATGCAGTTAATCCGGATGCCAAGGTTGCTTTCTCAACCACTAATTATCATATATTCAGAAGCGGACTGTATGCCAGCCGCGTGGGACTTCATGCTGTAGGCATGGGCGCCAGAACCAAGTGGTATTTCTGGCCCAATGCATCTGTCAGGGAATTCATTGGTTTGCTCAGAGACGATATGTTAAAGCAGGGATTGCTGCTGGCAGCAATTGTAGCCTACTTTATTATATTTACGCTGGTATCATATTAGAATTGCGAACATAAATAATATGTGCCGTGAACCTCGGCGTGCAGCCC
>CAVAJR010000011.1:49660-60342 GCA_963589005.1 Bacteroidaceae bacterium | reverse complement strand
AGATGGGCAGTCTGAATGTAACCAAGATCTGGAATGATGGTCAGAACCGTGACGGCATCAGACCACAAACTATTACGCTTACACTGTACAGAATAGATACTGCAGATGGTAAGTCTGAGGCAGAGGCACTTGAGACAGTAACCATTGCTGCTGCAGAAGATGGAAGTATGAGCTATACATGGGATAATCTTCCGGTTTATAGTACATACAGCAAGTCATATTCTGAATATTATGTTGTTGAGGAAGACACCTCTGATGAATATAAGGCAACATATTACAACGCAGATGCAAGCAAGACAGAAGGATCAGAAGATCCGGCAGCTGCCAAGGTTCGATTAACCGACGCAGAGCAGGTGGTTATTAACATAGTTAACAGTCATGATGCCAAGACATTTACGATCAATGCAGACAAGATGTGGAATGACTACAGCAATAAGTATCAGAAGAGAGATGCAAGCGTAACATTTACACTGGAATACAGCATTGATAATGGCAAGACCTGGAATAAGGTTACACAGAAGTCAGCAGAGGATAGAACCGATGATGACGGCAAGTCAGTATGGACCTCGTCTAAGGTCAGCCAGGTATTTACGGGAGACACATCAACGGATGTATGGTCGGCAGCAGGCTGGAAGGATGTCACAGCATATGTACTTGACGGCAATGGTAAGTCAGTTGAGGTGCTTTACAGAGTAACAGAGACTGCAACCGGAAATAATTGCTATACAGTTATAGCAGGGGATACAGTTTCCTATAGTAAGGCCGACAGTACACAGACTGTTAAGGTAACGATCGAAAACAGGATGACCACCATACCGAAGACCGGTGACGAGTCTAATGCAGGAATGTGGATGATGATCATGGGCATCGCACTGGCTGCAGTGCTTGGATCAGGAGTTACACTTCGCATAAGCAGAAAAAGGCAATACAGAAAGTAAAATAACAATGCCATATACTGCGGCATTACAGTAAGTGAGAGCCGACACCCCCGTGCCGGGGCTGCATGCAGATGTTCACGGCACGGGAGGTTAGTCTCACAACTAGAAAATGAAGGACTTGTATACAATTAAGGCTTGCACAAAATGATATGAAATAATGGTTAAGAGCTGATGCAATTGCCTGCCGGGAAATACTCGCAGTCAAGAACACCAGCTTTTGCCGTAATTACAACAGACAATAATTTATGAACAAAGTAGAACAGATCACAACAGACATTTTAAACAGCATACTGGGAATTTTTATATTCGTTGTATCACTTCTGGCATTTTATTTGCCATATGAGATCAGGATCATACCGCAGGTTCAGGAGCACCTGGATACCGTAAGGATCGTATGCGGCGTGATACTTATAGTGGCATTTTTGTTCTTGTATGGCAGTTCCTTTACGATATTCAGGGGCAATTGGGCACTGATAGCAGCCATTGGATTTATAGGCGTTCTTATATTTTCCACCAAGATGAATGGCGGTGATATGAGCTCGGCTCTGGGAACCTATGGTCTGGCAGGAATATTCCTGGTAATGAACATAGCAGTATTCTTCAAGGTCAATCCCAAGAAGTACATCCTGCTGGCATTTATCATATTATTCATAATAAGCATGGTTAACGCATATACAGTTTACCATTACTGGGGCGTAGGCATGTGGGAAGACTATGGTAATTATCGTAATGTTTATTATTCGCTGGTGGGCAATTTTAACGGCGGCATAGAATATGTTCTGCCTATGGCCATCTGCGGTTCAGCTTATGCTCACAGATATGGCAAATGGCTGGAGATCGTAAATTATGCAGCCATGACAGTGAACCTTTTCATGGCTTTCAAATGTGATTCACTTACTCAGGAGATAACATTTGCAGCAATGCTGGCATTTATGATCATGGGCGATATTATGATGCTGTCTAAAGGCTTCGCTAAGGTTATAAGGATAATATGCCAGCCTGTCATATTGGCAGCTGTGGATTTTGCATTATTTGTATCGATTGTAGTTATTAATAAAACCAACTGGGTTGCTGCCATCGGACTTGATCCGGATTTTCATAACAGGCGTCATATCTGGAATATGGCAATGGACTGGATCAGGGCCAATCCTATATGGGGCAGCGGACAGGAAACGGTTGCAGCTGAGGCAGCTAAGATCACCGGTTACGCTCATTCTCATTGCACATATCTGGAGGTGGCGTATAAGACAGGTTTCGTGGGCTCTGTATGTATGGTGCTGATGGTTGCAGCTGCAGTAGTTGCAATTTACAGGAACAGGCATGACAGAACCTCATATATCCTTACAGCTATGTTATTCTTGTTTGGTCTTGCTGCGGTAGACGAGACATATCCTATGGTATATGTACTACTGTGTCTGGGACTTGTTTATTACATAGCTAAATGCACCAATGAAACGGGCAAGGTGAAGGTAGAGGCCGTTAAGTCCAAGAAGATTAAGATAGAGCCTGCCGATACATCTGCATCTGCAGCTGCAGAACCTTCGCAGCACACAAGCCAGCCGATGTCAGACAGAATGAAGAACGATGGCTCAGAAGATGTCAACCCGAAGTCAGGCAGAATGAAGAACGAGGGTCCAGGAGATGTTAATCCGAAGTCAGACAGAATAAATGCTGAGAGTTCAGATAATGTTAAGACTAAGGATGATAGGACAGAAGTGACGAGCAGGGAAACTTACGACTGTTCAGAAGACATTGATAATACGATTCACATTGATGAAACGGTAATGCTTGATGCGGCAAGGCTCAGCCAACAAGCTGACAGTTCAGCCGAGGCACCCGGCAGCAATTATGCTTCACCTATAGATGAAAAAGAACCTGAGAACGATCGGCAAAACACAACTGCTGACAACGACAGCGCATTAGATCCTAGATCAGGCGGCGTTTACGAGGGCCAGAGAGATGAATTGATGGAACAGCTCAGAGACAATATCAAGGCTGAAACTAACAAGATAATCGAAGAGGATGAGAGCACGGAGAGCTAGAGAGGCATTTGCGGAGAGATCCTTGAGGGCATATCCGTATAATATTGATGGGAGCTGGTGATACATTTTCATTGACATTTTACATGCCGCATGTTAGCATAAGCCAGTAACTTATAGTAAATTATTTTAAGCGGACCGGTCGGCCCGCTTAAATGTTGTGTAGAGACTAATTATGACAAAGCAAGCTATAGAGCAAAAAACTGAGGAATTGTTAAAACCACTGATGGAAGCTAATGATTTTGAGCTTGTTGATGTGGAATATGTAAAAGAAGGTTCGGACTGGTATCTAAGAGCATATATAGATAAGGAAGGCGGCATCGGTGTAAATGACTGCGAGCTTATAAGCCGTGCGCTTGAAGCCAGATTAGATGCCGAGGATTTTATTAAAGAAGCATATATACTTGAGGTAAGTTCACCGGGACTTACCAGGGCACTGAAAAAAGAAAAGGACTATATCCGCAACTTGGGCAAGCCTATCGAGGTGCATACATATAAGCCAATAGACGGTGTTAAGGAATTTATCGGGGATCTGCTCAGGTACGACAGTGAGAATGTAGTTCTTGATATCGGACCTGAGGAACCAGAAGAGATAATAATTCCCCGCAAGAATATTTCAGTAATTAAACAGTATTTCGCTTTTTAACAGACATACGTGATCAATCAGGAGGAGATCAGCAATGGCCAGTGAATTAATGGAAGCAATTGATATTTTAGTAAAAGAGAAGAACATCAGCAAGGAAGCTATCCTTTCTGCGATTGAGACTTCTCTCGTTACAGCATATAAGAATCAGTACAAGAAAAATGTAGATTCTATACTTGCTGCAGAGAATGTGTTTGCCAAGATCGACGAAGAAACCGGCGAATACTTCGTATATGCAGAGAAGACTGTTGTAGAAGAAGTTATAAATGGACTTACAGAGATTTCACTTGAAGATGCCAGGGAGATCTATCCGGGATGCGAACTGGGAGATACAGTAAGACTTGCATCACAGGATAAGAATTTCAGCCGTATTGCTACACAGAATGCCAAGAATGTCCTGCTCCAGAGCCTTCGCGAGAAGGAAAAGGACAATGTATTTGAGGAGTTCCAGTCTAAGGAGAAGGAAGTAGTTACAGGCATTGTGCAGCGTATCAATGATAATAATATCGTTATCAACCTGGGCAAGGCTGATGGTATCTTAAATGATAATGAGCAGGTCAAGGGCGAGAAGATCCGTATCAATGAGAGGCTGAAGGTATATGTTCTGGAGGTTAAGAACAGCAGAAAATCTCTCAGGATATTAGTTTCAAGAACACACCCTGAGCTGGTAAGAAAACTCTTCGAGTCAGAAGTTACAGAGATCCAGGACGGAACAGTAGAGATCAAGGCGATCGCCCGTGAGGCAGGCAGCCGTACTAAGATGGCTGTATGGTCCAATGATCCTGATGTAGATCCGGTTGGAGCATGTGTTGGTATAAATGGTATGAGAGTTAATACTGTTGTATCAGAGCTTAAGGGCGAGAAGATCGATATTATCAATTGGTCTGAGGATCCTGCACAGCTTATCCAGAATGTATTAAGCCCAGCCAAGGTTATTACGGTTCTGGCAGATGACGAAGAGAAGACTGCAACGGTTATCGTTCCTGATCAGCAGCTGTCACTGGCAATCGGTAAGGAAGGCCAGAACGTAAGACTTGCTGCAAGACTTACAGGATTTAAGATCGATATCCTTAATGAGACACAGGCAGCGGATATTCTTCAGGAGATCTATGAAGGCAATTATGAAGGATATTCCGAGGATGAATATGACGAATCGGAAATTGAGCATAGCGATGAATATTCAGATGAGGAATATCAGGAAGAATATTCTGAGTCAGAATATTCAGAGGAGGAGCCGCCAGAAGAATCGGCTGCTGATACAGATATAGAAGAGGAAGATGAATAACAGATTCATACAGCTGCTTGGACTTGCGACTAAGGCTGGCAAGACGGTCAGCGGCGAGTTCCAGGTAGAGCAGGCAATAAAGAACAGAAGCGCATGTCTTGTAATAATTGCAGCTGATGCTTCTGATAATACTAAAAAACATTTTCATGATATGTGTACATATCGAGATATAAGGCTTGAATATGCTTGTGATAAGCTTATGCTCGGCAGATGTACAGGTAAGCAGGAAAGAGCCAGTATCGGCATCCTTGATAAGGGCTTTGCAGACAGACTCATTTCCATTTTACGGGAGGGATAATATTGAGAATTCACGAACTGGGAAAAGAACTGAACGTTAACAGCAGTGCAATTATTGGATTTCTGAATGCCAATGGATATGCGGACCTTACTCCCACCAGCGCAATTCCGGAACAGATGATGCAAAAGGTTAAGAAGCATTTTGAATCATCTGCAGACAGCAGCAAATCTGCTGCACCTAAGGCAGTGGCAGTACCTGATTTTATTAACAAGAAAGCTGACGCTGAGGCTGCTGAAAAGAAAAGTTCTGAGTCTGAGAAAAAGTCAGCTGATGACGCTGCTAAAGGCAAGGACGCTGCGCCTGTTAAAAAGAAAAAATATTCAACGGTTTTCAATCCGGATTATGCTGTTTCATTAAAGGGCAAGAAAAAATCTGACGATGGCAAGAAGTCACCGGTTAGCGGCAAGAAGAGCACCGCAGACAGTAAACCGGCACCTAAGGAAAAGGCAGCTGATAAGCCGGCAGTTAAGAAGCCTGTTCAGGGACGCCGTATACCTGCCAGGGACAGAATTCCTGATGATGAACTCTTAGAAATGCAAAAGGCTAAGGAGCTTCAGGAAGCCGAGAGAAAGGCTGCAGAAGCAGCTAAAAAGGCTCAGGAGGAAGCGGCTCAATCTGTACAGGAGATCGCAGAGGCACCTGCAGAAGTGAGTGCACCTGTTCAGGAACCGACACCGCAGACACCTAAGATAGTAGGCAGAACGAAGATCCTCGGAAGGATCCAACCGGCACCTGAGCCGACGGCTAAGCCAAAGGAATCAGAGGCTGTCAAGTCCCTTCGGGAGAAGCTGGTTAAGGGAACTGTTAATGCATCTGATCTGCAGATCAACAAATCACGCGGCAATAACCAGAATAAAAATAGCGACCGCCAGCCAAATAAGAAGCGAGATGACAGAACCGGCGGCAATAACCAGAACAGAGGCGGCAAGTTCCAGGGTCAGGGCACGCAGCGCGGCGACAGAGCCAATGCACCAGGCCAGAATAAAGACTCAAGGGATTTTAACCGCGATAATAAGAATAAGAACAGAAGCAATGCTCCTGCAGCAGCTGCACCTGTAATGTCTGATTCTAAAGGAAAGGGCAAGGGCGGCAGAACCCAGAAGGGAAGATTTGAGAAGCAGGGAGGCGATAAGTTCGACCGCTTTGAGAACGAGAAGGCTCTGACTAAGAAACAGCAGGAGGTTAAGCCAAAACAGGAAGAGGAAATCAAGGTTATTACACTTCCTGATACTATTTCCCTTAAGGATTTTGCTGATAAGCTTAAGATGCAGCCGTCTGCACTTATTAAGAAGCTCTTCCTTCAGGGCAAGGTTCTTACTGTAAATGATATTCTTGATTTCGAGTCGGCAGAAGCCATTGCTCTTGATATGGATATTATCTGCGAGCATGAAGAGGTGATCGACTACATAGAAGAGCTTCTTAAGGAAGATGAAGAAGACGAAGCTAAGATGGTTAAGCGTCCTCCTGTAGTATGCGTTATGGGACACGTTGATCACGGTAAGACATCTCTTCTGGATGCAATTCGTAATACAAATGTTATCGCTAAGGAAGCAGGCGGAATCACTCAGCATATCGGTGCTTATCAGGTAACTCTTCCAAGCGGTGAGAAGATCACCTTCCTGGATACACCTGGTCATGAAGCCTTCACTGCAATGCGTCTGCGTGGTGCTATGGCAACTGACGTTGCGATTCTTGTTGTTGCAGCTGACGACGGTGTTATGCCGCAGACATTAGAGGCAATAAGCCATGCCAGAGCTGCAGGCATTCATGTGATCGTTGCAGTAAATAAGATCGATAAGCCGGGTGCTAATATTGATAAGGTTAAGCAGGAATTATCGGATCAGGGTCTTATTCCTGAGGAATGGGGCGGAGATACCATCTTCTGTCCTGTATCGGCTAAGCAGGCACAGGGTATTGAGGAACTCCTTGAGATGGTTATCCTTGATACAGAGATCCTTGACCTTAAGGCGGATCCGAACAGAAAGGCAAGAGGTCTTGTTATCGAAGCCAAGCTGGATAAGGGGCGTGGTTCGGTTGCAACATTGCTTGTTCAGAAGGGAACTCTTAAGGTTGGCGACTATGTTGCTATGGGTGAGTCATACGGACGTGTTCGTTCTATGACCAATGCCGAGGGCAAGAAGGTTAAGGAAGCCGGTCCGTCAGTTCCTGTAGAGATTACAGGTATGAGCTGTGTGCCAAATGCAGGCGATGTATTCGTGGCATTTGACAGCGATAAGGAAGCTAAATCATTTGCACAGGTATTTATAGAGGAAAACAAGAAGAAACTTATTGCCGGAACTAAGTCCAAGATGAATCTGGAAGATGTATTCGATCAGATGAAGGCAGGGGATGTTAAGGATCTTGAGATCATCATTAAGGCTGACGTACAGGGCTCTGTAGGAGCACTTAAGGAGAGTCTGGAGAAGCTCTCCAATGATGAGGTCAATGTCAAGGTTATCCATTCCGGCGTTGGTAATGTTAACGAAAGTGATGCTATCCTCGCTTCAGCTTCCAATGCAATCATTATCGCATTTAATGTATCTGCAGATGCAGTTGCGCGTAATGTCATCGAACATGAGAAGGTAGATATGCGTTCATACAACGTAATCTACAGTGCTATTGATGATGTGGAACTGGCTATGAAGGGTATGCTTAAGCCGGTATTCGAAGAGGTTATTACAGGCCATGCAGAGATCCGTCAGATATTTAAGTCTTCAAGCACGGGTGCTATTGCAGGTTCATATATTACTGATGGTGTTGTTAAGAGAGATTCCAAGATCAGACTTATGCGTGCAGACAGCCTGATCTACGATGGTGCTGTAGCATCTCTTAAGAGATTCAGTGATGAAGCTAAGGAAGTTAAGGCAGGATTCGAGTGTGGTATTACTCTTAAGGATTTCCAGGAATTCAAGGAAGGCGATACCATGGAAGCCTACGAGATGAGAGAGGTTCCGAGAAGATAACCGTATGAGCAGATAACAGCTGCTGCCTGGGCATTTTGGCAAATGGCATTTGAAGAATTACAGGATTGGAAAATATGAGAAAAAATTCTATAAAAAACATGAGAATCAATAATGAGGTTCAGCGTGAACTCTCAGGTATTATCCGTGATGTAAAGGATCCCAGAATACATCCGCTGACTTCAATATCTGCTGCAGAGGTTGCAACGGATCTTAAGACGTGCAAGGTCTATGTATCGGTTATGGGTGATGATAATGACAGAAAGTCTACAGCCGAAGGACTGAAGAGTGCCTCAGGATTTATCAGAAGGGAACTGGCCCACAGATTAAACCTTCGCAACACACCAGAACTTAATTTCATAATAGATACCTCCATTGAGGATGCACTAGCTATGATGAAGAAAATTGATGAGGTTACTAAGCACGATGAGAATTGACGATTATTTAGATGATGTTAAGTCAGTCGTTATCTCAGGTCACATAAAGCCAGACGGAGACTGTATAGGTTCTGTTCTGGCTTTATACAACTATATTGAGAGAAATTTCCCTGAGATTAATGCTGATATTTATCTGGAATCTCCCAGCGAGAAATTCAAATATCTTAAAAACTTCTATGCTGTTAAGAGTGAATGCAGCGAAGACAGAGAATACGACCTTTTTGTAAGCCTTGATTGTTCTACTCTTGACAGACTGGGGCAGGCACAGAAGTATTTCCTGACTGCCGCAAGAACAATATGTATTGATCATCACATATCTAATGTCGGATATGCGGATGTCAATTGTATATTCGGGCATTCAAGCTCCGCCTGTGAGGTATTGTATGGCTGTCTGAATCCTGGCAAGTTAGATAAAGACATTGCCACATGCCTGTATACAGGAATGGTTACGGATACTGGAGTCTTCAAATACTCCAGTACATCTCCTGAAACTATGCGTATAGCTGCCAATCTCATGGAATTCGGGCTTAATACCAATGAGATCATTGATGAGGCATTTTATTCCAAATCCTGGAACGAAACAAGGATCATGGGATATGCAATGCTGCACAGTGAGTTGGATTATGAGGGCAAGGTCATTTATTCATACATTACCGCACAGAAAATGGATGAGTTTAATGTAGGAACCAAGGAATTAGATGCCATAGTATCAGAGCTTCGCCAGACTAAAGGCGTTATATGTTCGGTATTTCAATATCAGACCGGGCCGGATGAATACAAATTCTCATTAAGAAGCAGCGAGGATTTAAATGTTAATGAGGTGGCCGCAGTATTTGGCGGCGGAGGACATGCCAGAGCAGCAGGATGTACCATCGCAGGTGACAGGGAAGGCTGCATGACGGCTATGCTTGAAGAGATAGGCAGGGCAATAAATAATCTGTAGCAGTACAGGCATTATATTAACTGTGATATGCGGTAAGCATGTGTTATGCAGTGAGCAATATGCGGCTGAGCTGATGCAATATTATTTTACGAAAGAGGGTATTCTTAAATGAATGGTGTAATTAATATATATAAAGAAAAAGGATACTCATCATTTCATGCTGTGTATGTTATAAGGAAGCTTACAGGAGAGAAGAAGGTAGGGCATACGGGAACTTTGGACCCTGATGTAACAGGTGTCTTGCCGATATGCATCGGTAAGGCAACTAAACTGGTAGGTCAGCTTACAGATACTGATAAGACCTACAAGTGCCGTATGATGTTCGGAAGATATACCGATACGCAGGATATATCAGGGCAGATATTAGAAGAAATATCTGAAGATGAGGTTCGAAACAGGCTGCATGCATTGGCAGAAGGTACAGCGGCAGGGCACCAGGCTGATGGTGGTGATATTAATCGCAGTATGGTCAACTCCCGGACTGGGGTTGGATGTGATGTCCGGAATAATGAGAAGTTCTTAAACAGATGTGAAAACACATTTGATTTAGAAAAACGTGTGATCAGAGATGCGATCCTAGGCTTCGAGGGGGAGATAATGCAGCTTCCTCCCATGTACAGTGCGCTTAAGGTAGACGGAGTTAAGCTGGTCAATGCCGCAAGGAAGGGCGTAGAGATTGCCCGCAGCAAGCGAGCTGTGAATATATATAAGATATATAACATTTCAGTCAGCGATGATTTAATATATGCGGATTTTACTGTACATTGTTCGAAGGGAACATATGTCAGAACCTTGTGTGAAGATATAGGAAGGAAGTTGGATATTCCGGCTTGTATGTACAGCCTTGAGAGAATATGTGCATCCGGGTTGGATATTTCTACTGCCATTACATTGGATCAGGCAGGAGAATACGCAGCCAATGGCACATTAGAGGAACATATAATTCCGGCGGATTCATTTCTTGAGATTTATAGTAAGGCGTCGGTAAAGCAAGAGTCTGCAGTCAGACTGGCATATGGTAATTATATGTATCGTGCTGACATGACAGATCCTGAATTTATGAATACAGCCGCAGACGGACAGGTATTCAGATTATA
Source organism: Bacteroidaceae bacterium (assembly GCA_963589005.1). GTDB lineage: Bacteria > Bacillota > Clostridia > Lachnospirales > Lachnospiraceae > RGIG5612. The sequence goes on along the minus strand of CAVAJR010000011.1, from coordinate 49,702 downwards.
TGATGAGACCGGCGAATTTTACGCCCTGTACAGATATTCCTG
>CAVAJR010000011.1:34311-49442 GCA_963589005.1 Bacteroidaceae bacterium | reverse complement strand
ATAATCAGAGATATCAGCAATTTAAAATTAAATAATACGATTGTGACCCTGGGCAAATTCGACGGAAGCCATATAGGCCATAAGCTTCTGTTTGACACTGCTATTGCCATAAAAAATGGACAATTGTCTTCGGATAATTCGAAATGCAGCACTGGCAGATGTTCAGACGGTTCAGATACAGAAGAAACGGTTGTGGGTAATGATAAAAACACAGGCACAGAATACAAAACGGTCATATTTACCTTCGATGTCCATCCGGGGCATATAGTTAAGGATGACGGCTCCAGAACGATCCAGACTCACGACGAGAGGGAAGTTTATTCATATCCTGAGGGAATTGATTATTTTATTGAATTCCCATTTAACAAGACGACCATGAACATGGAGCCGGAGGCTTTTGTTAAGGACATATTAGTCGGCAGATTAGGTGTTAAAGTAATTGTTGTAGGCAAGGATTTTCATTTTGGCCGCGGCAGAAGCGGAGACGTTGATATGCTGCGCAGGCTTGGCGAGAAATATGGTTTTCATGTCAAGGCCATGGACAAGGTCATGTATCGCCCATCCGACAGAGATACTCAGGTGGAGGTAAGTTCTACCATCATAAAGGAAGAGATACTTCTGGGGCATATGGAAGATGTAACTAATATGCTGGGTAAGCCATACAGCGTATGCGAGAAGGTGATCCATGGCAAGCACCTGGGCTCCTCCATAGGAATACCTACCATCAATCAGATCGTGCCCCATGACAAGATTCTCCCCAAGGATGGAGTATATGCAACCAAAACACTGATTGACGGCAGATCTTACATCAGCATCACAAATGTAGGCTGCAGACCTACATTTAATGACGGAGAATTTCGGTCAGTGGAGACATTTATCTTAGATTATTCCGGAGATCTGTACGGAAGAACAATAGAGGTGTTGTTCTATAAATTTATAAGACCTGAGAAGAAGTTTGCCGGGATTGATGAATTAAAAGACGAGATCAACAGAAATATCATAGAGGCACATGAGTTTTTCTCTGCTGGTTAACATTTGCAAATGTTTAAGGGCAGTATCAAATAAGCATAAAGATGCTGCTTTCTGTAAAACTCTTGCCGGGGTAAATCAGAAAATGTGCAGATTATGATTGCATAATGATCACTTATAGAAAGTTGAGGACTATATCTGTGGAAAAAATGCAGAATAAAAATGATAAAACGGTTATAAAGTTAAGCAGTAAGGTATGCACGGTACTCCTTTTTATAGCCGCTCTTGTATGGGGCGTTGCTTTTGCTTTTCAGAGCATAGGCGGAGAGGTGCTGGGTGCATATTCCTTTAATGCAGCCAGAATGCTTATGGGAGGCTTGGTGGTTCTTATCTGTACAGTAACATTTGCAGACAAGATAGGAATATCCAAACGTCCTGAGCCGGGGCTTGTAAGAAGACAGATAGTTGTCGGAATAATATGCGGTATTTTTCTTGCACTGGGCACCAATATGCAGCAGGTTGCCATGAATGCCGGTGCCTCAACAGGCAAAGCAGGCTTTGTTACAGCACTTTATATCGTTATTGTACCTATTTTGGGATTATTCTTCAAAAACAAACCGGGTCTTAATGTCTGGATTTCTGTTGTTGCAGCATTAGCAGGACTGTATTTTCTCTGCATGCATGGCGAGTTTACTATCTCTACAGGCGATCTGCTGCTGATGTGCGGAGCGTTTGGATTTGCACTTCAGATAATCACCATCGATCAGTTCGGCAGGGATTTGGATGGATTGAGGCTGTCAGGAATGCAATTTGTAACCTGCGCGGTAATATCCACAGTTCTGGCAATAATATTCGAGATTATGCCATATGACGGAGGCTTCAGTGCGTGGCTGTCGCTATTTGGCTCCGGCAAATTATGGATAAGCCTGCTGTACATGGGAATATTCAGCTGCGGTCTGGGATATACCCTGCAGATACTGGGACAGCAGAATATGAATCCTACGATTGCTTCAATAATCATGAGTCTTGAATCTGTTTTCTCCGCACTCTCAGGCTGGGTGATTTTAAACCAGACATTATCAGGAAGAGAATTGATAGGCTGCGTGCTCATGTTTGCAGCGGTTGTGCTGACCCAGATCCGATTCAAGTCCGGAAATCCTGCTAAAAATAATTAAAAAATCTTCCGATATATAACATATTTTTAAATAAACCCGACTTTTGCCGTAAATTTTACAAGAATATTAACGGCATTGCACTTTTTATAGAACTGTGTTATAAATCAGAGGAATTAATTGATTAACTTATAGGGAGGGTTTATTTATGCAACAGAAGAAATCAATTGGATTCGGACTTAGAGGCTGGTTGCTCATGTTCTGGGCAGCAACAGGTATGCTTGCTTACCTTGTTATCGGTAATTATCCGCTTAATATCCTCAGCGATCTCTATGGTGGAGCACAGACACTTTCGTCTATCTACACAGGAGCATCATTGGTTGGTATTGCAGTGCAGATTATCATTTCAAGCAGAGCGGGCAAGATCAAGAGTTGGAAGAATCTGGGTCTTATCTTCGGTATACTCGTAGTTTTATCACTTATTGGCATTATGCTGATTCAGCCTGGTACAGTTTGGCTTATTGTTTACGGTTTAGGAACAGTAATCTCTCTTCTGTACGGCACATGGATCCTGTGCGTACTTATCGGTGTATGGTTCCCTAGAAGAAAGGGTACTGTTATGGGTATCGTAACATTTGCATACCCGATCGGTAATGGTGTTATCGGATTCTTCGCCAGCGGATTTTTTGCAAAATACGGTATGCTCATGGGCACACAGGCAGAAGGCAAGATAGGTGAACTCATTGCTGCCGGTACTGATCCTGCAGCAGCAGAAGGAATTGTGTCAGGACAGTTTGCTCAGGCATCATCAATGACATCATTCATTCCTTTCTTAATTGTAATATTAGTAGGTCTGATCGTAGGTATTATCTTTATCAAGGACTTCCCGGAACTGTGCGGATGCTATCGTGATAATGACAAGTCTATGACTCCGGAAGTTGCCAATGCAATGATGAAGGCAGAAGAAGAGAACAGAAAGACATCTGTATGGACAATCGGTCATACATTGTCATCATGGGATTACTGGGCTATTACAATTCCATGCGGACTTTTGCTTATGTTCTCAGTTGGTGCCATGACACAGACGAATGCTATTATCAGTCCTTATGCAGAGGATTTGGCATGGATTGGCGGATATACCGGCGTAATGATGGCAATTGCGGTATTCGGCATCATCGGAAGTTATGTATTCGGTGTTGTTGATACCAAATTCGGCACCAGAAAGTCAGTTATGATCTCTATGGTATGCATGATCATATCCGGTATACTTGGAACCATCAATAATGCAACAGCATTACTTATCAGCTTGCTTCTTCTTGCAATGTTCATGGGTGCATCATCTAACTTCACAGTTTCAGCAGCAGTTCAGTATTGGAGAATAGAGGACTTCCCTAATGTATTCTCAGTTGTTAATGCGGTTGCAAATATCCTTAATGCAATAGGACCTGTTGTAATTGCTTCTCTTATTGCTACAACATTAGGCAAGGTTGCTGTATTCGGCGTATGCGGCGGCGCAGGTATTGTAGGACTTATATTATTATTCCTGTTTAAGCCTTCACGCGTTAAGGCTCGTGACGACAAGTTCAGAGCAGCAGCAGGCAAGCCGTTGGATGACGTACTTGTAGGACGTAAATAATTATACAATCTATTATATTCGTGAGCGGGCAGATATGTGAAACAAGCGTATGATACTTGCACGAGTATGTTAGAACAAAAAATATATCAATTAATCATTAGAGCTGTCATTTTATGACAGCTCTTTTTAGGACTTTTTATGCCGTGGAATTTATAGAAAATGCATTGACGATACATGCTATTTTGTTTAAAATTTATAAAGATTTTAGAAGGAATCGAAGGAGGATCAGCTATGAAGTTTTTCCGTTGTTTATTTAAAATGATCGTTGCCTTTTTAGCTATATGCGGTGCATTCTATATTTTCTCTGAGATAGTAGAAAATATCAATTCAGACGATTCAGAAAATGATAAATCCGGTAATGCATCACTTACCAAAAGGGTTATTAAGGCGGCTGACAGACAGATTCGCAGAACAAATAATAAAAGTGAGGAACAGGTATGAATAAAATAATTACAATCGGACGTGAATTTGGTTCAGGAGGACGTGAACTGGGATATAAGCTGGCTAAGGAATTGGGTTATGCATATTATGACAAGCAGATACTGTCTGAAATAGTTGAAGAGACTAAGTTTTCTAAGGAATATGTTCAGGAGATATTGGAAAATAAGATCAGCTATATGCTTCCTACAACATATGCAGTTGGCATGTCCATCGGAAATGAATACCAGATCCAGCAGATGCAGAATATTATCAAGGCGCAGACAGAGGTTATTACCAATATGGCTGTCAAGTCTTCCTGCGTTATTGTAGGACGCTGTGCAGATTATATCCTGAAGGATGTTGAAAATATTGAACTTTTCAGAATATTTGTTTATGCAGACATGGACAGCAAGATGAAGCGCTGCAGAGACAGAGCTCCGGAAGGCGAGAATTTCACAGATAAGGAATTAGAGAAGCACATTAAGGCTGTAGATAAGAACAGGTCAAGCTACTATTCTGATTTCACATTGCAGAAGTGGGGAGATAAATCAAACTATGATATGTGCATCAATACAACTAATATAAATATTGATGATATGATTCCTCATTTGTCGAAAATGTTTTAATCCGATCAGGTAATGAGACCGGCAGATGCGAAATATCATAAAAATAATAGATAATTTCTGAAAATTGTTTGACAAAAATATTACAAAAATATTATAATGAGTCCGCATTTGACTTATAAAGCCTCCCAGCGACATAAGGGAAGTGCATATGAAAAAAATATTTAAATACAATTTGTTCAGGATAAATGGTGCAAGGGCGGATTGTTTCCGCTTTTGTGCTTTTGTGTTGGCAGCTGCACTTGGCATATCTGCTTTATTAACAGCACCATTTTTGACGGTATATACATATGCAGATGAATATAGTATCAATGATGACTATGTCAATGTCCGCAGCGGACCGGGAACTGATTATGATGTACTGGGAAATGCATTTGCAGGCGAGAAGTTTTCACCAAGCGAAACTGTAACTGATGACAACGGAAATGTTTGGTATGCATTTTCGTATAACGGAACGCAAGGTTATGTACGTGCTGATTTTGTTGACAATATACAAGAGCAGCAGGAGACGACTGGGTCTGATACCGACACACAGGAAACAAATCAGGAAGAGACTACGTCCGAGGAGCAGACATCTGAGGAGCAAACTTCTGATGACGAGTGGACTGAGGCGCAGATACGGGCTCTGGGAGTCGGTGAACAGCCTTCATGGTCAGGCTATGTGCAGAGCGATGCAGAGTTTGAAGTTTCCATCAGTCAGTTTCCTGACAGCTATAAATCATACCTCAGAGCCATACATGCAGTATATCCTAATTATAAGTTTACAGCAGATTATGTAGGATTGGATTATGAAACTGTCGTAGACCAAGAGGTCGGCAAGAAGGTATCCTCAAGTTCGGCTAATTCCTGGAGAGCAATGTATGATGAAAGCTACGGGTGGTATGAAAATTATAACTGGGATACCGGCGAGTGGGCATTCTCGGAAGGATTTTTCACTTACGCCTCCAGGGAAGTAATAGAGTATTACGTTGATCCGAGAAACTTCCTCAATACAACGGATATGTACATGTTTATGAGACAGTCATATTCAAGCAATCAGACCACAGATGATCTCAGGAGTATGGTAAGCGGATCGTTCCTCGCTGACGGATATATTCCGAATAAATCAGACGCCGATGATGTTAGATTGGCAGGAGATTATGCTGCAGTATTGATGGAAGCAGCGCAATATTCAGGTGTAAGTCCATTCGTTTTGGCAGCTACAATAATTGTTGAACAGGGCTGGTCAGGACAGACCCCGCTGGCAACAGGATATTATGTGGCCGACGATGGCACGGTCTACGATGGATATTATAACTTCTATGACATTGGAGCTACAGGTTCAGATAATAACAATGTTCTTGTAAATGGATTCGAATACGCGATATCAGCAGGATGGAATTCAGTATATAAGTGTCTGGTAAATGGCGCTACCTGGTATGCTGACAGCTATATCGCAAATGGACAGGATACTTATTATTACAGGGAATTCAATGTTACCAATGGATATGACGGGCTGTATCATCAATATGCGACAGCGGTTGTGGCAGCACAGCATGCGTCCTACTTATTGAGAAGTCAGTTGTCAGGCAATACATATGCGGCTCTTGAATTCAGAGTACCTGTTTATGAGAACATGCCGGATACTCCTGTAGCAGAGCCTGCATACGATGATAAACTGAATAATTATTATTTTACGGATATGAAGGCAACAGGGCTTGAACCGGAATTTTCAATGGCCAACAGAAGCTATACCATGACCATGACCGGTGATACGACACTGAGCATCGCAGTTCCGAAGTGGGCAACATACAACGGATATGATTCATACGCAATTTATGCCGGAAGCAATACTATTAATCTTAGTGTTACCAGTCAGACAGGATATGTAAGGACTTATACGATTGCGGTAACTGCATCACAGGATTGCACATTGAATGTCAAGACTTATGTTGGCAACAGATTGAATATCTCTGATGACATAATTGAGCCTGATTCGTCTGATGATATTCTTCGAGGTGATGCTAATGGCGATGGCAAGATTTCAGCTCTGGATTATATAACGATCAAGAATCATATAATGGAGACGAAGATCATAACTGATTCACAGAATCTAAGTGCGGCGGACATGAATGGTGACGGCAAGATCTCAGCACTTGATTATATAGCAATTAAAAATTATATTATGTCGAAATAAGGTGGAAATGAACATGAAAAATACAAGCAAAATATTAACTGTATTAATTACTTTTGCGATGCTGACAAGCAGTATATGCGTAACTTCATTTGCAGACGAAGCGGTTGATGGCTCGTATGGCGTCAATACCACATATCTTGCTCTGAAGCCGGGAGAAACCGGATACATTACAGTATCTGCAGATAATGCTGCCGGAAGAGTTGACTGGTCTGCATCAGGATCAGTTTATATTGACGGTGCAACAAGTGCATGGCTTGATAACGGAACAGCTACTATTCCTGTAACAGCTTCTTCAGAAGGAACAGGATATATCACCGTTTCTCCTACAAGCATTGCATCATACGGCGGAACAGAACTTAGCTCATCTTATACAATTCAGGTTGATGTTATAGGTGATAATTCAGCTGCAGATAACAGCCAGCCAACGGAAGATAATAACCAGCCGGCTGCAGATAACAGCCAGACAGTTTCTGATAACAGTCAGGCTGCAGATAATAACAACAATGTAGCTATTGCAACACCTGTAGCCCAGGTGGCAGCAGAGGATACGGGTGCAGACGCTGCACAGGAAGAAGAGACAACTACAGCAGCCAGCACAGTTATTCTTACAGATGGAAGTACAGATTATGCAGAACTGTCAGAGGAAGACAGACTCTATACAACTGTAAACGGTACTGAACTGTATATGATCCGTTACCCTCGTATGCTTGACGAGGAGGGCAATGTCATTTGGAATGAAGAGATTGCAGGCCTTGAACTTTTAGAAGGATTTGAATTAACAAGAGTTAATTACAAAGGACTGGATGTTGACGCATTTGCACACGGCGATACAACAGTATTTGTACTTAAGAATCTTGAAACAGATGAATCTGATTACTATGTATTAAATGATGGTGTTGGCTTCTCTAAGCTGACATATGTTACAGCTAATAACAAGGTTTATATAGTTATTGATTTCCCTGCAGATTTCACTGTTCCTGATGGATACCAGATGGTAGAACTGTCGTTAGGCGACAATAAGATACATGCACTTAAGAAATTAAATACTGACTCTGCTGCAGCAGAGACAACACAGCCGGCTGAAACAGAAGCTGCAACAGAAGAAACGACAATTGCAGCAGAAACAGAGGCAGCAGTTGAAACGCAGGCCAATGAAGCAAGTGTAGTTGTTGACAGCAGAACAGAGGTTATGCTCAAGGGATATGAAGAGCTTATCTCTCCGGGACTTGACTCAGCCGATCCTTCAGCAGATATTTATTACATCTATTGCTTAGTTGATGGCAATACACAGCTCTATAGCTATGACAGCTCAGAAGGAACTCTTCAGAGAGCATCAATAACCGTTTATGATGAGATCCCTACCGAACCTGAAACTGTAATAGTTTATGAAAATGAATCCGAAAATCAGAACAAGCTTCTTGCAGGCATCGGCTGGTACAATATGGCTATTCAGCTCAAGATGCTTTTGATCGCTCTGGCAGTAGCGATAATTATCATCGTTGTTTTAATAATCCTTTATATCGCTGCCAGCTGCAGAAATAAGAAGCTCAGCCGTGCATCAGGCAGAGACCGAGGCCATCATCATACAAGAGGCGGTTCAGCTCCTGCCAGAAGAGGAAATATGCGCAGGAATGCAGAAAACGCAGATGAATCCATTTTCTCATATGTGAAGACCGAACCGGATGATATGAACATGGATGATTTTGATAATCTGTAATCAATATAAGATCATCACATGATGAAGAAGAAGACATATCTGTAAATTTGATTGGATAAAAAAATATACAAAGGAAGCCTGTATGGGCTTCCTTTGTATTTGGAAAAAAGGCAGAAACTACATAACAAAAATTTCTGATTTTATTGCTGCGGATATGGAATATATTTCCTTAAAATATATTTTTCATCATCGGTTGATTTTTGTTTGAGATAAGAGTATCATTGAAACGGTAAATTTGTTAGGTGGAATTTGCCTTGAATTTGCTTTACAAAATAGTTTATTAATAATATTACCCGCCGGTTTACGTCGGGAATAAGAGGAGGAAACTAAAATGGTAGATTTACAGAAAAGTTTTGTACAGAATATGTATTCTGTAGAAGGCAAAGTTGCATTAGTTACAGGTGCTACAGGTGCTCTTGGTAAGGTTGGCGCTAAGGCTTACGGATATGCAGGAGCTAAGGTATTCCTGACAGGACGTAATGCTAAGAAGCTTCAGGAGTTAGTAGACGAATTTAAGGCAGAAGGTATTGACTGCGATTTCTTCGCAGCTGATCCCGCAAAAGAAGAAGATGTTGCAGCTCTTATTAAGGCAGTAGTTGATAAATATGGCCGCATTGACATCTTATTCATCGCTCATGGTTTCAATAAGCCACAGAACATTCTTGAGCAGAGTGTAGCTGATTGGTCATATATTATGGATGCTGACTGCAAGTCAGTTTATGTTGTTATGAAGTATGTAGCAGAGCAGATGGTTGCTCAGCTCGGCGGTGCAGAAGAAGTTGAATCTGGCCAGGGCGGCAAGATCGTTGTTGTTACATCACAGCGTTCTAAGAGAGGTATGGCTGGTTATACAGGATACTGCACATCTAAGGGCGGCGCTGATATGATGATCGCTTCAGCAGCATGCGACCTTTCAGCTAAGTACGGCATCAATGTTAATGCTATCTGCCCAACAGTATTCCGTTCAGAACTTACAGAGTGGATGTTCGATAAGACATCAGCTGTATACCAGAACTTCCTTAAGAGAGAGCCTATCGGACGTCTTGCTGAGCCTTCAGATTTCGTTGGATACATTCTCTTCCTTTCTTCAAATGCTTCTAACTTCATCACAGGTGCAGCATGTGACTGCTCAGGTGGTTACTTAGTTTGCTAGGATTTTGAATAAAATAAAGCTGACCGATGTGCCTGTTACGGGTGCATTGGACAGCTTTTATTATGAGAATAAGGAGATTAATTAAAATGGACAAAGTTAAAAATGTCGTTATCTGCGGTGCAGGTATGATGGGCAATATGATCGCACTTGTTTTCTCAAGCTGCCCAGACTTTAACATTACTGTTTGGAACAGAAGAGAAAAACCATGCAAGGAAGTAATCAAGGCCAACTTAGAGCAGCTTCGCGATAAGGGTATCATTACAGATGCAGAGATTGAAGAGCGTCTTTCAAGAATTGAATTCGTATTCCCTAATAAAGGCAAGGAATTTGCAGAAGCAGATCTTATCATTGAATGTGTTGCAGAAGTTATGGAAACCAAGCAGGATCTGTTTGCAGAATTAGAAGGTATCTGCCGTGAGGATTGTATCTTCGCTACTAATACTTCAGTTATGAGCCCAACAGAGATCGCATCTAAGTGTGTTCATAAAGAGCGTGTAGTTGGTACACATTTCTGGAATCCTGGTCATCTTATCCCTCTGGTTGAGGTTGTTAAGACTAAGGATACAACAGAAGAAGTTATGCAGCTTACAATCGATGCTCTTACAAGAGCAGGCAAGAAGCCTATCTACTGCAAGAAGGATGTTCCTGGTTTCGTAGCAAACAGAATGCAGCATGCTCTTTGGAGAGAGGCAATCTCAATCGTAGAGCAGGGTATTGCTGATCCTAAGACAGTTGATGATGCAGTTAAGTACAGCTTCGGACTTCGTCTGCCACAGTTAGGACCTATCGAGAACTCAGATATGGTTACAACACAGCTTACTTACAATATTCATTCATATGTTCTTAAGTATCTTGCTGATAACCATGAGCCATCACCAATCCTTAAAGAAATGATCGATGAGGGCAAGAACGGATTCCCTGCAGGAGAAGGATTCCTGAAGTGGGATGAAGAGTCTATCGCTAAGTCTAAGAGAGACCTTAACGAATACCTTATCAAGATGGTATACGGCAAATAATTTTTGTTTGAATTATTGTAATCAATTTCGTTTTTAGTAATGACATGTTGGTTCTGATGAAATTGTTTTTAGAATAGTTAGACATGACATGATTATTATTAAAATATAACGTTATATTTTAAATTTTTTATTGGAGGAACACTACAATGGGAAAAATGGTTTATGTTGATTTAACACATCCTTTCAGCGCTGAGATTCCACGTTGGCCATACTTTGACAAGCCTTTCATCGAGGGCAAGCACTCAATGGCTAAGGGCGGCGTTCTTACACAGTATGTTGGCTGCACAATGCACACAGGTACTCACTGCGATGCTCCGCGTCACGTTATGGAGAAAGAATTCGATGGCAGACGTGCTCGTTACACACATGAAATGCCAATCGACGCTTATACAGGCAAGGCAGTTTGCTTAGAGATCCATGTTGACAAATGGCAGCTGATCTTACCAGAACATCTTGATGATGCTTGCCGTCGTGCAGGTATTGATCCTGATTCAGGTGAACTTGAAGGCATGGTAATCTGCCTTAACACAGGTATGCATCGTCTCTTCGATGATACAAAGGAATACTATCATTACTCATGCGGTACTGGTATTGATGCTGGTAAGTGGTTCGTATCTAAGAAGGTTAAATGTGTTGCTATGGATATGCAGGCTCTGGATCATCCTCTTCATACAGCAATGGGTAACAACGGTATGACAAGAATGAACCTTCTCGGTGCATCAGGCAACCCAATCACAGAAGAGTTCAAGGCTCTCTATGGCGAAGAAGCATATGCTGAGTTCGATAAATTCGAATACATCAGAATTCATGGCCAGGAAGCTTACGATGAGAAATTCGGCGAGCTCGAAGAGATCGGTGTTTGGGGAACATGGGAGCCATGCCATAAGGAACTCCTTGGCCACGGCATCGTTGGTGTTGAGAACCTTGGTGGTGACCTTGATAAGGTTTCTAACAAGAAGTTCATGTTCTACTGCTTCCCACTTCGTTGGTACATGGGTGACGGCTCTATGGCTCGTTGCGTAGCTTACATTGACGAAGATGATCTGAACGATGTTCCAGACAGAACATACAAATACTGTGGTACAGGTTGCGAGGACAGAGATATCTTCCTTAACGCTCCATATCCAGGAACAAGCTTCAAAGGCGTTTCAATCAAATAATTAAATCAACATCTATGCTGGCACATTGTATATAGTGCAATGTGCCAGCAAGCGTGTCTGACTTATTAAATGTCAGAATATCAGGAGGACTTTTAAAATGAAAGAAATCGTAATTGCCAGCGCTTGCAGAACAGCAATCGGCAAATTTGGCGGAACACTTAAGAATGTACCAGCAGTAGAGCTTGGTGCAACAGTAATCAAAGAAGCAGTTAACCGTGCAGGCATCAAGCCAGAGCAGGTTGATGAAGTTATCTTTGGTAATGTTATTACAGGCGGTCTTGGACAGAATCCGGCTCGTCAGGCATCTATCAAGGCTGGTCTTCCAATCGAGTGCACAGCTATGACAATCAACATCGTTTGCGGTTCTGGTCTTAAGGCAGTTGCTCTTGCAGCTAACCAGATCAAGGCTGGCGAGGCTGAAATCGTAGTTTGCGGTGGTATGGAAAACATGTCAGCAGCTCCTTATGCAGTTCCTTCAGCACGTTGGGGCGCAAGAATGGGCAATACTAAGATGGTTGACCTTACAGTTAATGATGGTCTGTGGGATGCATTCAATGATTATCACATGGGCATCACAGCTGAGAACGTTGCTGAAAAATGGGGTCTTACAAGAGAAATGCAGGATCAGTTCGCAGTAAATAGCCAGAACAAGGCTGAAAAAGCTGTTGATTCAGGCGTATTTGATGAAGAAATCGTTCCTGTAACAATTCCTCAGAAGAAGGGCGATCCAATCGTATTCAGCAGAGATGAGCATCTTTCACGTGGCAACTCTATGGAGAAGGTTGCTAAGCTTAAACCAGCTTTCAAGAAAGATGGTACAGTTACAGCAGCTAACGCTTCAGGTATCAACGATGGTGCAGCTGCACTCGTTGTTATGAGCAAAGAAAAAGCTGAAGAACTCGGAATCAAGCCACTCGCTACAGTTGTTTCTTATGCTACAGGCGGTGTTGATCCGGCAATCATGGGCGTTGGTCCTGTTCCTGCAACTAAGAAAGCTATGGAAAAGGCTGGAATCAAGTCAGCTAAGGAATTTGATCTTATCGAAGCAAACGAAGCATTTGCAGCTCAGTCACTTGCAGTAGCTCATGACCTTGAGTTCGATATGGACAAGGTTAACGTAAACGGTGGTGCTATCGCTCTCGGACATCCGGTAGGAGCATCAGGCGCTCGTATCCTTGTTTCACTTCTTTATGAAATGAAGAGAAGAGATTCTAAGTTAGGTCTTGCTACACTGTGCATCGGTGGTGGTATGGGCCAGGCTTGTATCGTAAAGAGAGACTAATTTTCTGATAAATATTAAGTTATTGTCGGTGCCTGCCTATGAAAGTAGGCAGGCATTTTAAAGTTGGAGGTATTTTTCAAATGAAAAATAAGATTATCACAGCTCAGGAAGCAGCAGCTATGATCAAAGACGGCTCAATCCTTATGGTTGGCGGTTTCATGGCTAATGGTACACCTGAGTCAATTATGGATGCGCTTGTAGAAAAGGGCGTAAAAGACTTAACAGTTATGTGCAACGATGGTGGTTTTGGTCCTTCCTTCGATGAGAATGGCAATGAGACAGCAGCTCCTCGCGGCAATGGTAAGCTTATTAAGGCAAAAGCAGTTAAGAAGCTTATTGCTACACATATCGGTCTGAACAAGCAGGTTGCTGAGCAGATGAATGCAGGAACCCTTGAAGTTACTCTGGTTCCACAGGGCTCAATGGTTGAAATGATCCGTGCCGGCGGTGCTGGTCTGGGCGGCGTTCTTACACCTACCGGTGTTGGTACTGACGTTGCTGAAGGCAAGGATGTTATTACAATAGACGGCAAGGAATATCTGTTAGAGAAACCTCTTCATGCAGATGTAGCAGTTCTTCGCGGCAACATCGTTGACAAGAAGGGTAATGTATTCTACAAAGGCACAACCAAGAATTTCCAGGTTGCTATGGCAACAGCTGCAGATCTTGTTATTGTTGAGGCTGAGAAGATTGTTGAAGTTGGCGAATTAGATCCTGATTACGTTATGACTCCATACATCTTTGTTGATTATATCGTAGGAGGTGACAAATAATGGCTAACGTTAAACAGATTATTGCTCACCGTGTAGCACAGGAACTTCAGGATGGCTATGTAGTAAACCTTGGTATAGGTCTTCCTACAATGGTAGCAAGCTACGTTCCTGAAGGAATTGATATTTCTCTTCAGTCTGAGAATGGTATCATTGGTATGGCAGGAGTATGTGCTCCGGAAGATGCTGATCCAAACGTTGTTAACTCAGGCGGTGTTAATGTTTCTGTAAATGTGGGTGCTGCTTATTTTGATTCAGCAACATCATTTGGTATTATCCGTGGCGGACATGTTGATATGACAGTTCTTGGAGCTCTTCAGGTAGACCAGGAAGGCAATATCGCATCACATATCATTCCGGGCAAGATGGTTCCTGGTATGGGCGGCGCTATGGATCTTGTTGTTGGTGCTAAGAAGGTTATCGTTGCTATGACTCACACTAACAAGGGTGCACCTAAGCTCTTCGAGCACATCTCACTTCCTGCAACAGCACTTAAGGCTGTTGACATGATCGTAACAGAGATGGGTGTTATCGAAGTTGTTCAGGGCAAGGGCTTCGTTCTCAGAGAGCTTGCTCCTGGAGTATCAGTTGACGATATTAAGGCAGCTACAGCAGCGCCTATCGTTGTTGAAGGCGAGATCAAAGAAATGGTTATGCCAGCTGAATAATCCTAGATTTCAGGCAATATTAATGGCAGAGCAGTTAATTACTGTTCTGCCATTATTTGTTATAAAAGACCTGTCCGGCAGCTAAGAATTTGCCGTGCTTGCACAGGCAAATTCTTAGCTATCGGACAGGCTAACCTGCATGAGCAAGTAGAGCGGCAGCTCGGATTGCGAATGCAGGTCTGATTGCGAGAGCACGAAGTGCGCAGCAATCAGCTTTTATTAAAATCAGTGTAGGTTATAGTCGCAAGTAGAGCGTCAGCTCGGATTGCGAATGCAGGTCTGATTGTACATAGTTTTGTGCAAAAACACAATTTTTAAAAATAAAAACTGTCTATTTTTTATTTTATGTCCATTTTTTTTATAATTTTACTGTGCTATTATATTTGCAGAAAAAAGGTATCAGTTTAGCTGCTTTCATGCCGAAAACAG
>CAVAJR010000011.1:0-34279 GCA_963589005.1 Bacteroidaceae bacterium | reverse complement strand
ATTTTATATGTATTCAGGGAGGGACAGAAATATGCCATTAGTTACAAGTACAGAGATGTTTAAGAAAGCTTATGACGGCGGATACGCAATCGGTGCTTTTAATGTTAATAATATGGAGATCGTTCAGGGTATTACAGAAGCAGCTAAGGATCTTAATGCTCCGTTGATCCTTCAGGTTTCAAAGGGTGCGCGTGCATATGCCAATCACACATATCTTATGAAACTTGTTGAGGCAGCTGTTATCGAAACACAGCTTCCGATCTGCCTTCATCTGGATCATGGTGATACATTTGAAACATGCAAGAGCTGCATTGATGGCGGTTTCACATCAGTTATGATCGATGCATCATCTAAGCCATTCGAGGAGAATATTGAGATTACCAAGAAGGTTGTTGAATATGCACACGATCATGGCGTAGTTGTAGAAGCTGAATTAGGAACCCTGGCAGGTATTGAAGATGAAGTTAAAGTAAGCGCTGAAGATTCATCATATACACATCCTGAAGAAGTAGAAGAATTTGTTACAAGAACAGGCTGTGACTCACTTGCTATTGCTATCGGTACAAGCCACGGCGCATACAAATTCAAACCGGGCACCAAGCCACAGCTGAGATTTGATGTACTTGAAGAAGTATCTAAGAGACTTCCGGGATTCCCTATTGTTCTTCATGGTTCATCATCTGTACCGCAGGAATTTGTTGAAAAGATCAACAAATACGGCGGAAATATGCCGGGTGCTGTAGGCGTTCCTGAGGATCAGCTCAGAAAGGCTGCTTCCATGTCAGTTTGCAAGATCAATATTGACTCGGATTTGAGACTTGCCATGACAGCAACGATCCGTGAATTCTTCTACGAACATCCGGACAAATTCGATCCGAGAGAATATCTCAGACCGGCTCGTGCAGCAATCAAGGATATGGTTGCACACAAGATCAAGGATGTATTAGGATGCGATAACAAGGCATGATTTGATTTTTAGATAGGTATTTATACTGGATTAATGCGGAAGAATTCGGTATTTATATAATGTTACTCTCAACAATAGATGATACCCTTTGGGGTATCATTTATTGTTTTGTGCGCTGTGCGCCTGGCGCAGCACGTTTCTAATGGGTACTATTGAAAATGCCGTATACCAAACGGCATGTACGGCGCTATGAGTGGACGGCGGTTAGTCACTGCCTCCTACTCGATTGAAAACAAATTAGTATATGCGCAGATGTATAAGCAATCTTAAATAACACAGCAGGCGTCAAATTAGCAGAACAACTCAAGTATTCCATGTTATAATAATCCAATGCCATATAAGGGCAGGTACTAAACTGTAGGAACAGCTTGAATATTGCGAACGATTAACTCGAAATGTGGGTACACAAGGATTGCAAGCACAAAGGAATATCATTTATGTATAAAGTTTTAATTAAACCTCAGAATATATCAATAGAAGCAAATGAAAATGAAACCTTGCTCTCGGTGCAGATAAGAGCAGGCTTGTCACCGGATGCTCCATGCGGTGGTCAGGGAACCTGCGGTAAATGCCTTGTTACAGTTATTACCGGCGACAATACAAGAAAAATCGTAAAAGCATGCCAATATAAGATATCAGAGGATATTACCATAGAGCTTCCTTCTTCGACGCAGTCATCTAAAATATTAGAATATGGCATAAGAAGGACAGTTGAAGCAGCCCCTTATGTTAAATGTGAGTATGGAATAGCATTTGACATTGGTACGACTACCGTTGTGAGTTATTTAATTGACCTTAAGAACGCCAGGAGAATAGCACACGCAAGTACATTAAATCCACAGCGGCAATTCGGTGCAGATGTAATATCCAGGTGCGAATATGCATTGGAAAATGGAGTCGAGAAACTCTCATCAGCTATAAGAAATGCCATGAATGAGCTTATAGAAAAAACATGCAGTGATGCCAAAATAAAAACGACTGATATAAAGCTTATATCAGCCGTTGGAAATACATGCATGCATCATTTGTTTTTAAATATTGACCCTAAGCCGCTTACCATAGCACCATATGAAGCTGTGGTAAAGGATGAAATTATAATGAAGGCGTCAGATGCAGGGCTGAAGGCATCAGATGACGCGACACTTCTTGTGCTTCCTAATATAGCGGGATTTGTAGGCGCAGATACCGTTGGCTGTATTCTTGCAACAGAGTTTGATAAGTTAGAGGACCTCAGTCTCATGATCGATATCGGAACAAATGGCGAGATGGTTATGGGAAATAAAGAGCATCTGATTGCATGTTCAACTGCTGCCGGTCCGGCATTTGAGGGAGCCAAGATCGATTGCGGAATGAGGGGCGCTGAAGGAGCCATTGATCATGTTAGTTATGCTGACGGGAAATTCAACTGCCACGTTATAGGCAATTGCGAATCAATGGGAATATGCGGAAGCGGTCTTATGGATGCGGTAGCAGCCGCATTGGAGGCTGAAATAATTGATGAAACAGGCAAGATCTCATTGGATAATGAAAATGTTTTTGCACTTGCAGACAGTAATCAGCCGGCAATTAAACTTACGGATAATGTATATCTCAGTCAAAAAGATATCAGAGAGGTTCAATTGGCTAAAGGAGCCATTGCTGCCGGTATAGAGCTTATGGCGGAAGAGCTAAAAATAAAAATAAATGACATAAAAAAAGTATATATAGCCGGAGCATTTGGCAATTATATGGATCCTCATTCTGCCTGCAGGATTGGACTTATCCCGGCTGTACTTGAAGGGAAAATTAATATGATAGGCAATGCTGCAGGGGAGGGGAGCATAATCGCTCTGATTAATTATAATGAGTTTCTGCATGCTCAGAAACTGAGAGATAACATAGATTTTATAGAACTGGCCTCCTCACCGGATTTTCAGGATATATTTATAGATAATCTGATGTTTGAATGATCTTATGATCTATTTGAAAAAATAATGATAATTTGAAATATTTTGTTTAAGATGTAAAAAAAGTTATATAACAAACATTAAAATATCAGTATATTGCTGTATATCATAGGAGAAGATTCAAGAAAATGAAACAAGATGAACTTATCAATATGCTAAAGGATTGCGGATTTGATACCGTAGCTGTACTGGATGTTAATACATTAAAGGTCCTTCCTGAGGTAAGGCAAATGTGTGAGGTCAATACATGCGGAGCATATAATAAGAGATGGTCCTGTCCTCCGGGCTGTGGCAGTATCGAAGACTGCGAGCAGAAAATGAAGAAGTTTTCTTATGGCATACTGGTGCAAACCGTTGGCGATATTGAAGATTCTCTTGATTGGGAAGGGATAATGGAAGTTAAATCTGTACATGATAAGAGATTTATCAACGGAACCAGGAGACTGAGGGAGAGATTATCAGATCTGCTTGCACTAGGAGACGGAAGCTGTTCTCTGTGTAAGGACTGTACATATCCGGATGAGCCATGCAGATTTCCAGATATTCAGAGTGCTTCTATGGAGGCGTTTGGATTGTTTGTTTCAGACATCTGCAAGAAAAACAATATTGCATATAATTACGGTCCCGGCAAAATGTGCTACACGGGATGCTATCTATACAATTAGATAAAATGTGATTACAGTTCAGCCACGAACTGATTTACATAACCACAGTCTTATGCTTCAAGATGAAATGTGCAAAAAATTCATAAATAATCGTTAAGATTTACTTGTAATATAACTGATTTTGATATATAATCCCAATCGGTGTTGTGGATTTTAACGGTTTTTGTGAAAGTATTTTTATCATTAGTTTATAAGGGCAGCAGTTGCCTTTAAATAATTTTATTTTTTCAAAGGAGAAAAAATCTATGTCAAAAATTGATGAAATCGCTCAGGCAGTCATTGCCGGCAAAGCAAAAATCGTAACCGGGCTTGTTCAGGAAGCACTTGATGAGGGTGATGCACCTATGGACATTCTGAATACGGGCCTTATTGAAGCTATGGGTGTTATTGGTGAGAAATTCAAAAATAACGAGATTTTCGTACCTGAGATGCTCGTAGCAGCACGTGCCATGAAGAAGGGCGTGGAGATTGTTAAGCCATATCTTGGAGACGGAAGTTCAATTTCCAAGGGCAAGATGGTAATCGGTACTGTACAGGGAGACCTTCATGATATCGGTAAGAATCTGGTAAGCATGATGATCGAATCTGCAGGCTTTGAGATGATCGATCTCGGTGTTGATGTACCGAAGGAGAAATTTATCGAGGCAGTCAGTGATCCGGAAGTTGTATTGGTTGGATGTTCGGCACTTCTTACTACAACAATGCCTGCATTGAGAGATACAGTTGCAGCACTTAATGAGCTGCCTAACCGCTCACAGTTTAAGATAATGATCGGCGGAGCACCTATTACTCAGGAATTTGCTGATGAAATAGGAGCTGATATATATACAGCAGATGCCGCAGCTGCAGCAGAAGCAGCTAAGGCAGCCGTAGCTTAATAGTGATTTTATTTATTTTGTTATTTGTCTGTTTTATCAAAAGGGAGAGGGATAATAAATACATAAATATATAGCAAAATAAATATTATATGCTAATATATGGGATGTTTCCGTAAGGGAACATCCCATATATTATGTGCGCCTGACGGCCCACGTTTCTAACTGAATATAGAATTTTAAACCGTCGGAAAACCGTCTGCGCATCTAGCAAATGTTTCCTACAGATAAATCACCCGCTGTGCGGGTGTGCGGTGTATGTTATACAAAAATCACCTTTTCTATTACAATAGAGGTGTTCGGCCACTATGCAGAAAGGAAAGGTGATTTTAATGGCTAATAAAGCCAATAGCTTAGCGCTTACTAATGATCATGTGAGTACCATTAGTGTTTACCCTAAGGTATAGACGAAAATAATCTATAGTCAAATATTGGCAGATATACGGGATATAATAAAACAATTATAAGTATAAATGTGTGGTTATTAAAAAATCAAAGGAACATCAAATGAATTTTCAGGAAGCCTTAAGTTATATAAGCAGTGTAAATTGGAAGGGATCAAGACCCGGGCTTGAACGGATCACGGAATTAATGGACAAGCTGAGCAACCCTCAGGATAAATTAAAATTTATTCATATTGCAGGAACCAATGGCAAGGGTTCCGTTGCAGCATTTATATCGAATATTATGCGTGAATCCGGATATAAAGTCGGATTATTTATATCTCCCTTTATAGAGGTATTTAATGAGAGAATGCAGATCAACAACCAAAATATCTCTGACGAGGAGCTTGCCGAAATAGTTGAATATATTAAGCCATTTGCCGATGAGATGCAGGATCTGCCGACAGAATTTGAACTTAATACAGCAATTGCACTCGTTTACTTCAGCCGAAATAACTGCGATATAGTTGTATTTGAAGTAGGTATGGGCGGTGAGTTCGATGCAACGAATATAATAAAAAGTCCTGAAGCTGCGGTAATTACATCAATAGGGCTTGATCATGTCGAATACCTTGGAGATACAGTGGAACAGATTGCCGCAACTAAGTCTGGAATAATCAAGCCCGGATGTGATGTGGTTCTGTATAATCAATCTCAGAGCATTATTGATATCATTAGTAAAAAGTGCATGGATGTTGGTGCCACGCTTCATATATCTGATCCGGACAGCTTAAGATTGGTAGATGCAGATATTGATAAGCAGGAATTTGAGACTGCAGAATACGGCAGGTTGGTTATACACCTGACGGCGTCTTATCAGAAAAATAATCTGGCCGTGGTGCTTTTAATTGCAGATGTATTGAAAAAGCGGGGATATCATATCGAAAATGAGAGCATTAAACGGGGATTGGCTCAGACATATTGGCCGGGCAGATTTGAGATCCTGCAGAAGGATCCTGTTTTCCTTGTAGACGGAGCACATAACCCGCAGGGCATTGAAGCAACGGCGTCAAGCCTTAAGGCAGCATTTAAAGACAAAAAAATTATTTTTATATTTGGCGTTCTTGCAGATAAGAATTATAAAGCAATGCTTGATACGATTGCACCCCTGGCCAAATGTATAATATGCGTTTCACCTGATAATAAACGAGCGCTGTCAGCTGAAGATCTGGCAAATGAAGTAAATAAAAGAAATATCACCGGGATCATATGCGATACGATACAAAGAGGTGTTGATGAAGCACTGTCCATGGCTTGCCCGGAGGATGTTGTGTGTGCCATAGGTTCGTTGTATATGGTGGGTGATATTAAATCTTATTACAAATCATCATATATGTAATAGCTCATAATTATAACAAAAAGACAGTGCGGAATTTTTATAAAATCTGCCACAAGATCTTTGACAGCAGGAATTTTCTATAAGGATATAAAAAGGGATTGCCATACATCTGATGTCTGGCAATCCCCATATTTTTATGTTTTGTTTAGCTGCTTATATAAGCAGACAATGGTTTGTTAAAAATCTTAGTATGTGATTCCCTGCCATAACATAGCATCGGCAACCTTGAGGAAGCCTGCAATGTTAGCGCCTGCAGCATAGTTGCCCGGCATACCTGCTTCTTCAGCTGCACTTTCACATGATTTGAAGATGTTAACCATGATCTCATGAAGTTTTGCATCAACTTCTTCAGCACTCCAGTAGATTCTCTCTGAGTTCTGAGTCATTTCAAGACCTGATGTAGCAACACCGCCTGCATTTGCAGCCTTAGCAGGTCCGAAGAGAACTCCTGCCTTCTGGAATGCAGCGATAGCCTCAGGTGTTGATGGCATATTAGCACCTTCACATACACACTTAACGCCGTTAGCAATAAGTGCATTTGCACATTCAAGATCAATGTCATTTTGTGTAGCGCATGGAAGAGCAATGTCACACTTGATGGTCCAGATGCCCTTATATCCATCTGTATATGTAGCCTGCGGATGAGTTGCAACATATTCTTTAATACGTGCACGCTTAACTTCCTTAAGTTCCTGAACACAAGCGATATCAACTCCGTTCGGATCATAGATATATCCGTTAGAGTCGCACATAGCAACAACCTTGCCGCCTAATTCTGTAGCCTTCTTAGCTGCATAGATAGCAACATTTCCTGAACCTGAGATAACAACGATCTGATCCTTGAAGCTCTTGCCGTTAGCCTTAAGAACTTCATTTGTAAAATAGCATAAGCCATATCCGGTAGCTTCTGTACGGATAAGAGATCCGCCTGCGCCTACCTTCTTGCCTGTAAGAACACCGGTAAATTCATTGGCAAGTCTCTTGTACTGACCAAATAAATATCCGACTTCACGTCCGCCTACACCGATATCACCAGCCGGTACGTCAGTATCCGGACCGATGTGTTTAACGAGCTCTGTCATGAAGCTCTGGCAGAATGCCATAACTTCGCGGTCTGATTTGCCTTTAGGATCAAAGTCTGATCCACCCTTGCCGCCGCCCATTGGAAGAGTAGTAAGACTGTTCTTGAAGATCTGTTCGAAACCTAAGAATTTTAATACTGAAAGATTAACTGATGGATGGAATCTAAGTCCTCCCTTGTAAGGTCCGATTGCTGAATTGAACTGTACACGATAACCGCGGTTAACCTGTACCTTGCCATTGTCATCTACCCAAGGTACACGGAACATGATAACTCGCTCCGGTTCTACGATTCTCTCCATGAGTGATGCTGCCTCATACTCAGGATGTTTTTCAACTACTGGTTCAAGACTTTCGAAAACTTCTTCAACTGCCTGAAGAAATTCTTTTTCGTTAGCACATCTTGCAGCCAGGTCGTCATAAACTCTTTTTAAATAAGAATTTGTTAATGCCATATTTGCTCCTTCCGTTTTAGTGCTTTAAAGCGTTATAAATTTTTTGGTTATAATTTTATAATCATATATAAAGTAATGCAAGAATAATTACTCAAAATTTTCAAAAAAGCGAAAAATTTCTTGCGAAAATTCTGCGTTGAAAAAAAAAATTTGTTTTGCTATAATCACGGGCGTTTGGTGGTATTAACAGCGTGGTTTATTCCATGTTGTTTTTGTTATATACAGAAAAATATGCTGGCAAGGATCACCTGCGACAAAAGATTATATTGCATAAAATAATAAATGCGACGATAAAGCTATTTGTACAGTATTTGTTACAGGAGGAAGTTATATTGAATAATGAAAAGGTTATTGTAGCTGTTGATGCCATGGGCGGCGATTATGCACCGGCTGAACAGGTTAAGGGTGCGGTTGAGGCTGTAAATCAGAGCAGCACAGTTACAGTAAAGCTGTTTGGTGATGAAGAAAAAATAAAGCAGGAATTAGCTGCTTATACATATAGTAAGGAACAGATTGAAGTGATTCATTGTTCAAGCGTAGTCGAAAACTGCGATGTACCGACAGTAGCCATCAGATCCAAGAAGGATTCTTCAATGGTAATGGGGCTCTATGCCTTGAAAAACGGCGAGGCAGATGCATTTATTTCCTGCGGCAACACAGGTGCGCTGTTGGTAGGAGGACAGATCATTGTAGGCAGGATCAAGGGCATAGAGAGGGCAGGACTTGCATTTCTGGTGCCGTCAGTTAAAGGTCCCGTGCTTATTATGGACTGCGGAGCCAATGTTGATTGTAAACCGGAGATGCTCCCACAGTTTGCAGTAATGGGATCCATATATATGAAATCAGTCCTCGGCATATCCAATCCGAGAGTCGGTATAATAAATAATGGTGAGGAGGAAAACAAAGGCAATCAGTTTGTTAAGGATGCCTTCCCATTATTAAAGGAAACAGCAGGCATTAATTTTACGGGAAGCGTAGAAACAAGAGGACTTACTGACGGCGAAGTAGATGTGGCTGTATGCGACGGATTTGTCGGCAATATCATCCTTAAGACATACGAGGGAGTAGCTGCTACGATGCTGAAGGTTGTTAAGGATGCGATAATGTCAACAACCAAGGCTAAGATCGGCGGTATGCTGATCAAAAATGACCTGAAAAAGGCCATGAAACAGTTCTCAATCGAAGAATATGGCGGAGCGCCAATGCTGGGTCTGAAGGGATTTGTTGTAAAGCCTCACGGAAGTTCCAAGGCGCCGGAAATCAAAAATGCAGTTCTTCAATGTGAGACGGCAATTCGCCAGAATGTTACAGGCAAGATAGCTGAAAGCTTATGATAATTATAAACATATCAGCAGATAAAAGCGGCGTGACGGTTAACAATATTTTAGTATAACAAGGGGATAGAAATGGAATTTGAAAAATTACAGAAGATAATAGCGGATGCACTTAATGTTGATTCTTCCAAGATAACGATGGATACAAAATTTGTAGATGATCTGGGTGCGGATTCATTGGATCTGTTTCAGGTTATCATGGAGATCGAGAAGCAGTTCGAGGTAACGATTGACGATATGCGTATTGAAAAGATCGTTACGGTTGCAGATGCTGTGGAAGAAATAAAAAATACACTTAAATAAATAAGCATGAAATAGTTTGGACAAATGCATTATGAAAAATATAGAAGAACTTCAGAAAAATATAGGTTATGAATTTAATGATAAGAATCTTCTCTTGCAGGCATTAACGCACAGTTCTTTTATAAATGAAAATAAAAAGTCAGACAATCTGATCCAGGATAATGAACGGCTGGAATTTTTCGGAGATGCCATCATTGAATTTTATGTCAGTGAGTATCTCTTTAAGAATTATGCTGATAATCCGGAGGGAGATCTGACTAAGCTGAGAGCTTCGCTTGTATGCGAGAAGAGTCTTGCCCTTTGCAGCAGACAGATTCATCTTGGGGAATATCTTCAGATGGGCAAAGGAGAGGAATCTTCCGGAGGAAGAGAACGCGCATCGATCACATCTGATGCTTTTGAGGCACTTACTGCAGCTATCTATCTTGATTCAGGCAGAGAAGCAGCAGAGAATTTTATATACAAATATCTTCTTAAGACACTGGAAAACAAGGCATTATTCTATGATGCCAAGACTCGTCTTCAGGAAATGGTACAAAAAAACGGACCATGCACTCTCAGATATGAGATAATTTCTGAGGAGGGTCCTAGTCATAACAAGGTATTTGTTACAGCAGCTTTTCTTAATGATATTGAAATAGGCAGAGGAGTGGGCAAATCCAAAAAAGAATCCCAGCAGGATGCAGCAGTGCACGCAATTGACAAAATTATAAGCGATAATTCAAGGTCAAAGGATAGGCAAGAAAAAAATGAGTAAAAAAACAAAAATCAAATCAATAATTATTTTTGCAGTGATTATTGCGGTGATCATCATTTGCTTGTGCTTTGTAAAAACCAAAACGGGTGAAACAGAATCTATACAGGTAGCCATGAGGGATGCTGTTTTACACGAGACCAAAAAGGTCGATTTTTTAGGCATGCAAGTTAACCCCGGACTAGTTTCTGCATTTTGCGTAACAGGTATGTTCCTGATATTCGGACTGTTTGTAAGATTTATTGCAGTTCCGAGATTTAAGAAGATCCCGGGCAAATTCCAGATGATGCTGGAAACTGTTGTAGAACTCTTCGATAACATGGCCAAGACAAACAGTCCCCGTATGAACTCATTTCTGGGTGCATACATATTCACGGCAGGCGCATATATATTTGTAGGGACAATATTTGAACTATTTGGATTCCAGGTCATGACGACCGCCGGAGAATCCACCAGTTTGCCGGCTCCGTTGGCAGATATAAATGGCGCTATCGTTATGGGCTGCCTGTCATATCTTGTTATTATGTCCGGAGGCGTTATAGCCAATAAATTCAAAGGATTAGGCAAGACCCTTAAGGATTTCTCTCTTCCGATCTCAATGAGTTTCCGACTTTTCGGTGCATTGCTGTCAGGAGCACTTGTAACAGAGCTTGTTTATTATTATCCGCTTACAAGATATGGATTTCCTATCATCGTAGGTGTGTTATTCACGCTGCTTCATGCGCTGATCCAGGCTTATGTTCTTACAACCCTTACATCTGTATTCTATGGCGAGGTATCAGAAAAGACACCGAAGGCGCCTAAACAGCATAGGATCCATAAGTCAAGAATGAAGGCTGGCGCATAACCGGAGCTATTGTAGAATTTAAAGCAGCTGCCACATGCCAGTCTGGCGCAGACCACTTTAATAATTTTAATAAAAGTTGATTTTTAGCAGTGAACTGCACGTCTAGGCTAGCGGATACGGCAGCTGTTGATAATAGATCGATAAAGTATATTACTTATTATATTATAAATTGCCATTTTGGCAGGAGGTTATTAACAATGAATAAGTATCTTAAAATTATAGTTATTGCACTTGCACTCGTTATCGTGGGAACAGGTATCTCTATTCCTGTTATTGCATCTGCGTCACAGGCACCGGTTGAGGAACCAGCTGCAGGCGCTATGGTTGGTGCAGAAGGACAATTAGATGTAGATGATATGGAATCTACAGATGATAATGCAGTTTCTATAACAGCTGAAGCCCAGACTAAGAGCAACAAAGCCATAGGCGCTGCTATTGTTGTTGGTCTTGCTGCAGCTGCAGGTGCGGTCGCAATGGGTATTGCTATTGCCAAATCTGTTGAAGGCGTATCACGCCAGCCGGAGGCAAGCGGCAAGATCCAGACCATGCTGATGCTTGGACTTGTATTTATTGAAACAGCTATTATTTATGCATTGATCGTAGCAATTTTGGTTATCTTTGTATTATAAGCGGAGGTGTAGAGTTCAATGAACGGAGTGCCACTGAATATTGATTTTCAGCAGATTCTTCTTCACCTACTGAATGTAGCTATATTATTTGCTATCTTATATTTTCTGTTATACAAACCAGTAAAAAACTTTATCGATAAACGAAAACAGGAATATAAAGATATTGATGATGCAACTAATAGTAAGATGAAGGAAGCTGAAGAACTGAAAAATACTTATGATGCAAAATTAAAGCAGGCTGAAGATGAGATAAAGACCATGAAATCGGAAGCTGCTAAGGCTATGAATGACAGAGCCCTTGCAAGCGAACAGAAGGCGAAGGAAGAATCAGCCCAGATCATTGCCAGAGCAAAATCTCAGGCTGAAAGCGAGAAGAGGATGATCATCGATCAGGCACATGATCAGGTATCAGATATTGCTTCTGAGGCTGCAAGAAAGGTTTTATTTAAGGATTCATCAGCTGCATTTGACAGTTTCCTTAAAACTGTAGAGGATGAAGAAAAAGATGGAAACTAAAAAAGCGTTTTTGTATTCTGCTGTTGGTCCTGACAGCAGACAGGAAGAAGGCTTTAAGTCTTTCCTGAAGAAAAAATACAATGAAGAGTATGAAGTGGAATGGGTCAATGACCCTATTCTCAGCAACGGATTCATACTCGAAGTCGGAAATGATATCTATGACTGGAGTCCTAAGGGCGTATTTGAACAGCTTAATAAAGCAGTCAACAATCAGAAATATGATTCGGATAATGTTATTCCGCTTATCAAAAGGACTCTGGACAATTGGGAAATCTCAGCTATGCCTGAGGAAGTCGGAAGAGTTAAAACCATCGGTGACGGTATTGCTCAGGTAAGCAGACTTCCGGGAGCTCAATATGGCGAGATCTTGTTATTTAAGGATGATACAAGAGGCCTGGTTTTGAGCTTAACAGAGGAAGATGCCGGATGTGTACTTTTTGATGACGATGAGAATATCAGAGCTGGAAGCAAGGTGCGTCGTACAGGAAGAACTGCCGGTGTGCCTGTAGGTGAAGCATTATTGGGACGAGTTGTTAATCCGTTAGGTGCACCTATAGACGGTTTAGGCGAGATCGTTACAAATGAATACAGACCGATAGAGCATAATGCTCCCGGTATCATTGACAGAAGCCCTGTTAATACATCGCTTGAAACCGGAATTTTGTCCATAGATGCAATGTTTCCTATAGGAAGGGGACAGCGTGAGCTTATAATAGGTGACAGACAGACAGGCAAAACTACCATTGCAATTGATACGATAATCAATCAGAAGGGCAAGGACTGCATCTGTATTTATGTTGCTATCGGTCAGAAGGCTTCATCTATAGCTCAGATTGCGGAAAACCTGAGAAAGCATGATGCAATGGATTATACAATAATCGTTGCAGCAACAGCTTCTGATGCAGACCCGCTGCTGTATATAGCTCCTTATTCGGGCTGTGCTATGGGAGAATATTTCATGGATAAGGGCAAGGATGTTCTTATTGTATATGATGATCTGTCTAAGCATGCGGTTGCATACAGAACACTCAGCCTTCTGTTGGATCGTCCGCCAGGACGTGAGGCTTATCCCGGAGATGTTTTCTATCTTCATTCAAGACTTCTGGAAAGAAGTGCCAAGTTAAGCAAGGAAAAGGGCGGCGGAAGTATGACTGCACTTCCTATTGTTGAAACACAGGCAGGAGATGTTTCCGCATATATTCCTACAAATATCATTTCCATTACAGATGGTCAGATCTTCCTTGAAAGCGGTCTGTTCTTCTCAGGACAAAGACCTGCTGTAAATGTCGGACTTTCAGTATCTCGTGTCGGCGGCGATGCCCAGACTAAGGCTGTAAAGAAGGCAGGAGGTACATTAAGGCTTGATCTGGCACAGTACAGAGAAATGGAAGTATTTACACAGTTTGCCAGTGATCTTGATGAAGATACCAAGAAGCAGCTTGCATATGGTCAGGGCCTTATGAGAATGTTAAGGCAGCAGCAGAACAAGCCATATTCACATATTGATAAGGTTATAGTTCTGTCAGCTGCGCTTGCACATTGCTTTGACGGCTTGGCATTAGATGATATAAATGACTTCATTTATTATATGATCGATTATGTTAAAACCAATCGTGCTGATGCATGTGACAGGATTGACAGTTCAGGACAGTTGTCTGATGAAGACAAAACTGCATTGATTGATTGTGCAAAGGAAGCTAAAGACAAATGGCTGACACAAAAGCAATAGCAAACAGAATAAAAAGCGTTAGAGATACAAGGAAGATCACAAATGCTATGTATCTCATCGCTTCTACAAAATTAAATAAATCCAGAACAAGTCTGGAAAATACAAAACCGTTTTTCTATGCATTAAGAGGAGAAATAGGCAAGATCGTAAGTCATACTCATGTGGAGGGCAGCAGGTATTTTATAGGTGATGACTCTGAGCATACGGAAGGTACATGCGGAATTCTTGCTATTACTGCAGATAAGGGTCTGGCAGGTTCTTACAATCAGAGCGTCATAAAGGAAACGCTGAAATTAATAAAAGCTCACCCGGATTACAAATTATTTGTTGTAGGAGAGTATGGAAGACACTATTTTCAATCTCATAAGATAGCATTTGACGAAGAATTCAATTTTCCTGACTATGAACCCAGCCTTGTTAGGGCCAGGTTGATAGCAGGATATATTATGGAGCAGTTCGATGACGGAGTGCTGTCTCAGGTTCAGATAGTATATACTAATTTCAAGAATGCTCTGGTATCGGAGGTTGAGAGCTACAGGTTAGTTCCATTTGAAAAGGAGCATTTTATGGATGAGGAATGCGTCAAGATTTCCAAGGAATATTTCAACGAGGAAACCGATCCGGATTTTCTGGAATTTGAGTATGTACCTTCACCATTGGCAGTTATGGAGAGCTGCATACCGGTATATTGTATCGGAATCATATATTCGATTATGGCATATTCCTTCTGCTGTGAACAAAATGACCGTATGATGGCAATGGATTCTGCTAATCAAAATGCTGATAAACTGTTGGATGATCTTACTATCAAATATAATCATCTGAGACAGAACAGCATTACACAGGAAATTACAGAAATCTCCGGCAGTGTCAAGGCTACGCATAGAGAATGATTGAAAGGTAAATGCAATGACAGGTAAAATTGTACAGGTTTCAGGATCAGTTGCTGAGGTAATGTTTCCTGATATGAACCTTCCTAAAATAAAAGAAGTGCTTACCGTAGACGGAAACGGTAAGAAATGGCTGATGGAAGTTGCCATGCATATAGGTGAGAATCGTGTCAGATGTATATTGATGTCTGAGGGCGAGGGTCTTGCAAGAGGCATGCTTGTAACTGCTACCGGCCATCAGATAGAAGTTCCGGTAGGAAGCTGTACTCTAGGCAGATTATTTAACGTTTTAGGTGAACCTATTGACGGCGGTGATCCGATACCTGAGTCAGCTGACAGATGGGCAATTCACAGAAAAGCACCGGCTTTCAGCGAACAGACACCATCTGTTGATATACTTGAAACAGGAATCAAGGTTATTGACCTTCTTGAACCATATGCTAAGGGCGGCAAGATCGGTCTGTTCGGCGGCGCAGGTGTAGGCAAGACAGTACTTATTCAGGAGCTTATACATAATATTGCCATGGAACATGGCGGATATTCAGTATTTACCGGTGTCGGTGAACGTTCAAGGGAAGGAAATGACCTTTGGAATGAAATGAAAGCCAGTGGCGTATTTGACAAAACAGCTCTGGTATTCGGGCAGATGAACGAGGCTCCGGGTGTACGTATGAGAGTTGCATTAACGGGACTTACTATGGCAGAATATTTCAGAGATCATGAAAATAAAGATATTCTGTTATTTATTGATAATATATTCCGTTTTGTTCAGGCAGGCTCCGAGGTATCAACACTTCTGGGACGTATGCCGTCAGCTGTAGGATATCAGCCGACCCTTGCTTCAGAGATGGGACAGCTGCAGGAGAGGATCACATCCACGAGAAACGGTTCTGTAACATCAGTTCAGGCTGTATATGTGCCTGCAGATGACCTTACAGACCCGGCTCCGGCGACAGTATTTGCTCATCTGGATGCTACAACGGTTCTTTCAAGAAAAATTGCCGAACAGGGCATATATCCGGCAGTTGATCCGCTGGAATCTACATCGAGAATACTTGAAGCAGATGTTGTAGGTGAAGAGCATTATAATACTGCACGTTCAGTTCAGGCTATTTTACAGAAATATTCTGAGCTTCAGGATATTATTGCTATTCTCGGTATGGATGAGTTAAGCGAGGATGACAGGCTTACTGTAAACAGAGCCAGAAAGATCCAGCGATTCTTATCACAGCCATTCCATGTAGCTGAAAAGTTTACAGGAATTAAGGGTGCTTATGTTCCTCTTGCCGAAACCATCAAGGGCTTTAAGTCGATTATCAATGGCGAGATGGATGAATATCCTGAGGCAGCATTCTTTAATGTCGGAACAATTGAGGATGTAAAGAGCAAAGCGGAGACATTGTAATTATGAAAGCATTTAAATTGCATTTTCTGTGTGCTGATCATTGTGAATATGAAGGCGAATGTGTTTCTATTAGTCTTCCGTTAGTGGACGGTTATGCGGGCATTCTGGCAGATCATGCGAATATGGTATCTATCATTAAAACAGGTGAATTAAGGATAGATACCGGCACCAAGGTTATGGAATATGCTGTAACAGACGGATTATTGCAGATTGAAAATGGCGCTGTACTGATACTTGCATATTCCGCAGAAAAACCGGATCAGATCGATGAGAAACGAGCCGAGGAGGCTGCAGAGAGAGCCAGATTAAAGCTCAGAAGACAGCAAAGCAGGCTTGAATATCGTCTGGCGCAGGCCGCATTGTCCAGAGCATTAAACAGATTAAAAGTAAAACACAGGGGATAGTATGTACTTAAAGAGTATTGAAATACATGGATTTAAAAGCTTTGCAAACAAAATAGTTTTTGAATTTCCTGAGGGAATTACAGGAATTGTAGGACCTAACGGCTCAGGCAAGAGTAATGTTGCTGATGCCGTACGATGGGTTCTGGGCGAACAGAAGATAAAGCAGCTCAGAGGCTCTAAGATGGAGGATGTAATTTTTGCAGGAACTTCGAACAGAAAGCCACAAAGTTATGCCTATGTAGCAATTACTCTTGATAATTCTGATCATAAATTAAAGCTTGATTATGATACGGTTACTATCTCAAGACGAGTTTACAGATCAGGAGAAAGTGAATATATGATGAACGGCTCTGTATGTCGATTGAAAGACGTACAGGAGCTGTTCTATGATACCGGTATCGGTAAAGAGGGATATTCTATTATCGGACAGGGACAGATCGATAAGATCCTTCAGGGCAAGCCGGAAGAAAGAAGAGAAATATTTGACGAGGCAGTAGGAATCGTCAAATTCAAAAAGAGAAAGACTCTTGCATTGAAGAAGCTTGAAAGTGAGAGGCTTAATCTATCAAGAGTCAGTGATATCCTGACAGAACTGAAAAGACAGGTTGGCCCCCTTAAGAGACAGAGCGAGGCAGCAGAGCAGTTTGTTGTTTATAAAAATGATCTGAAAAAGTACGATATCAACCTGTTTTTATTCGAAAACGGCGATATAAAATCTAAGATCAGGGAGTATCAGGACAAGGAAGAACTGGCCAGATACAATCTTGAAAAGGCCAGGGAGGATTACGAGAATACTAAGGCTGAATACGAGGCAGTAAGTGTAAGCCTGTCTGAGATCGAAGACAAGATCAATAATATCAGGTCTCAATTATCCAGAACAAATATTATCAAAGAAAATCTTAATGGCCAGATAAATGTCTTATCTGAGCAGATTAAGTCTATTAAAGCCAGCCAGAATTCATATGAAGAACGTATGGCAGCATTAAATCAGCAATTGTCAGAAGAACAGGAAGAATTAGAGAGATTTAAGTCTGAAAAAGAGAAAAATCAGGCTGAATTAACGGCGGCAGTCTCAACTGCTGCCATTAAAGACAGCACTGTTTTGGATATTCAGAGCAAAAATGACGAATTAAGGAAGACAATTGAAGATTCAAAAGAGAAGATAATTAATCTTGTAAATGAAAGGGCTCAAATATCAGGCCGGATGGAAAGGCTTGATGCTACGTTAGAGCAGATAAAGAAACGTCGAGAAGAGCTTCAGTCTAATCTGGAGAAGTATACATCAGCTAAAGCAGGCAGAGAAAGAGAAATAAATGATCTTCTGGATAAGCTTGATACAGCTAAGGCAGAGGCAGCGAAGGCTGAAGAAAAAATAAATAATAAAACACAGGCTCTGAAACAGGCTGAAAACGAGATAAGTCTTAATGAGGCTGAACTGTCTCGTATAAAAGAGAAAATAGTTAAGGACAGAGCCTCTCTGGAAAGCCTCAGAAATATAACAGAAAGATATGAAGGATATGGCAATACTGTTCGGGAGATCATGAAATTAAAGGATAAGAATCCCGGAATTCATGGTGTGGTTGCCGATATCATCCGTACCGAGAAGAAGTACGAAACTGCGATCGAAACAGCTCTGGGCGGAAATATCCAAAATGTTGTAACAGATAATGAAGCCACCGCTAAAAAGGTAATAGAATATCTGAAGCAGAACAAATTAGGAAGGGCGACCTTCCTTCCTCTTAAGGCAATTACCGGACGCGGTGAATTTAAAAATACAGATGTATTAAATGAAGAGGGCGTGATCGGTCTTGCCTGCGAGCTGGTTAATGTTGATGATAAATATAAGGGAGTTGCAAGCTATCTGCTGGGTAAGATAGTTGTAGTGGATACGATTGACCATGCACTTGTAATAGCACGCAAATATAATTATTCCAACATTATGGTTACGCTGGAGGGAGAGCTCCTGAATAAGGGCGGAAGTCTTACGGGTGGTGCTTTCAGAAACAAATTCAACCTTCTGGGAAGAAGGCGTGAAATGGATGAACTGAAATCATCAATAAAAACCTTAGAAGAAAAACAAAAAGAACTGAAAGAAAGATCAGACAAAGCCAAAGAAAGAAAAAATGATCTGTCAGAAGAAATAGATGCCCTTCAAAAGGAACTTCAGGAACATCGCCTGTACCTTAATACCATCGCAGTTAATCTTAAGACTGCACAGGTAAGAAATGAAGAAATTGAAGACCAATTTAAGGACGTAAATAAGGAAAATGAGTCAATTCTTGAGCAGACTGA
Organism: Bacteroidaceae bacterium; assembly: GCA_963589005.1. GTDB lineage: Bacteria > Bacillota > Clostridia > Lachnospirales > Lachnospiraceae > RGIG5612. The sequence goes on along the minus strand of CAVAJR010000011.1, from coordinate 15,406 downwards.
CAGCATAAATACAGAAAATCTTACTCTTGAACAAAAGCTTAAGGATAATGATACAGAAAATGAACAGGTAAAGGAAACTATTGCTCAGGCTGAAGCAGAGCTTGAGGAAGGAAAAAAAGCAGAGGCAGAGGCCCTGCTGCTGGCCCAGACCATGAAGGTTCAGCTATCCAAGCTCACTGAACAAAACAGTCATTTATCGGAGTCGATCCAAAGGATTGAAAATTCTGTCAATAAAACAACAAGAGAAATAAATACTCTTGAAGGCAGCAATAGGGACTCTTCTGATGATATTGCCGACAAAACAAGGCAGATAGAAGAAATCAGGCAGACAATCATCAGTGCAGACGAAGAAGTCATGTCACAAAACAGTGAACTGTCTGAGCTCGAAGAGCAAAAAGAGAAGATGTCATCTGCACATAAGGAGTTTATACAAAAGCGTGAAGAATATTCACAGATGACAGCCAATCTGGACAAAGAGTTATACAGACTTAGTTCCATGAGAGAAAAACTCGAGGAAAGATTCGAAAATAAATCAAATTATATATGGGAAGAGTATCAGCTGACATATAATAATGCGTTATCTCTAAGAGATGAGGAATTGTCTGATGCGAAGCAGATGAGAGAGAAGATAGCGGAATTAAAGACCAATATCCGCGGACTCGGCAGCATCAATGTAGGTGCCATTGAAGAGTACAAGGAAGTAAGTGAGCGGTACGAGTTCTTATCCAAGCAATACGAGGATCTGCAGAAAGCAGAGGCTGACCTTACTAAGATCATAAGAGATCTTGATAAGGAAATGCGCAATCAATTTAATACAGAATTTAAGAAGATCAAGACAGAATTTGCCAGAGTATTTAAGGAAATGTTCGGCGGAGGACAGGGAAGTATTGAACTTGAAGAGGACATGGATGTGCTTGAAGCAGGCATTACGGTAATTGCTCAGCCGCCGGGCAAGAAGCTGCAGAATATGATGCAGCTGTCAGGCGGTGAGAAGGCGTTAACAGCAATTGCGCTGCTTTTTGCAATACAAAATCTCAAACCGTCGCCGTTTTGTATTCTTGATGAGATTGAGGCAGCTCTTGATGATTCCAATATCGAAAGGTATGCCGGATATCTGCATAAGCTGACCAAGGATACGCAATTTATTGTTATTACCCACAGAAAGGGAACCATGGAAGCTGCCGACAGACTGTATGGCATTACAATGCAGGAAAGGGGCGTATCGTCTCTTATCTCTGTAAATCTGGCGGATGTTGAGGACGAGCAGGTAGAGCAGTAGCTAGGATTGCAGAATTATGACCAAAAAAGAAGAAGCACAAGCCAAAAGAGAAGCCAAATTAATCTTAGAAAAAGCCAGAATAGAGGAAATGAAAACATATGAGCGCAGCATAGAAAATGCAGCGCTTATATGCGGAATAGATGAAGCCGGACGAGGCCCTTTCGCAGGACCTGTGGTGGCAGGTGCCGTTATATTAGACATCAATGATCCTGATAAAGAGATCCTCTACCTTAATGACTCAAAAAAAATATCCGAGAAGAAGCGGGAGATGCTCTACAGAGAGCTTCTGTCTAAAGCAATTGCAATTGGCATAGGTTATTCAGGTGCGCAGCTTATAGATAGGATCAACATTTTGCAGGCAACATATGCAGCCATGAGAATGGCAATATCTAATCTTCAGAACGTATCTGATATTGTAAGTGATGATGCAGACACACATGCACTGGTCAAGAGGCTGATAAAGCGTGAAATATCCGGGGAACACGAGAATACAGCTGCTATAGTTCCTGATCATATACTTGCTGATGCTGTTCATATTCCTGATATAAATATTCCTCAGACGGGAATTATAAAGGGAGATGCGAAGAGCATAAGCATTGCTGCAGGAAGTATTATTGCAAAAGTCACAAGAGATCATATAATGTATGAATACGACAGCCGCTATCCTGAGTATGGATTTGCTTCCCATAAGGGATACGGGACCGCAGCCCATATTGCGGCGATCAAGGAACATGGTATGCTGGATATACACAGAAGATCATTTATACACCTGTAATTTATCCGAAACAGGTAAACTTAAGTCTTGATTTTATGAACAGCAGAAAATTAGGTACAGAATATGAGCAGCTTGCATGCGAGAGACTTAAAAGTGAAGGCATGCAGATACTTGAAACCAATTACAGGGTTCGGATTGGCGAGATCGACATAATCGCAAGAGATAACGAGGAGCTTGTATTTGTAGAAGTAAAATATCGTAAGGATACCTCATGCGGAGGAGCCGAATATGCTATCTCATATACGAAGCAGAAGAAGATACGCAGGGTTGCCGAATGGTATTTGAATGAAAAGCATATTTCTCCCAATGCTTATTGCAGATTTGATGCAGTGCTTATAGATAATGGCGATATTAATCATATCAAAAATGCCTGGTAGAAATTACAGACAGTCGTTGCAATAAATGCTATTTGCCGTGCAAAACTGTGTTCTGCGGATGCTTGCATTCAGTCAGATAAGAAGTTTCATATTGCGAGGTAACTACATGAGCAAAAGTAAAGCCTCGCAGAGGCGATTTTGCAAATGGGTTCTGAAATAGTTACCGTAATTGGAAAAATTTAAATTTAAACGAAAGAGAATTTGTATTATGAATATGACATTTTTCAGAAAACTTGCTATTCCTATGGAAGTAAAGGAAATGTATCCTTTGGATGGCAAGCTGGCTCAGGTCATTGCAGAAAGAGATGCACAGATGAAAGCCATATTAAGCGGCAGGGATGACAGAATTATTCTTATCATCGGTCCTTGTTCGGCTGACAGAGAAGACAGCGTGCTTGACTATATTTCAAGACTTATCCCGGTTCAGGAGAAGGTTAAGGATAAGATCCTTATTGTACCCAGGGTATATACAGGCAAGCCCCGCACGACAGGTGACGGATATAAGGGCATAATGCACCAGCCGAATCCTGATGAAGCACCGGATGTATTTAAGGGAATCATAACTGTAAGAGAGCTTCATATGAGAGTCGTTAAAGAAACCGGCTTTTCATGTGCTGATGAGCTGCTCTATCCGGAAAACTATAAGTATATAGACGACATTTTAGGATATATTGCAATCGGTGCCCGTTCAGTTGAAGACCAGCAGCACCGCCTTACAGCCAGCGGAACTGAAGCTCCGGTAGGAATGAAGAATCCGACAGGCGGCGACCTTTCGATCATGATGAATGCAATTCATGCAGCTCAGAATTCCCATACATTTATCTACAGAGGATGGGAGGCACAATCTACAGGCAATCCATATGCACATGCGATCCTAAGAGGATATACCGCAGGAAATGTGACCAAGCCTAATTATCATTATGAGGATCTTATTGATCTGTTTAATCTGTATGAAAAGGACAAAACATTATTGAATCCTTCAGTGATCATAGATTCGAATCATGCGAACTCAGGCAAGAATCCGTTGGAGCAGCCTCGTATTATCAAGGAAGTTCTGCATAATTGCAAATATAATAATGACATAAGGAAGATCGTCAAGGGCTTCATGGTTGAAAGCTATATAGAGGATGGCAATCAGAAGATCGGAGAAGGAATTTATGGCAAGTCTATAACAGATGCCTGCCTGGGCTGGGACAAATCAGAACGCATGATTTACGAAATAGCAGACCTTCTGTGAGCCGGTCGTTATCATTGGCTTAATAAAGATTAAAATGCAATCAAAATAAGGCTAAATGCTCAAACTTTTTGTTGACGAGTTTAGTAAATGTGCTATAATCATAAAGCGCGTAAGCGGATGAAATCCATTATTGGAGGGAGGTTTGTTTTTAGCTTATGTCAAATGTTATCGTTAAAGATGGCGAATCTATCGACAGCGCTCTTAGACGTTTCAAGAGAAACTGTGCTAAGGCCGGCATTCAGCAGGAGATTCGTAAACGTGAGCATTACGAGAAGCCAAGCGTAAGACGCAAGAAGAAGTCTGAAGCTGCTCGTAAGCGCAAATACAACTAACATATAATTTGTTACTGGAAGGCGATCATGCATGTGGTTGCCTTTTTTGTTGTACAGATTTGTAACAGCTGTGCCGATTCAGCTTCTGCATTGTTATACTGGTTTAATTGAAAACTCTGTGTTACAATGACTTGTCGTATATGGCTTTAATGCATAGCAATATTATTGGCAGCAGGCATATAAGCCATACATTAAGAACAGCCGTTGATTTACTGAGATCTATACGGCTTATGAATACCATCATAAAGAGGTTAAAAATTTGAGTGATATAGAATCTATCGCAGGCATATCTGCCCGTACATTAAAAGAGGTTTTCGGAAGCCTTGATGAGAATATCAAAAAGATAGAAAAAAATCTGCATGTTAAGATATTGGCCAGGGACGGAGAGGTTAGGATTATAGGCACTTCTTCACAAAATGCTAAAGCTAAGAAGATAATATGTGATCTTGCGTCAATTGCTGATAAGGGAACAGCAATAACTTCCCAGAATGTGGATTATGCAATTGCCCTGGCTAAGGAAAACAGCTCTCATACGGTAGGCGAGCTGGATAATGAGATCATTTGCCGTACGATCAACGGACGTCCCATTAAGCCTAAAACCTTCAATCAGAAAAGCTATGTTGATGCAATACGCGATAACATGATCGTATTTGGCTTGGGTCCTGCAGGCACAGGAAAAACATACCTCGCCATGGCTATGGCAATAAATGCCTTTAAACAAGGTGATGTTAACAGGATAATCCTTACAAGACCGGCCATTGAGGCAGGAGAAAATCTGGGATTTCTTCCCGGAGATCTGCAGCAGAAGATCGATCCGTATCTAAGGCCTTTGTACGATGCGATATATCAGATCATGGGTGCAGAGTCGTACATGTCCAATTGTGAAAAAGGTCTTATTGAGGTGGCACCTCTTGCTTATATGAGAGGACGTACATTGGATAATGCATTTATCATTCTTGATGAAGCGCAGAATACTACTCCGGCACAGATGAAGATGTTTCTGACTCGTATCGGATTTGGTTCTAAGGTCGTTGTCACAGGCGACAGGACACAAAAGGACCTGCCATATGGTCAGGTGTCAGGACTTGACGTAGCCATAAAAGTATTAAGCGGCATAGAAGAAGACATTAAGATCATAAATCTTACAAGTCAGGACGTTGTGCGTCATCCTGTTGTTCAGAAGATCGTTCAGGCATATGAAGATTATGAAAACAAGCAGCAGCTTAAGGTTAAAAACAGCAGAGAATCACACAGCAAACAGCAGATCTAATTAACATACGGAGATAAAAATGGCAGTATATATAGAAAATCAGGTAAAGGCCAAGTTCAATTTTCATTACAAGGTGATAATTGAGAAGGCGATCAGGACTGTTATGGAAGAAAAAAACATACCGGCAGAGCTGGATGTTAACGTATTGATAGTTTCACCTGAAGAAATAAAAACCATTAATAATGAAACAAGAAATATTGATAAAGTAACAGATATATTGTCATTTCCATATTTTGAATATGATACACCGGGAATATTCGACGAAGAGAAGAATGAATGGAATGAAGAGGATATTCTGGGTGATATTGTGGTATGTGCAGATAAGATAAAATCTCAGGCAGAAGAATACGGACACAGTCAGAAGAGAGAACTGGCATTTCTTATAGTACACAGCATGCTTCATATTACAGGATATGATCATATTGATGCGGCGGATGCTATTGTCATGGAAGCAGAGCAAGAGAGAATTATGAACATCCTTGGCATTTCAAGATAAGAAAAGATCTGCGAACATGGGATTTTTCCATGTGAATGTTGTGTGATTGACTGATATATATTTGAGTTTACAGAATGAGACAAAAGATAAAAAACAGAAATTTCATGGTGCAGGGGGCCATATTAGGAGCCTCATCAATTATTGTTAGGTTGATCGGTATTATTTACCGTATTCCGCTGACCAATATTATAGGTGATAAGGGTATTGGCTATTACAGCGTTGCATTTGATATTTATCAGATACTTCTGCTGCTGTCGTCATACAGCTTGCCGCTGGCAGTATCTAAGATGGTTTCAGCCAGAATGGCTCGCGGATATTACAGAAGAACGAGAAAAATATTTTTCAGTTCCCTGGTTTTTGCAATAATTGTCGGTTTTTGCGCCTTTTGCATAACATTTTTCTGCGCTGATTTTTTTGCAGCTACGATCATGGATGTGCCCCAGAGTGCCAAGGCGCTGAAGGTGCTTGCTTTTGCACTTATCATCCTTTCCGTACTGGGAGTATTGAGAGGATATTTTCAGGGACTTGGCAACATGGTTCCGACTGCAGTTTCCAATATCGTTGAGCAGATACTTAATGCCATTGTAAGTGTGATCGCAGCCGGTGCATTATTTAATTATGGCTCCAATATTGCAGCCGGTGATTATGATTATTCCAATGCACCGGAGGCTTTCGGTGCAGCAGGAGGAACCTTAGGTACAGTTGCCGGTGCGTTTCTGGCTATGATCGTGCTTATCATATGGGTCAGAAAGTACAACCGGCTTAACAGGAAAAAGTTGATGCGCGACGATGTGCCTGAGGAGCCGACAGGATTTATTATCAAGGTCCTGGTGCTTACTATCGTACCTGTAATACTGAATACTGCCATTTATAACATGAGCAGTGTTATAGATAAATTTATATTTACAAATATGATGTCGCTTAAAGGGATGGACACTGATATCAGGGATGCGCTCGTGGGTATGTATTCGGGCAAATACTGGCTCATTGTCAATATCCCGATTGCGTTATCTAGTGCGCTGGCGTCTTCTCTGATCCCGTCTATTGTAACTTCAAAGGCTAAGAGAAACAGAAGGGCAGTCTTAAAGAAGGTTGATTCAGCAATATCAATTACTACATTGGTTGCTTTTCCCTGTGCTGCAGGCATAGGATTTTTGTCAGGACCGATAATTAATCTGCTGTTTCCTACCAGTGATGACCCTGCTAAGATAGCACTTATGCTCAGTGTAGGCTGTCTGACAGTTGTATTTTATTGCATGTCTACGATCACTAATTCAATTCTTCAGGGAATTGACAGGATGCGGATCCCGGTCATTCATTCGGCTGTTTCCTTAGGCATAAATGCCATTGTATTGACATTGCTGCTATGGATAACTGACCTTAATGTATTTGCATGGATCATTGCAGATATGCTTTTTGCACTTATTATGTGCATATTGAATGCAAAATCTCTCAGGAGATATTTAAGATACAGGCAGGAGGTAATGAATACCTTCGTAAAACCTATCATAGCATCCCTTATAATGGGTATAGCTGCATTGATCATTCAGAAAATAATATATGGAATATTCAAGCATTCATGGACTGTGATCATAACCATAATTTTAGCAGTTATCATTTATTTTATACTGCTGCTCGTATTTAAAGTAATTGATGAAGAGAAGTTAAGATCTATACCGGGAGGCACGAGACTTGCCAGAATGCTGAAGAGGTTTCGCCTGCTCAGATAGGAATTGCCGTGATATTTAACCGTGAACTGTATTTAGATGAATATACTGACAAATATCGTGCCCGAATAATGAGAAAACTTCGGGCAGGCAAGTTATGCCCGGGTATTTATGTTATTTGCCTGTCTTCATCTGAGCATGGCTTGCTGGATATTATCCCCTCTTATATGACATTCAGTCCGATATCTAAGGATAAACTGGTTATAGGAATTGCCTCATCCAAAGAGGATGCATATGAACTGTGCATGCATATAGCAGAGGATGTATATGCGAAAACCTCTGGGTATGATCTGAAGCAATATTTTAAGGTGCAGAAATGATTATATTAGAGATATTCAAGATCATAGCTATTATAATCGGATGCATTGTGGGATTTGCCATACTAGTTGTTTTGTTGTTGGCGCTGTGCCCATTCAGATACAAGATCATCCTTACTAAAAGCGGCAGCATTTTAAAAGTAAACGGCTCTGTAAGATGGCTGTTGGGATTTGTTACAGTCAGATGCATGTATATTGAAAATGCATTTAAATATTACATCAGGCTGGCAGGCTTCAAGATCCTTGATTCAAATAAGGATCCTGACAAGACTGGATCGAAAAAGACGATAACAAAAGATAAGAAGAAAGCAGCATCTGCAGTAAGATCCGCATCAAGGAATGAAAAATCAGAAGATAATTTAAAAAGAAAAAACGAGAAAAAGGCTTCCGCTCGAAAGAGAAAAATAAAAGGTATAACAAAGAAAATAAAGGATATGATCCGGCTCATAAGAGATGACAGCTTTAAGCCCGCATTAAAACGTGTACGAATAGAATTTTTAAACCTTTTATCTCATATAAGACCGAGAAAATTAAGCGGAGAGATATTGCTGGGGCTGGAAAGTCCTGATAAGACGGCGTTAGTTTATGCAGCTGCAGCTAATATGATCAATATAATTGATGCAGATGTTATGTTGGAACCGGATATGAATGAACAGGTTTTTGATTGCAATATTACAGCACAGGGAAGGTTATACCTGGGATACATTATGATCATTGCGATCAGATCATTCTTCGATAATGAATTTATGGCTTTTGTGAAGAAGTTAAGGAGTAAATAAAATGGCGGAAAAATTAGATCAGACAATTGAAACATTAATGAGCAGTATTGATCAGCATATTTCAACCAAGACAGTCATGGGCGAGCCTGTATCTGCAAATGGCATTACTGTATTTCCTATGGCTGATGTGTCATTCGGGATTGCTGCAGGAGCCTTCAGCAAAGAAAAAAATGATAATGGTGCAGGGGGAGTAGGAGCCAAGATAACTCCGAGTGCGCTTCTTATAATCCAAAACGGAACCTCCCGGGTCATTAATATAAAGGATACAGATGCTGTCAATAAATTAATAAACATGATCCCGGATATTGTAGACAAGATCACAGGAATGTTTGAGAATAAAGCAGATCAGATTTAGAATCTGCTCCTAGTTATTGCTCATGAATTTACAGGAATTTTTTACAGAACATAATAAAGTGGCACTTGCATTTTCCGGCGGTGTGGATTCATCATTTCTCTTATATGCAGCCCGGACATATGGCTGTGATGTTATGGCTTATTATGCCAAGGCTGAATTTCAGCCGGAATTTGAATACAATGATGCCATAAGACTGGCAAATGAGCTTGATGCAGGGCTTAAGATATTATCAATATCTGCATTGTCAGACAGAAATGTAAGACGTAATGACAATAAGCGCTGCTATTATTGCAAAACCCGAATATTTTCCAAAATATTGCAGGCAGCATACGATGACGGATATACCACAATAATTGACGGAACAAATGCATCAGATGATATAAATGACAGACCCGGAATGAAGGCATTAGAGGAGATGAAGGTTTTATCTCCTCTTAGAATATGCGGCCTGACCAAATCAGAAATAAGGAAGCTGTCCCGGGAGGCAGGACTTTTTACCTGGAATAAGCCCTCCTATGCATGTCTTGCAACAAGGATACCCACAGGAACTATAATTACTTCCGAGGCACTTCATATAACGCAAGAGGCAGAGGAGCGGCTAATGCAAATGGGATTTAAGAACTTCCGTATCAGAAAAATAGGCAGCACTGCCAAGATTCAGGTAACGAAGGATCAGATGCAATTTGCCATAGATAACAGAGTCGAAATCTGTAATATGCTGGGGTCGCTTTACGATTCAATAACCCTTGATCTGGAGGCAAGATCAGATGAATGATATAAGGGATGTCTTAATTAAATTCAAAAATGGAGATATCGGCATTGATGATGCATTGCTTGAAATAAAGAAGGCTCCGTATGAGGATATTGACTTTGCTAAAGTTGACTTGCACAGGAAGGTAAGGCAGGGCGAGGCAGAGGTTATTTATGGTGCAGGCAAAACTGCCGAACAGATAATAAGTATCTGCAATGTAATGCTTCAAAATGATCAAAAGACAATTCTTATCACAAGATTGGATAAAGAAGCTGCCGCGGCCATATCCATGCAGCATGAGATCAGATATTTTGCCGAGGCTCATATCGGTCTGATCGGAGATTTTCCTGCCAGGAACGGCAACGGAACTATCGTTGTTGCTACCGGAGGGACCAGTGATATTCCTGTAGCGGAAGAAGCAGCACTTACGGCAGAGGCATTTGGAAATGAAGTAATAAGGCTTTACGATGTGGGCGTAGCAGGACTGCACAGATTATTATCTCACTTGGACGAGATCATGAGTGCCAATGTAATCATTGCCATTGCCGGAATGGAGGGCGCATTGGCCAGCGTAATAGGAGGTCTGGCCGACTGTCCCGTAATCGCTGTTCCTACAAGCGTTGGGTATGGAACTTCCTTTGGCGGAGTTTCAGCTCTGCTGTCAATGCTTAATTCATGCGCCAGCGGAGTATCGGTAGTAAATATTGATAACGGATTTGGCGCAGGATTTTTGGCCAGTCGGATAAATCACATGAAGGGCAGGACAGAAAACGAGGAATAATCGACGGGAGGCTTTCTTACAGAACAGCGTTTTCAGGAAAGGAACAATTCGCAGAAATGAAAGTATTATATTTGGATCTGGGCATGGGTGCTGCAGGAGATATGCTCAGTGCTACATTACTTGAATTAGTACCGGATAAAGAGGTTTTTCTGGACAAATTGAATTCTCTCGGAATTCCCGGAGTTAAATATGAAATTGAGACTGTCACAAAATGCGGGATCATGGGAACTCATGTTAAAGTCCTGGTAAATGGTGAGGAGGAAAACTGTGCCGATCATCACCATAGTCATGAAAATGTTCACGAGCATCATCATGAACATGATGAATATTTTGACAACGACTTAAATCATGAACATGAGCATCATCACGGCCATGATCATGAACACGATCATTGTATCAATGATGGAAGCAGTGGCTGTGATCGAATACATGAGCATGAGGATAATCATGCTCAGGATATACACCACCATGAACATCATCACAGCAGTATGCATGACATTGAGCATATTATATATGACCATATTGATATGCCTGATGATGTAAAAAGGGACGTTATTGAAGTATATAATCTGATAGCAGAGGCTGAAAGTCATGCTCACGGACAGCCAGTATCAGAGATACATTTTCATGAAGTAGGCACTATGGATGCCATAGCAGATATAACTGCCGTATGTATGCTTATGAAGGAATTGTCGCCTGACAAGGTATGCGCCTCACCGGTGCATGTAGGCTCAGGCCATGTTCATTGTGCTCACGGAATTCTTCCTGTGCCGGCACCGGCAACTGCATATATATTAAAGGATGTGCCTGTTTATGGCGGAAGGATAGAGGGAGAGCTGTGTACTCCTACAGGAGCAGCTCTTCTTAAGCATTTTGTATCGGAGTTTGGCAATATGCCGGTAATGCGTATTGCTTCAATAGGATATGGAATGGGTCGGAAGGATTTTCCGGCAGCTAATTGTATCAGGGCAATTATCGGCGAATCAGAAGATAAGCAAGATGACATCATTGAATTATCATGCAATGTAGATGATATGACCGGAGAAAAAGTAGGATTTGCTGTGCAAAGACTATTTGACGAGGGCGCATTGGACGTATATACAGTACCCATCGGAATGAAGAAATCCCGCCCAGGACTTCTGATAAGCGTTATCTGTCGTGAAGAGCAGCGAGAAACTATGGTCAGAGCCATCTTCAAATATACCACAACTATCGGGATCAGAGAACAGAAAATGCACAGGTATGTCCTTCATAGAGACATGGAGATACTTGATACTGAATACGGAATTATAAGAAGGAAAACTGTAAGCGGATATGGCGTTAAGCGCTTTAAGTTAGAGCATGATGATGTGGCAAATGCAGCTGTAAAAAACAGATGCAGCATTGCTGATATAGAAGATAAATTGATGCCAGAAACATCCCGGCATTAAGAACAATTGGCAGAACATAAGACGAGCGATCAGATTAATTAAATGCAAAAAAGAACAAAAAATATAAATCACCGATTTAAAATATCAGTATTATTATGCTTATTATTAATGATAAGCATGATCTTTGGTATGCACACACCGGCAGCAGATGACAGTGAAGCATCTATTCTTGTATATGGATCTAATGATTATACAAGGATCAATCCGGCGTTAGATGAGCACGGAGAGATAAATATATTGATCTTCAACGGACTTACTGCCCATGACGGAGATAACAAGGTTATACCTTCACTTGCCAAAAGCTGGGATTATGATGAAGCAACGCATACATATACATTTTATCTAGAAGAGGACGTAACATGGCATGACGGAGAGGCCTTCACAGCCAGTGATGTGAAGTTTACTATCGAAGCCATTATGAATCCTGATAATGCATCTGAAAATGCACCGGATTTTGAGGATGTTGTTGAGATAAATATAATTGACGATCATACAATTGCATTTGTCTTGCAGGAAACAAATGCAGCATTTCTGGATTATATGGATATGCCGATCCTTCCTGAGCATTTGCTTGATGGAGAGGACATGCAGACCTCGGATTTCTTCCGCAGTCCTGTGGGAACAGGCCCATATAAGCTGACTGACTGGGTGGCAGGGCAGTCTATTACCCTTGAGAAGAACGAGAATTATTTTAAAGGCGCAGCCAATATAGATAAGATCATATTCAAGATTGTAACTGATGATTCTGCAAAAGCACTGCAGCTGTTATCCGGAGATCTTGATCTGAGTCAGGTTACCCCGCGCAATGCGCAGCTTTTTGAAGATTCATCAGAATATAATGTCTATGATATGAAGACCTCTGATTACAGAGGCATACTGTACAATTTTAATAACTCCTACTGGCAGGAGAATGCTGATATTATCCCTGCTATAAATTATGCAATAGACAGACAGGCAATTGTTGATGCGGTACTTCTGGGAAAGGGCGAGACTGCCTACAGTCCGCTGCAGCGAAATGAATTTAATTATGAGGGGTGTGAGCATTATGATTTTGATCTGGAAAAATCTGCAGAGTTGATGGAGCAGGCAGGCTGCGTCAGGGATGAGCAGGGATTTTGGTGCAGAAACGGCAGCAGGATCTCCTTTACAATTAATGCCTCCTCCGGAGATCAGGTAAGGATTGATATGGCTCAGATTGCAGCTCAGCAGCTCAAAGAAGCCGGATTTGACGTTAAGGCCAATATTCCTGCAGATGGGATCGATTGGGATAATCAGCAATGCTGCATAATAGGATGGGGCAGTCCATTTGATGCCGATGACCACACATATAAGGTGTTCGGAACAGACAAGGGAGCCAATTACAGCGGCTATTCTAATGAGTTAATTGATTATTATCTGACCGAAGCCAGAAAAACAAATGATAAAAATATACGATCAGAGTTTTATAAATTATTTCAGGAAGAGCTGTCAAACACTCCGGCATATACATTTTTTTGTTATGTAGATGCAATATATGTATCTAAGAAATCCATATCCGGCATAACAAGTGACACGATACTGGGTCATCATGGAGTAGGAATATTCTGGAATATCTGCGAATGGACAATAGAATAAATGTCAGAAAACAAATCACATATGTTGTCAAGAAGCTGGCAATTTTTATTGCCAGCATATTTGTGTTGTCCATATTGGTTTTCTGCCTTTCCAGATTAGCACCGGGGGATCCGCTTCAGAGCTTTTACGGCGAGCGGTTCGAGAAAATGTCAGAGGAACAAAAAAATGAGGCAAGGGAGCAATTAGGCCTTAACGATAATCTGTGTATTCAATATGCCAGATGGTTTAAAAATTCCCTGCAGGGAAACTTCGGCATATCACTCAAATATAAACAAGATGTCCTTACAGTTATATCAGAAAGAGCAGCCAATACAGCCCTCCTCGGGGGAGCCGGCTTTATTTTAACAGTTTTGCTTAGCGTAGCTCTCGGAATATTCTGTGCATGGAACGAAGACAGATTTATAGATAAGATCTTATGCAAGGTCGGGGCAGTTATAAGCTGCATTCCACAATTTTGGATGTCCATGATACTCATTCTTATATTTGCAGTTGCCTTAAAATGGCTGCCCAGCTCAGGCGCGTATTCACCCGGTTTAGAAGACAATGCTGCAGACAGGATCAGGCATCTTATTCTTCCTTTAATTGTCGTTATATTAGATCATCTCTGGTATTATGCATATATTATAAGAACACGGCTGATCGAGGAATTTCAAAAGGAATATGTAGCCTTCGAACAGACCAAGGGCTTTTGTAAGAGCCATATAATTTTCAGACATTGCCTCCCGTCCATACTGCCTGTTTTTCTCAGCATTATCGCTGTTTCAGTGCCACATATTTTAGGCGGAACATATATCATTGAGACAGTTTTTTCCTACCCAGGCATAGGCTTACTGTGCTATGAAGCTGCCAGATACCATGATTATAATATGCTGATGGTTTTATGCCTGGTGTCAGGGATTATTGTCATCTTTTGCAATATGCTCTGTCAGATGATAAATGAGAGAATTGATCCGAGAATAAAGCTCAGCGAGGTGGTAAATGAACAGTAAGAAGACTGCATCCCACAAGCCTTATATTTCATGTGCTTTATTGGCAATTATTGTGATCGGATGCGCATTTGCCGAGCTTATCATGACAAAGGATCCTTCTTATATGGATCTGACCAATTGCCTTAAGGCTCCGTGTGCAGAATTTCCCTTTGGAACAGACTCACTGGGACGGGATATATTTTCCATGATCTGGTACGGCGGACGGATATCCCTTGCCATCGGCATTCTTTCATCTGTGATATCAGCTGCCATAGCAATAATTTACGGAACTGTATGTGCCTTGTCAGCCAAATGGCTTGATCATATACTTCTTAGATTTGCTGAGATAGTTTTAAGCATACCCAGTCTGCTTTTGATACTTTCGATTCAGGCAATATTGGGTAGTGCAAATATAATCAGCATATCAATCGTTATCGGGATTACAAGCTGGCCCTCAATTGCCCAGGCAGTAAGAACCGAAGTCAGGCAAATGCGTAAAAATGATTATATTTTAGCTTCTGAGACACTGGGAGGCAATTTCATGCATATTCTGTTTCATCATATGCTGCCGGGACTTCTTCCCACAATAGCATTTATGATAATAATGAATGTAAGAAGTGCGATCATAGCCGAGTCAACCTTAAGCTTCATCGGGATCGGGCTGCCTGTCGATGTTATCAGCTGGGGCAGCATGCTTTCACTTACAGACAGCATCATCCTTACAGGCGCATGGTGGATACTTGTTATACCGGGATTATTTCTCATAACAGCAATATTTGCCATGACACAGATAGGCAACTATCTTAAGAAGATGTGGCAGTAGACTGCGATGTCCCGGCACGCAGTAAATAAAGTTTCTATTATGTGCCGGGACGGCGCAGACCCCTGCGAGAAAACAATCAGCGAAGGCGTTTTCGA
>CAVAJR010000010.1:0-67924 GCA_963589005.1 Bacteroidaceae bacterium | reverse complement strand
ATATCGTCAAATATTTTTTATGCAACTTTTTTTCGTGAAAGATATTTAAAACCAATTTAACACAGCAAAAGGGCAGTCTCTCGGCTGCTGATGTGACCTCCTCTCCAATCAATCTCGATGGCTCGGAGATTTTTTACTGTCTCATTTTTCCTCCCTCAAAAAACAGAGGCTGAAATTTCACATTTCAATACCTCTGTTCTTTTATTGTTCGCACTGCCCATTATTCAGTTGCGTTACGGCTATGAATCTTTATTCCTTATTCTTCTACAGTATATTCCATCACTTGTTAGAATATACATCCATCATAGTGCTTAAGCATATTCTGATCTGGACGTTCAAGAAGGCTAGTACAGACAAAATCCTTCATAGGTTCCACGAATGGAAAAGTCTGTCTGCTTGCCCATGTCGGAATTGTCCATATAGGCGGATTATCTACAAACGCATTAGTCCATGCTGAATTATTTTCAAACCACATCTCACATACACGATCCCAGCGATGGAAGAAAATATTGTTATCTTCCATTTCTACAAACTCTGGACCATTTCCTGTCTCTGGCAATGGGATAGGTGGATACTGCCTATCATAAGACTTATGAGAGAAGAATTTCATCAGTCCTGGCAGCTTACACGCTTCTGGAACAAACGTATTCAAGAACCATTCCTCACCGTCTTCTCTTGAAATGCCCTTAGGATATGACATCAAATACACGAATCTGATAAATGCTTTGTCTGCATGGTTTAACGACTGCCCGAAAAAATCCTCCGTAGGTTCAGCTGGAACATTAGCAATTGCTACTGTCATAGCGTGTTCACACGGCTCTGGGGTCATACCCAGTAAGCCTCTCAGACTCCTACGTCCATCCACACTTAATCCAAAATTTTCATGTACACGATAATTCATAAATCCCAACTCAGCCATACCTTTAGCAGGTGGCATAGCACGAAACATTACGTATCGTGTAAGCCATGGCTCCTGTGCCATAACCTCCGGACAATGATGATGTACAAACCATCGTTCCATAGCTGGAATATTATCAATATCATTGATGCTATGGATAATTAATGTCTTGTTCATTTTTAAATTTGACATTGCTAATTTTTCCTCCAATCTATTATAAAAATGACTGCCTACTGCATAAACCTAGGCAATCATACAGCAACCAACGTTTTTTAGATCTCGTTGAATAACGCAACCTTTTTTAGTGTAGTTCATTATCAGATTGTCGTTATTATATACGCCGCTTGAATTAACGAGTCGCCAATTTCGCTAAGCAACTCCCCATAGCCACAATAGCCATCTCTTATATACATGCTCTGCCTAAGTCGTATGCATCCACCATGGCATAGATTTAAAACTTTGCAATTTTCACATTTTGTTGATAATTTCCCTCTTAACCTGTGAAAAGCAGATTTCTCATATGCCTCTCGTATCTGTGACAGAGAATTTTTTTTTAAATTTCCCAAACAATACTCATCCAATACATAAAAATCACACGGATATACGCTACCATCAGCCTCTATAATATATTGTAATGAACAATTACCTATCAATCCACACCCTGTTATTCTTCTATATACCAACATATTAGCCATATCATCGAACAGCTTTACGCTAATGTAATTATGCTTTTTTATTTGATCAATCCATAATTTAAAAATAGCAACATAAAAATCATGAAATAATTCAGGTGTCAATGAATATTCATTATCTACTTCATCAAGCTCTGGAATACACGGAATAAACTGTAAAAATCGAATGTTTGTCTCCATAAAGTACTCCCATAGTTTTTGAGGCTCTTTTGCATTTTCTTTAGTCAGCACACATAAAACATTAAAATCGATTTTATATTTCTTGAATAACTTTACTGTATTGCTAACTCTTATATATGTTCCCACTCCAAACTGATCCAGTCTGTTCTGGTCATGATATTCAGGCGTTCCGTCCAACGACAGCCCCACGAGGAAGTTATTTTTTTTCAGGAACTCACACCACTCGTCATCAATAAATAGCCCATTCGTCTGAATCGAATAATCAACGGTTACTTTTTTCTTTTTTTTGCATTCATCGGCGTAAAAAACAAAATGTCTAAAATAATTCAGTCCCGCCATAGTCGGCTCGCCGCCTTGAAACGCAAATGTCACAAAGTCATTTTCTTTCAAATCTGTAAATACTGCATCCAACACTTTATTTGTGGTTTTTTCTTGCATGATTCCATAGTCTCTTACATCACGACAATCACTTACATTTGCATAAAAGCAATATTTACATCTCATATTACACAAAGAAGATGCTGGTTTTATCAATAAGGACAAGTGTTTCATCATATATTACTCGCGAAATTATAAATACATATACATACTATTACCGAAAGAAGCAAAATGAAAAGCTTCTCGACTCCTCTGCTGTTAATTTGCTTATTAATGACACGACCAACTATTCCACCAACAACACCCGCTAAGGACATGATAATCAATAGAACTACCGGTAAATTAGCTGGAACTGCACCATTAGCCACCGTGAATAATAAACTAGTAAATTGAGATATTACAATGATAAACAGTGAGTTTTGCGCCGCCTCCTTTGTTTTCATCGAAAAGAAGTAATACAGAACTGGCAAATTCATCGGTCCGCCTCCTATTCCCAGAAAGGATGATATCAGTCCTAAAGCCAAACCTATTATTATGGTTAACCCCCAATTTGTAACGTTTCTTGTTGTTATTTGTTTTTTATTAAATGTATATAACAATGTCCCGATTGTTATCAGCAGAAGAACTATCGCTTGTATGGCAGTTAAAATGTTACTACCTACAACCTTCTCTTTGATAATCTCAAATATAAGTTTACCCACTACTCCTCCAATCGCTGCACCTACACCCAACTTGCAAGCCGTGGGTACGTGCACTTCAGATTTTTTTAAAACAAATCCTCTGGCAATGGAATATCCTGACATACACAATACAGTTGCACTGGAAATAAAATTGATAGTAGCAGCTGAATATTCAGTAACTGCATCCATAACAGGTTTTATAATTACTCCTCCTCCGATGCCACAAATAGCTCCCGCAATTGAAGACAGCAATGCTACAATAACTGATATAATTTCCATTATTTTGTCCTTCCTGACTACCTATTTGCATACATACTCGAGGTATCGACATATTCAATAATCATGATTCTGTTCATTGGCTGTGCTTATCCCTTTAACATAAAATAGAATTTCATGGAGTCAATTTCATTATAGGAATGTCTGATTCAATATGCCATCAACGAAAATTTATGTTGAATTAAACAAAATCTTGATTAACACAAGGCAGCGGCTGATTTCTCTGCCGCTGCCTTATGAGACCGGTAACTATATAATAATTCGCTAAAGCACTTTCATGCTGTTCCCTATTTTTTAAGTATTTTTTATTCTGCAGCTCTTACAAATCTAAGGTACGCCATACCTCTGATATCCACCTTAGCCCCAATAATAATACTTTTAGAAGCATATAAAGTATCATAGCAATAGAAGCTAATCAAAGGTACATTATCACGAAGGATTTCCTGAATCTGTGCCATTGCATCTGTAATTTTCTCTTCATCCGAGCCATATGAAGCAATATCTATAAGAGCATTCAATTCTTCTGTTCCCCAGGCAGTACTTCCCTGAACATCCTTAAATTCCAATCTTGTGTCATATTTGTGGAGTGGATAAGAAAGATCTCCAGCCGGGATTTCAGTGCCCATAATAGCATCGAACTGACCAGTCTGTAATGATTGAACCAATGTTGCCATATCAACTGTATCTAGCTCCACGGTAATTCCTATCTGTGCTAATTCGGCCTGAACTATATCGGTGATTCCTGTATACGCCGCCATTGTAGTAAGTTTCATTGTAAAACCTTCTGGATAACCTGCTTCTGTCAATAATGCTTTAGCAGCATCTACGTCAACAGCTTTGTCTTCAGCCGATGGTTCGACATAATATGGGTTGGAAGGAGCAATATTTGTATTATCCATTGCCACACCATAACCCAATCCAGCTGCCGCAAGGATGATATCCTGATCAATAACCTTAGCTATAGCTTGACGAACCTGAGTATTATTATAAGGTTCTACTGTTGTGTTAAATATAAGTTCATATGAAAGATCTGTTTCAAATGCATAAGTTGTATACGCATCATTGGATGCCAAATAATCGAACTGTGTTGCTGGAACATTTAAAATAAGATCAACCATGCCCGATTCCAATTCCATAATACGTGTAGCATTGTCAGATATAAATCTTATCTGTATTGTTTTATAGTATGGAAGCTCTCCATAATAATCGTCATTTCTCTCCAATATTATATATTCACCATCAACCCACTCTACAAATTTATAGGGTCCAACGCCCATCTTAGGGGACAGCATACAAGCATCCGATCCCCCAGCTGCTTCTACAGAAGATTCGCTAACCATAGGAAGTATGGCTCCATTTGCCATAATCTTAGGAAAGTATGACATCGGGTTATTAGTTGCAATATTGATAGTATAGTCGTCAATAATCTCCGTTTTTTCGAGGTCTATGTCTGCCCATGTCGTTGAAATGTGATATTGCTGTCCTTCTTTAATTGAATAGAGAACATCATTTGCCGTAAATTCAGTTCCATCATAGGCTATAATTCCCTGATGAATTTTAAATTGCCACACACAATCCTCAATCTGTTCCCAACTGTCAGCAACCAACGGATAGATCTCACCCGTTTCAGGGTCATATCCCGTAAGACCATCATTAATAAGATTTGATACTGGGATAGTATTCATATTTGTACCTTTAATTGTGTACAAGCACACTGGCTCCCCAAATGTACCAACGATGAGTGTCTCATCGGAAAGCTCTGTGTCTTCTGCTGAAAACGCCGTCATCGAAAACATCATGATTGTCACTAACAACACCGCTAAAATTCTCACTAATTTTTTCATTAAATATTTCCCTCCTCAATAATTTGTAGGAATCTTTCATTCACCTATAATAAAATTCAGATTCCACTTTTCAAAAACTGTTCAGCCTTATGGCACGCACAGTAATGTCCTGATTTAATTTCTCTAAGTTTAGGGATCTCCATAATGCATTGTTCTGACGCATACGGACACCGCGGTGAAAATCTACAATTCGGTTTTGGATTAACTGGAGATTTAATTTCACCTTTCAGCAATATTTTTTCCTGTCGGTTGTAATAATCAGGAATTGGTATCGCTGAAAGAAGCGCCGATGTGTACGGATGCAATTTTTCCGCAAAAAGCGTTTTAGCATTACATTTTTCAATCACCTGTCCCAAATACATAACACAAATATTATCTGAAATATGCTTAACTACACTTAAATCATGCGTTATAAACATATATGTTAGGTTTTTTTCTTTCTGAAGGTCTTGTAGCAAATTTATTACCTGAGCCTGAATTGAAACATCTAATGCAGAAACTGGCTCATCGCAAACAATAAACTTTGGATTAACTACCAGCGCCCGGGCAATACCAATTCTTTGTCTTCTACCACCATCCAATTCATGCGGATAGCTGTTTCCAAATCGTTGAGCAATGCCAACTACCTCCATCATATCATTGACACGTTTTTCAATTTCTTTTTTATCTTTTATATTTTCAATAACTTTTAGCGGCTCAGCAATAGATTGTTTAACTGTCATTCTTGGATTCAAAGACGAAAATGGATCTTGAAATATCATCTGCAGGTCGCCTCTTAAAGCCTTCAATTGTTTCTTATCAACTCTGGTTATATCATTCCCTTGGTAAATAATTTCTCCAGCTGTAGGTTCCCCTAGCCGAAGGATAGTCCGGCCGAATGTTGACTTACCACATCCAGACTCACCAACTATACCCATTGTTGTTCCTTCATCGAACTGCATTGTCACGTCATCAACAGCTGTAAGTACTCCAGCGGGAACAGGAAAATACTTTTTTAAATTTTTAACTTCTAATAATGTTTTTCCCATTCCTATTCCTCCCCTTTAACAAAACATTTTACCCAATGACCAGGTTCAATCTCTACAAGTACAGGGTCTTCAGTCTTACACTTATCACAATGCAATTCACATCTGTCATAGAAACTACAATATTCAGGTAAATTTGTAGGATCACTCATAAGACCCGGTATAGGCTTCAAACGTCCTGTATCAATATCAAGTCTCGGCAATGAATTAAACAATCCAATAGTATAAGGATGTCTTGCATTCGTAAAAATATCTTTAATTGTTCCATATTCAACAATTTCTCCAGCATATACAACCGCACATTTATCACAAACCTCCAATACTATACCCAGATCATGTGTAATCATAATCATTGATGTGTCGTATTGCCTTTTCAATTTCTTCATCATTTCCAACACCTGAGCTTGGATGGTTACATCAAGTGCTGTAGTAGGCTCATCTGCAATAAGAAGTTCTGGTTCGCAAGCAAGCGCTATAGCAATTACCACTCTCTGCTTCATTCCTCCAGAAAATTGGTGCGGGAATTCATCGTATCTTGTCGGATCAATACCCACAATCTTCAACATTTCCTGTGCCCTAGCTTTTGCCTCCATCCTGCCAATTTTTTTGTGAAGTGAAATAACCTCCGCAATCTGCGATCCTATGCTCTTTATCGGATTTAATGCAGTCATCGGATCTTGGAAAATCATTGATATCTTATTTCCACGACATCTTTGCCAATCTTTTTTACTATTTTCCAATAGGTTCTTGCCTTCAAAAACTATTTTCCCTTCTATTATGTGTGAAGGTGGAACAGGCAATATTCCCATAATGCTTTTAGCAATAGTGGTCTTTCCCGCACCTGTTTCTCCCACTACTCCTAACGTCTCGCCCTTTTGCAGAGAAAAACTTATACCATTCAAGGCTTCCACTATACCTGAATCCGTTTCATAATGTACAATTAAGTTATTAACCATTAACAATGGCTGTTTTTGACTATTCGTAATCCCATCCATATCATACCCTCTTATTTAAGCCTTGGATCTAGTGCATCTCTAAGTCCGTCACCAAATACATTTATTCCAAATACCGTAAGCATAATGCTTACGCCTGGAAAAATTATCATGTATGGATACTGACGCATGTAATCCTTAGCAGCCGAAAGCATTGCTCCCCATTCAACAGTCGGCGACACAATACCCATTCCAATATAAGATAATGCAGATACGATCAGTATATCTGTTGCCACCATAAATGTCGCTGATACAATAATGGGTCCCAATGCATTAGGTAACATATATTTGAATATCTGCCTGAGTGGACTTGCTCCTATTGCTTGTGCTGAAAGCACATATTCATTACGTCTTACAGTAAGTATTGCTGCCCTACATACCCTAGCGCTGGCTGGCATCATGCTGACTGCTATTGCAATTACCAGGTTAACAACGCCATTACCAAAAGCAGCTATAATAGCAATAGCTAATACTACTCCAGGGATAGACTGAAAAATATCCATAATACGCATCAACACATTGTCTTTTGTTCCACCCCAGTAAGCTGCAAGAACGCCTATTAACCCACCAATCGTCAATGATACTGCTACGCATAGAAGTCCAACTGGGATCGATACTCTCGCACCCCAGATAATACGGCTTAATATATCTCGACCTAAATTGTCTGTACCAAACCAATGCTGCAAACTTGGTGACTGATACATCGCAGTTAAATCCTGATAATTAGGATCATATGGAGCCAAAATATCTGCAAATACTGCGAACAGGATAAATATCAATATAATTACCATTCCTACAACTGCTAATTTATTTTTCAGGAGTCTATGCCATGCATCCGTACCTGAAGTATTTTCCTTTTTCTTTTTCTTATTCACTCTCTGCCACCTTTCCATGGCAGGTGTAATTCTTTTAGCCATAATCACACTACCTTTCCAGCCTGAAGATAACCATTCATCGCTTTCCTACTTTTCTTAACCTTGCCTTCAGCTTTAAATGATTCCTTAATTCTCGGATCAATAAATGTATAGGAAATATCCACCAGCAAATTAATAATACTGAATACAAATGCCAAAAATACCACACTACCTTGTACTGCAGAATAATTTCTTGCACCAATAGCTGCTACAAGATATGTTCCTATACCTGGTATTGCAAATACTGTTTCAATAGCGACAGCACCACCCAGTTGAACACCTATTTGGTTGCCTATCGCAGTAACAACCGGAATCATGGCATTGCCAACACAATGTCTCATCACAACCTTGCACTCACTAAGTCCTTTTGCTTTAGCTGTGTCAACGTAGTCAGCACGAATTGACTCGAGCATCGCAGAGCGAGTAGTTCTTGCAATATTTGCCGCTGAACCAATGGCAACTACAAACATAGGCAATATCCATCCTGTCCAAGTTGTTATACCTGATGCCGGCAACCAGTGAAGATTAACAGCGAAGACTAACATCAACATCAGTGCTAACCAAAAGTTTGGAACTGATACGAAAAACATTGACAACCCCATACTCATGTTATCTATCCACGAATATTGCTTTACAGCTGATATAATTCCAATTGGTATTCCTATCAATATTGCCAAAATAATAGATCCCACAGCGAGTAACAATGTTTTAGGAAATCTACTTAATATCTCATTGATTACCGGCTGTCTTGACGAGTACGAAACTCCTAAATCCATCTTAGTAAAGAAATTCCAGATATAAGTTCCATATCTTTCTAAAACCGGTTTATCTAATCCAAGTTCAGCTGACAACTCTGCCCTAGCTTCTTCCGATGCGTCTGCCCCAAGTTGAAAGCTAACCGGATCTCCCGGAGTTAATTCATTTAATGCAAATGCTATTGTGATTACCCCAATCATAACTGGAATAATCCATAAAATTCTCTTGATTATGTATCTAATCATTGAAAACACCCTCCCATTATAAAATATATCAATACTTTCGATTACTTAACAAAAATAACTCCTTGCCTATAAAATTATTAAATGCTACACTCACCCTAGTTTATTTCTGCCTGGAGGTATGTTATGCGTATTGAGCATCTGGAATATTTTACAAAAGTTGTAGAATGCGGTTCTATTACAACCGCTGCTTCTCTTCTGTTTATCTCGCCGCAAGGACTGTCTCAAGCAATCAAACAACTTGAAAAAGAACTTGATATCGACTTCTTTATAAGAGAGTCCAATAACTTTACTTTGACTACTGCAGGACAACTTCTTTATGACAATGCTCAAAAAATTCTGGCTATAAACGATGACATTCATGTAGGTATTAATCAAATAAAACTTTTCAAGAATAGCATGTCTCAGCCACGAATCAACATATATGCTACCCATATGTTAAATTCAACCATCCTACCACAGGCTATCATTCAGCTTCATAAAAAATTTCCTTCCCTTGGAACTCGTATATGGGAAACCGACTCTCGAAGTGTCTTTGATGACGCGGATAGTCGAGAACCAGCAATTACATTTTTTGGACTTCCTGAACAAATTTTCAACAAAGTAAGTCAAAAATTTGGCTCAAATCTTGAATTTAACATTTTAAAAACTGCTCCCCTCATGGCTGTATTTTCCAAACGTTCACCGCTATCAAGTCGAAAAATTATTCCTATCGAAGAGGTTGTTCGTCATCCGCTTGTACTATTCTTGACTGACAATTTAATTCTTCGCGATTTGTTTAATGTTGATCCAGACTCTTCCAATATCATCATGAATTCATCTAATATTGAAACATGTCGAACGCTCCTTGCTAATGACGATAATGCCATAGGGCTTACAAATTCCTTTGCAGAATCTTTTATGAGTCAAGCAAACGCTCTCACCACTAGACCAATTGATCCATCGGCAAATTTTATGTTTGGTTATTTTCTAACCAGAATAAGCGAACTGCCGCATGAAATTTATGATTTTATTAACATTGTCACTAAAATCTCTCAGTCCTGAATATCTATTCTTATCTCTTTCAAGATTCCAGTAAACGGAAATCCATTTTTGTTTTTATACAGTGACGATACCGGTGTCATGGAATCTCGTCCCACATCCGTACCCTCAATTGCAAACCCATGCGGTGGCACGCGCAGTCGCAGCTGACCTTCTTCCTTATCATTAATATATATTCTGCCTGTCCCCCATGCTTCTTGTTGACATGACTTATCAACTATTTTTTCCTTTTCAAACATAAACTTAACCATACACTTTCCCACTGGAAGTTCGTGCTGCGATTCAATTGTAAATTGTTCAAAAAAGCAATTATCGACATAGAACAGTTTATTATTCATTACAAATAAAGAATATCCGCCACTAATACCACCAGAAGCTATTATTACGCCCTCATCCTCTGAAGATCGTCTTTCTATATCAGCTTCTATAGTATGATTCTTATTTTCTAGGAACGGATCTGCTAAACTGCCCACTCTTTCCATCTCAGGTAAAAATCTAAAATGTTTAGACTTTGCCGGTGAATCATCTGGAATATAATCAAACGCCTGTGGTGTCATTGGTTTTAATGGAAGCGTCACATATTTAGGAGCTAATTGAGTCCATTTTTCTTTCATACTTTGAAGTATCTCTGGATATTTTCCAGATACATCAATCGCCTCTGCAAAATCCTCAGTCAGATGAAATAATTGCCATTCATCGTCTTCAAAAGCTATTCCAGGTGTATGAATTGAGACAGCCTTCCACTCAATCGTGGTTAATGCAAAAGTATTAACCCACCTACTAAATCTATATTCTCTGGTTGACTCTGCATTAGGATCCTCAAATGAGTTTCTGAAGCTTACGCCTTGTACTGGCATTTGCAAAACTCCTCTTATGTACTCAGGGTATTCAAATCCCAACACATCCATTACAGTAGGATATATATCTTCAACCGCTATTAATTGATTTCTGACGCTACCTGGATCTTTTATTTCTTTGCTCCATTTCACAAACATCGGCGTACGTACACCGCCACCGAAGTTAGTTCCTTTATATTCTTTAAAAGGAGTATTTCCTACCATAGCCCAGCCTTTTGGATACAGGGCCTTTATCTCAGGACCACCTATATCATCTAATTTTGCATACAGATCTTCAAATACGGGACTACTTCCATTCATAGTTCTATAGAAATCATCAATACCCTCCGTTCCGCCGTCCCTTGAAGCCCCATTATCGCTGAGTACAATAAACATAGTGTTATCATATTCATCAATGTTCTTCATAAAATAGAGAAATCGTCCTATATTTTCATCGCAATGTGTAACATAACCTGCATATGCTTCCTGAAACCGCGAATATAGAATTTGTCTTCTATTGTCCAGAGATTTCCACTCTTGTACAAATAAATCTCTATCCGTTATTTTTGTATTTTTAGGCACTATTCCCATCTCAACCTGCCGGAAAAAACGTTCTTTTCGAATAACATCCCATCCAACATCATATCTGCCCTTATACTCGTCAATATACTTTCGTGGTACTTGATGTGGAGAGTGGGCAACACCAAAACAAATATACATAAACACTGGCTTATCTGGGTATATTGACTTGGAACTAGAAAACATTTTAATAGATTGATCAATAATGTCTTCCGTCAGATGATATCCTTCCGTAGCTGGTGGATCTATGGCATGATTATCGCTTATCAATTGTGGAGCGTACTGATCAGACTCTCCATCCAGATATCCATAATATCTTTCAAACCCCTTATTCAGTGGCCAATAATCAAATGGCCCAGCTGGAGTTTCGTGTTCTATAGGTGCCACATGCCACTTACCTACCGCATAAGTCGAATATCCGTTGAGTCTAAGAGTCTCTGCAATTGTTCCAGCGTTATGATAAATACGACCTTGCATATCTGGCTGTACATCATCCATTACACAATTTGCAATATTACCCATGCCCACACTATTATGATCTCTGCCAGTAAGAAGTGCTGCTCTGGTTGGAGAACAAGCAGGACAAACATTGAAATTATTGTATCTCAACCCTTCGTTTGCCAATTGATCCATATTGGGAGTCTTAATATCCGAGCCAAAGCACCCAATATCTGAAAATCCCATATCATCTAATACTATAAATACTATATTTGTTTTTTTCGCTCCCATGTTTTACCATTTTCTTTGTTTACAAAGTAATTATATGTAAATCCTCAATGATTTTACAATCAACAGAAATTTGCCTGATCGTAAACAAAATATTGTTTACCAAGTCGTTATTTTAAAGTCTTGTATCTGCCTTGAATTCTTTATCATTCATCCACCAATCAATTTCTTTCCAGCAGTTAAGACCCGCATAATTTTTTTGTTTCTCACCTGGCGTTGAACGCCCATTATCTATATATTCAATAAGCTTTCTTTTTAATCTATCAGCTATCTCTGGTTGTTCATCTATAAGGTTATAGCGTTCCGTAACGTCGCCATTCATGTTATAAAGCTGAAATCTTGGAAGTGCAGATAAATCTGTTTTGTCAATTGCATCTGTAGGTCCTCCCGATCCAGGGCATAACTCTAATTTCCACGGTCCTTCTCTAAGTGACAGCGACCCGTTAAGTGATGACATCACTATATCCTCACGCACGGGTTCATCCTTACCTAACCATAACGAATAGTTGGATATCGAATCTTCTCCTGCATTGTTAGGAATATCAATTCCAAAACATTCTCCCCATGTAGCCATTATATCTGAAAGCGACACAATCCTATCCGTCTCAATTCCCTCTGGAATAATTCCAGGGTACTTGATAATATATGGAATTCGATGACCACCCTCCCATATATCTCCCTTACAGCCTCTGTAGATGTAACTAGGATTATGACCAAGTGCAATTAATGCAGGATAATTAACATTTGGGCCACAGCCATTATCACTAGCAAATATAAACATGGTATTATCTGCAATTCCTTTTTCCTGCAATTTATCCATAATTTCACCAACCATGGCATCAGTCTGTAAAACAAAATCGCCATATGCTCCTATACCTGATTTACCCTCAAATTCCTTGCTTGGAAGCAGTGGTACATGCACCGCCGGCGTTGGATAATAAATAAAGAAAGGTGCACCAACCTCGGTGAATTTATCAATTTGTTCCAGCACCTTTTTTTGACAAGTTGGTACAACATCTCGAATATTAAATCCTGTAACTGTCGGACCCGGCAGCCATGTCTGATTATATTCATAGTTGAACAACACATCCGGCTGTACACCCGTAATGGTATCAGGAACGGCTGTAGCGTGATCATTTTCCAAATATACATATGGTGGCTGACTAAGTGATGCCATCAGTCCAAAAAAGTAATCAAATCCAAATTCATTAGGACCCATCTTATATGGCTGAGAATAATCAACGTCGTACGGACCTTCCCCCGTGTGAACCCATTGCATTCCCAGATGCCACTTACCGATGCATGCAGTTTGGTAACCTTCTTTTTTCAGCATTGAGGCTAACGTCATGCGTCCTTCTTCTATCAGGTTATCCTCCGATTTAACATAAACTAATCTCTTAAGACTTGAACGCCAGTTATAGCGTCCAGTCAAAAGTCCATATCTGGATGGAGTACACAATGCAGATGTTGCATGAGCATCATTAAACTTTATTCCCTGAGATGCCAACTTATCAATGTTCTCAGTATGTATTTGAGAATTTTCGTTGTAGCAGGAAACATCACCTATCCCCAGATCATCAATAAACATTAAAATTATATTAGGTTTTTTGTTCATTAATTTTTACTCTCCTCCTCATATAACATTTAGAGTGATATTCCACATCTTTACGTTTGTATTTTATTGAAGCACGTGCCAATAAACAATCAACAGAAAATTTGATTGATATAAACAAAATGTTGAATTTATGCTTAATCCTCGTAAACGAAGATTTAGTAACAGACTAATTTTCTACCATTTACGCTAAAGACATACGCATATACGGCAGTCATCATCAAAAAACGGCTTATTTCATTTAGAAATAAGCCATTTCTCAATACCTAGATAGGTAAGAATATCAATGTAAAAAGCAAACAAGAACCAGCATTCCAAAAAATTCTATTTTTTCAACTGATAAATTCCACAGATTAATGCTCCTACCGCAAGGACAGCAAATATAATACCCAGTAGTAGAACCGCAACAGAAAAGAATTTATAACTTCCTATTCCAAGACCGACGCAAACTGCAATCCACAGTATTCCTCTTATTTTCTTAATCATACAAATCTCTCCTTTTAGCCACCTGGATAAAAACACAAGTTTTTCTCCTAATCAAAATTCTATATGCAATGCAAAATTAGCGTGCCAGGTTTAACTCCTTGGCACGCCTTTTATTTTCTTTCAATACTTATTGTTAGCCCTTGAAGTGATTATGAACCGAGCCTACTGTTTTAACTTCATCCATCTGAAGCACCAGTCTTGAGTCATATTTGCCGCCAAAATGTACAATAACCCTACCCTTGTTATTGTTCTGTGGTACCGTCATATGCGGTGGTCTGTCTTCTAGAAAATCAACACTGCTGATTGTAAGACGAATACTCTGTCCTTTCTCAATTATCATTCCCGTTGGCCATATTTGAATGTCAACCGGAACCACCTCACCAGGATGCAGCATCATTTGTCGCTGATGTTTATGATATGGATATAAGTCAGTTGTTCTTTCATCATCCAATTCTCTATGTGATACTCGCAATTTGCCATCTGGTCCATAATAATATCCCATACCGACATCCGTCGCAAGCCTATTGCCCTCCTTATCAAGCTTTACCCATTTAACAAACAGATCTATATCATCGTTGCCATCTGCCTCTACCCATAATCTCAACTTAGAGGCACCAATTACATGATACTTCTTATCAAGCTTTATCGTGAAATTAACCTTTTCATGTGCATCACAATCATATGTGGAGGTTCCTGCCTTCTCTGACTTTTCAAGGCTAAGCTGACCGCCTTCACTCAAATAAAAATTAACAGGTTGCATGCGCTTCGGTGGGTACTCTTCTTCCGGAAGATCAAAAATATTCATTCCGCCCGGGTTAACTAATCCGATACGCACACGTGGAGTATCTAACCAATCATTATCAATTTCCTTCAGGTAATGATCATAGAACTTCTTTAAATCATTTTCGTAATGATCTGTATACAAATCCAACCATTCCGTCGTATTGTGTGCACGGTACCATTTTTCCTTTGTTCCCAATCTATTAAACAAATCCGGAGTTCCTCTAGTATGGAATGGTGAGGTATAGCTACCCACTACAAACGCTGGTATTTCAATATTTTCTGGATGCATTTCCTTATCTGCCCAGTAATAATCATAAAAAGGGTGCTCTATATTATTCCTACCCAGATATTCCATGTAGCCATTGCCATGCGTTCTATAATCCAGTGAAAATGCAGGATCTACTATCGGTATTCCGCCACGCACATATTCATCTCTATATGGATCTCCCTCTGATTCAAACGGTGCTATACAACTAAGATGTGGTGGTTTCATCGCTGCATAATAGAATTGCGCCATGCCTAACCACGAACTGCCTCCTAGACCAATCTTACCTGTGCACCATGGCATTGCTGCTATCTTTTCTATTATTTCAGCTCCATGTTCGCAATCTTCATGTGAGAATAAAACCATATGTCCTGTTGATGAACCCACACCTGTAGGATCAATATTCACAACTGCATACCCATTTGGTATCCAGGTCGCGGGATCTAAACCCTCCCAACATTGAAGTCCTGACAGCGGTCTATCTGCATGTATTGATTTACCATTATTATGAGGCATAAAATCGCTCTTATTATTAGTATCTCGCTTACCCCCATAACCAAAGCAGATCAGAGCTGGAACCTGTTCTTCTGTATCCGGACGATAAATGTCGGCATAGATTGTATATTTTTCCTTTCCTACGCTAATCGGAACATCCTGATCACAAATAATTGTTTCCGTCAGCGACCTCTTTTTATGATTGAATTGGAATCCCTTTTCATACCTAATCTGACGTGTGTCTACCGTGCTGCAATGACAATCAGGTGCATCTAGTGGCATCATCCTTCGATAATATATTCCATTTTCACATATAATATCATCCTTTATCTCCGTAAGTATTTCTTCCTTTGTTCTTGACATACCTTTCTCCTCATCATTAAGTTTATCAATTATCATTTCAGCATGTGACACGCTACCATATGTTCTGTTTGTTCCTCTCTAAGAACTGGTTCCTCAGAGAAACATTTATCTGTCGCTAACGAACATCTTGCTGCAAACCTACAACCCGGTTTTGGATTAATTGGAGAAGACACTTCCCCTCTCATGATCTCAGGATGCTTATCTCTAGCAGAAATATCCGGAATCGGAACCGCACTAAGAAGTGCCTTCGTATATGGATGCATCGGTTCGGCAAATAAATCATCGGAGGAAGCATATTCCACTGGTTTTCCCATATACAATACCATTATTCTATCTGAAATATGTTTTACCACAGATAAGTCATGAGTTATAAACATATATGTCAACCCCATCTGCTCCTTCAAGTCACACATTAGATTCAGAATCTGTGCCTGAATAGATACATCCAATGCCGATACTGGCTCGTCACATACAATAAATTTAGGTTCCAATGCAATTGCCCTAGCAATACCGATTCTCTGTCGTCTTCCACCATCTAGTTCATGAGGGTAAGTTCCTTCATATCTTCTGTCAAGACCAACCAGATCCATCAACTCATAGACTCTCTCTATTCGTTGAGCACGGGTTTTGCATATTTTATGTATAGCCAAAGGTTCTTCTATAATCTGAAATACCGTCTTTTTCGGATCTAATGATGAAAATGGATCTTGGAATATTATCTGCATCTCCTTGCGTAGCTGTTTATTTTCATGTTTTTTACGACCATATATAGAGCGTCCCATAAATGTAACATCTCCATCGGTTCTGTCCAACAATCCCAAAACAGTTCTTCCCAGTGTGGATTTTCCACATCCTGATTCACCTACAATCCCTAGGGTTTCGCCTTCATTCAAAGTAAACGATACATCGTCTACTGCATGAAGCATACCCTTAGGAGTTGGAAAATATTTCTTTAAATTCTTACATTCAAGGATAACTTCACCCATACTAAGCCTCCTCTCGTATTACATGGCATCTGATAAGATGTGTTCCATTGACACTGGCTGTAGGAGCATCCATCTCACAACATGTGACACATTTACTGCACCTAGGATGGAACTTACATCCCCTCGGAAGGTCTGTTGGATGCGGTGTCAATCCAGGTATAGGTTTTAACCGGTCTGTTTTAATTGTAATATCCGGAATAGAGCCAAATAACCCCTCTGTGTATGGATGATGACATTTTCCCTTGTCGAAAATATCAAATACTGTACCAGCCTCAACAATCTCGCCTGCATACATAACTGCTATCTTATCGCAAAATGATGCAACCAATCCAAGATCGTGAGTAATCAAAACAACTGCGGAATTTTGCTTTTTCTGAAGTTCCTCCATCATCATCATAACCTGTGCCTGAATCGTAACATCCAGTGCCGTGGTTGGTTCGTCTGCTATCAGAATTTCAGGATTACATGCCAATGCAATCGCAATAACGATTCTCTGCTTCATTCCGCCAGAAAACTGATGTGGATACTCCCCTTTTCTCTCCGCTGGGATGCCAACCATTTCCATTATCTCATCAACTTTTTTGTTGACCTCAGCATGGCTCATCTTAGGGTTATGAATTTTTATAACATCTGCAATCTGATACCCAACCGTAAATACAGGATTTAAGCTTGTCATTGGGTCCTGGAATATCATGGAGATTTCCTTTCCTCTTAAACGGCGTAATCTCTTTTCAGTCATTGTCAAAACATTTTCTCCACGATATAAAACTTCTCCCTCCGCTCTCGAAATGAATTTAGGAAGAAGCCCCATAATAGAAAGCGCTGTAGTTGTCTTTCCGGCTCCTGTTTCGCCCACAAGTCCCAGAATTTCGCCTTTTCTCAGATCAAAATCAATTCCATTTACAGCTTCTGCATATGTTTTTTCAACGACGTATTTTATATGGAGATTTTTTACCTCAAGTATTTTTTCGCTCATATTAACCTCCTATGCCTTTCCTTTTAGCTTTGGGTCAAGCGCATCCCGCAGCACATCACCAAATGTTGCGATTGCCAGAGATGTTACAACTACAAATATTCCAGGAAAAATTGCGGCCCACGGAGTTGCTAGCAGGAAATTCATACCTTCTGACAGTAACATTCCCCATTCTGGTGTAGGTGTTTTTACACCGAGACCAATGAATGAAAGCGTTGCTCCCATTGTTATGTCTATAGCTATATTTTGAGTCAGCTGGAGCAGCATAACCGAAGTAACATTAGGTATATAATGATGCCACATTATATGTGGTGTGGATGCACCAAGTGCCTTGGCAGATTCAATATACTCCATACCACCAACAGATAGTGCCGCACTTCGTATCATTCTGGTATGAAGGGAAACAGTTCCAACTATCATACACAAAATAAGAGGCCACATACCACGACCAATACCCGCGCATATTGCCAGCGCAAGGACAAGACCAGGAATAGAAGATAATATATCTGCTACTCTCATGATAATGCTATCAACAGCACCACCAAAATGAGCACACAACAAAGCCATAATAGTTCCAATTGTAATTGAAATCGTTGTTGCACTTACAGCCATGAATAAATCGATTCTCGTTCCATGAATTACCCTAGCAAATAAATCCCTTCCATACGAATCTGTTCCAAACCAGTGTGCTGCTGACGGTCCCTGCAGCCTTGACAATCCATCAGGTGTTATCGCCTTTTCATATGGGACAATTGCATCAGCAAATATTGCGATAAGAATGATAAGTAAAATAATTGCTACAGCTGCTATACCTTCCGGACGTTTAAAAATACGTTTTATTGTTTCTAGAAAAGGAGAATAAGTGGTTTTGTTCTTTTTCACAATCATGCCCCCTTCACTACTTTTTTCTTGTTTGATGCCTTCACATACATAGACTTAATACGCGGATCTACTATTGCATATAGAATATCTACAATAAGCATTACTGCAATGTATACAGCTGCAAGAATAGCACATCCCGCCATAGTTAGGTTAATATCCTTAACTGCAATTGCATCAATCAATGTCGATCCCAGACCCGGAAGCGAAAAACATGACTCCACAACTGTTGCACTTCCCAACAGTGATGCGAATCGAATTCCAGTTGAAGTAATAATAGGTAATGATGCATTTTTTAATGCTTCCTTATATATTACTGCTCCTTCCTTAGCGCCCTTAGCACGAGCAGTTCTTATATAATCCTGTCTAATACAATCGAGCATAGATGATCTGGTCTGCCTGACATATCCACCTAAGTTAGGAAGAGCAAGTGCAACTACAGGAAGTATCCAGCTCGCGAAGCCATTTTTCATTCCATAGGATGGTAATATTTTCAGTTTGAATGCAAACACCAGCATGAGCATCATTGCCAGCCAGAATTCAGGAAATGCTGACAAAAATTTAGATAATATGTTCATAATCGAATCAAAGGCTCTATACTGTTTTACAGCACACATAATTCCTATCGGCACACCCAGTATAATAATCAATAGTGTTGCGTAAAATGCAAGCTTTAATGAAATCGGAATCTTACTTCCTATTACCTGTGCTACCGGAATCTTCTGAGAATAGGATATTCCGAAATCGCCCTGAACTGCATCTGCCAGCCAGTTAACATATCTTACTAAAAAAGGCTTATCCAAACCTAACTGCTCATGCATATCATCCAACTGCTCCTGAGTATATGTATCTGGCAGCATAAGCAATGCTGGATCATTATCCGTCATATTTACTAATGAAAAAATAACAAATGTTGTCAGAATAACCATAATCGGAACAAGGATTATTCGTTTAATAATATATTTCCCCAAAATTTACACCCCTTCCAATAAAACATTGTTACAGATATTGGTTGGATTTTGTGGAGAGGCTATTTATACCTCTCCACTCCATTTCAATACAGATTAACAATAAATAACAAGGGTTTATTATTCTGCCCAGTAAAGTTCATAAAGTTCTGTAAATGAATAGTGATCCTCTACGATCATATTTTTAAGATCTGAATCGTAAACAATAAAACCTGCGCCAGCAACATTCTTAGCTACCAGATGATTATATACAAGAATCTGATCAACCTGTTTTAATACATCACACTGTGCATCAATCGTTGTCTGAACAGATGCCTCTGCAAGAAGTGTCTCTATTTCTTCCTGGATCTCCGGATAAGTCTCATCAATAAACAAGGTTCTGAAAAATCCATTTGTACTGAACATTCCTGAATAAGCTGAATAAGGAGCGTTAGCATCAGCAATACCAAACCATGCCATTACATCCCAGTCGCCTTTACCCACTGACTGAACAAATGTACCTACATCATAAGGGCCATCAACATCAAGAGTGATGCCATATTTTGCAAGCATAGCCTGAAGATTCGGCATATAATTCATATCTAAATAGCTGTAGTAGGTTTTAAGTACCAATGTTGATGGATCGACTCCCGCCTCTTCGAACAATGCCATAGCCTTATCTACATCCACGTCGTTATACCCTTCAAATGCCTCATAAGAACGAATATTGCTTGCCCATGGTCCTTCATATACCGAACCATATCCACCATAGGCATTATTTACAAGTTCAACCGGGTCTATAAGAAGCGAGATTGCTTCTCTCACTCTTTCATCCTTAAGAGCTTCACATCTATTAGCATTGAAATACAAAGGGTTGAATGCACCCTGCGTCTCGTAATAAGTATGCTCGCCATCTGCACATAATGCTGTTACAATAGCAATATCATCAGTTTCCATCCAGTCAATGTCGCCTGCCATTAATGCTTGCTGAGCTGTGGCTGCTTCTGGAATTATGTCTGCACGAACTGTTTCAATATGTGCAAAATGCTCTTCGTTCCAGTAATTAGTATTAGCCTTGAACAGAAAATATTCACCCTCTTGGTATTCTGCAAGATAGTACGGACCTGTACCAACTGCTGCCACGTTGCTCTCTTCTCCATATTCAGCTACAAGGTCAGGATCAACGATACCAGTAAACATACTTGAGAATTGAGATAAGAAGTCTGCATATGGTGCTGAAAATCTAACTGTAATCTCATACTCTCCAGTTGCTTCATAAGATTCAATATTTGTAAAAAAGTTAGACATGTGTTTTTCAGTCAGTTGAAGTGATCTTACAACCTTATCGGCTGTTACATGATCACCCACAGTTCCATCCTTAAGGCAATAGTCGATATTATCATGAATCTGGATAATATATTCCATGCCATCCTCTGACATCTCCCACGATTTAGCAATCAATCCTGTTGTCTCACCATCCTGTGTACAAAACAAAGTATCATAAATTTCCATATAAAGCGTCCCGTGAGAATCGCTGGTATACGGAAGATGAGTTTGTTTATCAGAATCCCAAACCACCGTAAGCGATGTGCCTGGCACAATTCCATCAGGTTCCGTCCCTGTAGCCTCTGAGGCTGACGCTGTAGATGTTAATAGTCCCACTGTCAGCAACGATGAGAGCATAATCGCCAAAAACTTTTTCATAAAATGTTACCTCCTTCATAAAATGATTTTCATACCTTCATTACAATTATGTTGCAAAACTACATGATTTTTTATTATTCCCCAATATCAATTATCATCTTGATTGTATCTGCCGGATGCTCATCTGCAAATTTAAACGCATCTGCATAATGGCTAAGTGGAAAATGTTGAGTAACCAATCCTTCTGTATGAATAAGACCCTCCTCTAAGCAACGAATTGACTCTTGGAAGTCTTCTTTTACATACATCATATGTCCTATCAGTGATATCTCACTACGCTGAATTACTGGAACGTCAAATTCCATAATATCTTTATAATTGCCAGAAATAACAATCTTAGAATTTTTTCTTGCTGCCTTTAACGCAGAGACAAAGGAGCCCTTAGACGCTGCACAATCAATAATTACATCTGCTTTGTGAAAATCCCCAAATGCCCTTCTTGTTGCCTCATCAAGATCATATTTGCTGGCATCATTAACATAATCAATCCCGCATTCTTCTGCTGTTTTTAATTTAAGTGGAACAACATCGCTGATTAAAACCTTAGCTCCTAGGGCCTTGGCACATTGGGCAGTGAAGTTACCGATTATGCCCGCCCCGATAACGGCAACATTTCTTCCAGCCACATCGCCTGCACGATGAACCGAACCCATTCCAACCGCCAACGGCTCAATAAGTGCCCCCTGAACATCAGTAATCTGAGCTGGCAATTTGTGCAGATTCCAGGGCAATACCTGAATGTATTCGCATGCACAGCCATCCATGTGAACACCGATTACTTTTAAGCTCTCACACACATTAAATCTTCCAACTGAACACGGATAGCACTCACCACATACTATCTGCGGCTCAATTGTAACTCGTTCTCCTACCTGAAATCCTGTCACGCCTGCACCCACAGCTTTAATCACAGCTGATACCTCATGCCCCATGACTAGCGGAAATTTCATATACTTGTGCCTTCCGTGATAAATCTGCTGATCCGATGCACATACTCCCAGATATTTATTTTCAAGTAATACCCTGCCCGGCTCAACATCCGGTATAGGACAATCCAGATATTCAACTTGAAATGCTTCTGGCATTCTTGCTACTAACATCTTACATACCTACTTTCTATTGACTGCTTTTTCCGAAGCTATAGCAACAGCATCCGCATCTAAACCATACTTTTTCAAAAGGCTGCCATAATTACCTGTTTCAGTAAACACATCCTGAACGCCGACAAATTCCGTAGGAACTCCTATCGCATTACTTGCTAATACCTGCGCAACAGCGCTTCCAAGTCCGCCTATTACGCTGTGTTCTTCAGCACAAACAACAGCGCCTGTTCGTTTTGCAGCTTCTATTACGGTATCCTCATCAAGAGGTTTAACAGAATACATGTCCACAACTTCAACTTCTAATCCCCTTTGCTGAAGAATATCAGCTGCTTCAAGTGCTTTATGCACAAGGATTCCACATGCGAAAATGACTGCATCCTTACCATGACGAACCGTCTTTGAACCTCCTACTTGAAATTGACCGTCCTCGTACAAATCCGGATAAGAATCTCTCGACAATCTCAGATATACAGGTCCAGTCGTGTCCACTGCCAGTTTTGTCAATTTTCTGGTAGCACAAGCATCCGACGGAACAAACACTTTCATATTGGGAAGTGCTCTCATTGCTGCTATATCCTCGCACGCATGATGAGTTGCCCCATCAAATGCATCTGATAGTCCGCAATATGCTCCTGCTAATTTGACATTAAGATTGCCATAGCACACCAGACCTCTAGTCGCTAATAAGCCGGCCGTTCCGATAAATACTGCAAAGGTATTAGCAAAAGGAATCTTACCTATTGTCGCAAGCCCTGCGGCCGTAGCAATCATATTGGCCTCAGCAATTCCCATATTAAAGAATCTATCTGGATGCTTATTGCCAAATATATTACTTTTGGTTGAACCCGAGACATCGGCATCAAGAACTACTATTTCCTGATTGTAATCACCAATTTCCGAAAGTGCTTCGCCATATATTTCTCTTATTGTTCTTGACATCAGCATGCACCTCCTAATTCCTTCATTGCAGTATTGAAATGTTCATCGTCTATTGCTTTTCCATGCCACTCTGACTTACCTTCCATAAAAGAAACACCTTTTCCCTTTATGGTTTCTGCAATTATTATGGTCGGCACGTCTTTAACTTTTTCAGCCTCTTTAAGTGCATTGTATAAAGCTTCAACATCGTGACCACAGCAGTTTATAACATTCCAACCGAATGCTTTCCATTTAGCAGACAAATCTCCTTCTGGCATAATTTCATCAGTTGTTCCATCCAGCTGAACTCTATTGTGATCCAATATTGCACAGAGATTATCCAGTTTGAACTTCACTGCTGACATTGCTGTCTCCCATATAGTCCCCTCATTAATCTCTCCATCTCCTAATACCACGTAACATCTTGCTGTACTTTTATTCATTCTCAAGCCAAGTGCCATCCCTTGAGCTGCACCCAATCCAATACCTAGTGGTCCTGAAGGAATCTCTACTCCTGGTGTATGCATAGACGGATGCCCCTGCAGCAAACTGCCAAATTCTCTCAATGAATCCATCGCATTTGCTGCAAGAATGCCTCGTTCCACCAGATTTCTATACAACATTGGTGCAGCATGTCCTTTGCTTAATACCAACCTGTCTCTGTCAGGATTTTCATAAGATGACACATTCATATAATCCTGCATTAATACTGTCAAAATCTCGCACACAGATAAGCTTCCACCTGGATGGCCCGTTTGTTTTGCATGTATCGCAGTCAAAACATCAATGCGAAACTGATTACACATCTTTTCAAGTTCAATTTTTCTTTCCTTGCTCATTGACATATAATCACCCTCTCTATTTATTCACCACATTGATTGGAACGCCAGCGATGTATGATTTAACATTGTCTACTGTCATATTCATTATTCTCTGGCGGCTCTCCTTTGGAGCCCATGAAATGTGAGGAGTAATAATGCAGTTTTTAGCAGACAGCAACGGATTATCTTCTTTAATTGGCTCTGTATATACAACATCGAGTCCTGCCGCAGCAATCTTGCCACTATTAAGAGCATCTGCTACATCCTGTTCATCTATCAGCTGACCCCTGGCATTATTGATTAGAATTACGCCATCTTTCATCTTTGATATGCTTGCTTTATTGATAAATGCGGTATTTTCCGCTGTTAGATTGCAATGAAGGCTTATTACATCCGCTCTGGAAAATAATTCATCTAATTCAACATATTCAGCAATCGCCCTTCCTGTATCTGTCGAATAGATATCATTGGCAATTACTGTCATTCCTAAGGCCCTCAGCACCTTTCCTTCTGCCTGCCCAATACGTCCGAATCCTATAATTCCAGCGGTCTTTCCTTCTAGCTCTATAAGGGGATAATCCCAATAACACCAGTCTGGATTTTTAGACCAATTACCTGCATGTACTGAATCGCTATGATGACCAATGTGATGACATATTTCCAACAAAAGTGCTACCGAATACTGACTAACTGATGCCGTTCCATATGCAGGTACATTTGAAACACAAATGCCTTTTTCTTTAGCATAGTCAATATCTATTACATTATATCCAGTAGCAAGTACTGCTATGTATTTCATACCCGGACACGCATCTATTGTTGACTTACGAACTGGAGTTTTGTTGGTAATAACAACCTCTGCATCTCTAATACGCGAAATGATCTCCTGCTCGTCATTAACATTTGTACGATCATATACGGTTAATTCGCCGAGCTGTTCAAGTTTTTCCCAACTTAGATCCCCAGGATTTTCTGTGTATCCATCCAGAATAACTATTTTCATCGCAATCCTCCCCTAATCTTCAAGCAATGCCCACGCCCTATTTAAAACCCTCTTAGTATTGGCAAGAACAATACCCTCATCTTCTCCTGGTCTTAATGTTACCTCCATTGAAAGTACCAACGGACTATTTTCGTTAAAGAATCCTTCTTCTTTCAAAACTCTCAGATAATCTAGCAATTCCGGTGTATCATTGGCACTATTGGGATAACCGAAACGAGGGTGCATATCACCATAGCCATCACATCCCGACTTTACAACTGCATTTCCAAAATGCAGATGCGTAATATATGGTCTTAATGTCCTGATTACAAATCTGCTTGTTTCATATGTTGTTGGAAAATGACTAAGGTCCACTAATAATCCAAAATTACTATGAGTCATTCTCATATCTGCTGCAAATCTTGCTGCATAAGGAGCTGGTCCTATAAGGGCTGCCTTATCCATATCATAATCAAACACTTCCAGTTCAATCATCATCCCTTTAGTTGCAGCATAATCGCACAGATTTCTAGTTGTTTTTAGCAGCTTTTCATACTGCAGTTCCTTGGTTTCTGGTGACCATTTCCCTGCAAGAAATGCTATTCCACCAGCTCCGAGATATTCTGCTTCATCAATGCCTTCCTTAAGAGTTGCCTCAGCCCTAGCTCTTCCTTCTTCATCAACATCATTAGGGTTTAAACCTGTTCCTAACAATCTAGGCTGTGCACCGTAGCAGATTTTTAAATGGCTCTGATCAAGCAATGTTTTTGCATCACCATTTTTCTCCCCATACCCCTTTAACTCAATTGCATCAAAATAATCGTCGCGGCATATTGCCTTCAGTGATTCCATTGGCTCTGTTTTGGGAAAACTCATCCATTGAATCGTTCCGACTTTAAAATATTTGTGAATAGATTCTTTCATATACGCTGTTCTCCTTTCAAAATCTCTTCCAAATTTCTATCTTCATTATCAACTCCATCTGTCATGAACTTTATTCCATCTGCTCCTGTAAGTGCATTGTTGATATGCTTTAGCATAATCACTCTGGCAAGTTCTGGTTCCCTGGCTTCAATTGCATTGGCAAGCATATAATGAAAACTTGCACCAGCTGATCCTACCATTGAAACATTATGTTCAAACAAAGCTCTGTATGAATCCTTCATCACATCGAATACCATAACAAACATCGGATTTCCTGTCGCCTCCGCTATTTTTCTATGAAATGCCAAATCCAGCTCGACTGTTTCCTCCTGACATTCACAACCCTTCATTTGACTAGAAAGCTTAAAAAGTTCTGCTATAGTTTCAGCATCTGCTCGTTGAGCTGCAAGCGCAGCTGCACCTGTTTCAATTGTTCGTCTAAACTCGAAAACATTAAGTCTGTCTGTCTGTGAAAGTGCCAAGGCGGGTATCAAATTATCAATTCTTGATTCTAGACTGGGTTTCGTTAAATATGTGCCTTCTCCCTGCCTGCTCTCAAGTAGTCCCATCGAAATCATTCTCTGTATTGCTGCTCGAACCGTTACACGGCTAACATTATATTTCTGTGAAAGTTTATTCTCGGAAGGAATCTTTTCTCCCAGTTTCCATTCACCCCGTGTAATAGACTCCATCATGTGATCAAATACAACTTCACTTGCACTTTTTACATCCGATTTTATATCCTGTTTTTCCATTCTTCTAATCCTTCCCTCGAAAGACTTTGTAATACAACTAACTTGTATTACAACTTTATTTGCTTGCAATATATCATCTCAGATTTTCACTGTCAATTACATATTTACTTCTGTTGCATTGAGTTTTAAACAATTTTTCATTGTTCTTCTTATGCAAAATGACTTTTCTTTTTTCGTATCTTGTATTACAAGATAAATGTTGAACTTGGTGTTTTACCATGTTATCATACAAATTGTTCTTAGAACTTGCAAACACTGTATTATTAGGCTGTGTTTGCTGTTGAGTTTCATAACACATAAAAGAAATTGTAAAGCATTGGAGCATTCTA
Organism: Bacteroidaceae bacterium; assembly: GCA_963589005.1. Classification (GTDB taxonomy): domain Bacteria; phylum Bacillota; class Clostridia; order Lachnospirales; family Lachnospiraceae; genus RGIG5612. The sequence goes on along the minus strand of CAVAJR010000010.1, from coordinate 40,540 downwards.
TGAAATTTGTATTTGCGCCCGACTCGTTCAAAGGATCCATGTCCGCTCATGAGATCATACAGATTTTAGAGGAACAAGCACATTTAGTTTTTGATGACTGTACTTGTATCGGTATTCCTATGGCAGATGGCGGAGAAGGAACTCTGGATATCATTCACAATATATGTAATGGGAAATATGTGCAATTAGAAGTTGCTGATCCTCTATTCCAGACAATCACTTCCAGATATTCTGTCTTAAATAGCGGAACCGTGCTAATAGAAATGGCAGCTGCATCTGGGCTTCCATTAATTCCCATCAACAAGCGAAATCCAGAGCTTACAACGACATTTGGAACTGGTCAGCTCATTAAAGCTGCACTTGACTCAGGTCATAGACGATTTATTATAGGTGTAGGGGGAAGTGCCACCAACGATGGCGGCATCGGTGCAATTGCTGCCCTGGGTGTTCGATTTTTAGATGGTTCAGGTCGCGAGTTATCTCCAGTCGGCGGTAATCTCATTCATATACGCACAATAGATACAAGTCACGCTCACCCTGCGCTGCAATATAGTAGTTTTCAAGTTATGTGTGATATCGACAATCCGCTGTTGGGTGACAGAGGTGCAACTATGGTATTTGGAGCGCAGAAAGGAGCAACTGTCTCACAACTTATCAATTTAGAAAAAGGAATGTCACATTATGCTTCTATACTCAAATCTCAGCTAGGAGTTGATCTTTCCAATACTCCCGGAGTCGGTGCTGCCGGAGGTCTTGCCGCCGGTTTAATGGCATTTCTGAATGCAAGTCTACATTCAGGCATCAGCACCGTTCTATCACTCAGCCAGTTCAGTACATTCGTCCAAGATGCTGATTATTGTATCACAGGTGAAGGACGAGCAGACTGTCAATCAGCTCACGGCAAAGTTTTATGGGGAGTAGGAACAACATGTAAGGAGCTCAATGTTCCAGCTATAGCAATTGTGGGCTGTCTAGGTTCAGGGTACGAAGAGCTGTTTGAATGCGGTATCAAGAAAATTTATACAACCGCTGAAAGCGGTATGTCTTTGGAGTATGCGATGCAGCATGCAAAAGAGCTATTAAGCATAACTGCCACAAAAATGTTTAACGATATAAAGGACAGGAAAGAAAAATGCAGGTTGTTTCAGATTTAATAAAAAATATTCCATTACCTAAAATGATACAAATAAAGCAGATTTATGACAATTCAGAGATATCCGTTGCGGATATTCCTGCCATAATAAGAACTCAACTGTGTCGTGATGATCTGCTAAAGAAATTGAAACCCGGTATGAAAGTAGCGATTACCTGCGGCAGCCGTGGAATTCATAATTATCTGTTGATAACAAAAACTGTTGTGAATTTAATTAAAGAAACCGGTGCTTTTCCATTTATCGTTGGTGCAATGGGAAGTCACGGCGGTGCTACAGAAGATGGGCAGAGACAGATTCTCTCAGATTTCGGAATTACAGAGGAGGCTGTGGGTTGCCCTATAAAATGCCAAATGGATACCGTCCGCATTGGACATTGTGATGAATTCGGCACCGATGTCAGAATTGATAAAAATGCTGCTGAGGCAGATGCAATATTTCTTCTAAATCGTATAAAAGTCCACACGTCCTTCCGCGGCCCTTACGAAAGTGGTTTAATGAAAATGATGAGCATCGGTCTGGGTAAGCAACCCGGAGCCGAAATAATACACGCCATAAAGCCCGAACTCATGCATCGAATAGTTGAAGAACATGGCAAAATCATTCTTCAAAACGCACCTGTCATAGGTGGACTGGCAATAATAGAAAATGCATATGATAAGACTTACAAAATCGTTGGTTTAACTCCAGAGGAAATTCTCACAGAAGAACCCAAACTTTTATTAGAAGCAAAATCTTTATTTGCAGCTTTGCCTTTTAATAAAACAGATATTTTGATAGTTGACAAGATTGGAAAGAACATTAGCGGCGATGGCATGGACCCTAATATTACCGGAAGATTTGCTACTAGCTTAAGTGGAGGCATCAATGCCTCTACAATCGTAGTTTTGGATCTGACGTACGAGACACATGGCAACGCTCAAGGTATAGGAATGGCAGATGTAACAACTAGGCGGCTTGAAGGAAAAATAAAACGTGAGATCACATATCCGACTGCAGTAACCAACAAATTTCTCTGTCTCGACAAGCTACCTATGGTTATGGACAATGATAAGGAAGCCATTCAGCTTGCTATCAAATCAATTTATAAAGATAACTCAGACGAAATCAGTATAATTCGAATTCCTGACACTGCACACCTTGAGTATGTCGAAATCTCAGAATGTCTGCTTAATGAAGCCAGAAACAATTTCAAAATCAAGGTTTTGTCAAAGCCTTACGATTGGAAATTTAACGTTGACGGAAATCTATGGTAAAATTATAGGTCGACTTGCAAGAATTAACTTCAACACACAAAGCCCAACATTGGCCTTTTTCCAAGTTGGGCTTTTTTATAAGAAATGGCAGAAAAGTAAATTCTCTTGCCATTAAACAATTTTGTGAAGAGCGTTAAAAACCGAGATGCTCATTCCTTCGGATTGCCATCTCTATCGAACAGCGGCAGCTTTTCAAGGAATATGATATCCTTTCTGTCTGCAGCTTCGCCCTCGGCGAGAATTGCCATTTTAGCTACAATGTTGCCTCCTGCCTTCTCTACCAATTTCTCTACTGCTGCAATTGACTCGCCTGTAGAAATAACATCATCAAGTATCAGCACACGTTTGCCTTTCAATTTAGCTGCGTCAGCGCCATCCATATAGAGTTTCTGAACATCCTCTGTTGTGATAGATTTGACATCTACCTCGAATACTCCATTCATATACAGCTTATGTGCCTTGCGAACCAGCATGTATTCATTTCGTCCGCTCTGACGGGCCATTTCATGGATCAGCGGAATCGCCTTAGCTTCCGGCGCTACCATGTAATCAAATTCCGGGGCCTTAGCCAAAAGTGCCTTAGCACATGCGCATGTCAGTTCAACGTCACCGAATATTACAAATGCTCCGATAACGATATCGTCTGACGCCTTGCATAATGGAAGATCTCTCTCGCATCCTGCGATATTCATATGATATGTAGTCTTCATCTTGAAATCCTTTCTCCCAACAACGCCATTGTTTTGCAATGTTTTGTCAATATTTTCATGTATCCATAGTGCGCTGCCCACAGCAGGTTTCCATGGTGACTCTGCGTTGCTTTATCTTTCTCATTTTTAATGCCCAAAGCCCGGGTCTGAACGAATAAAATTGCATCCAGTCCGGGCTCGGTAAATTATCGTTATTAACTTATTATTTATTTTCTGCAGCTGTTATAGCCTTAACAGCATCGGAAATCATATCATTTGATATCTTGTCAAATGCTCCCTCATCAGACAGCCTTGCCATATCCGGTATGATAGGCATCTTGCCCAGTACCGGAAGTTTAAGCTCTGCTGCCACTTCATCTATATGACTCTCGCCAAATACATTTATATGCTTGCCGCAGTCAGGACATTCTATATATGAATAATTCTCGATTATTCCCAGGATCGGAACATTCATCATATTAGCCATATTATAAGCCTTCTTAACGATCATTGTAACAAGACTCTGCGGTGATGTTACGATGATGACGCCCTCGATAGGAAGCGACTGAAATACTGTAAGCGGTACATCGCCTGTTCCCGGAGGCATGTCTACAAGCAGATAATCGAGTTCTCCCCAGACAACATCTGTCCAGAACTGCTTAACTACGCCTGCAAGTACAGGACCTCTCCAGATAACCGGAGTGGTATCATCCTCAAGAAGCATATTAATAGACATAACCTTGATGCCCGATGCTGTAACTGCAGGATATATACCATTGTCATCTCCTTCAGCGCCCTCTGTTATGCCGAACATTTTCTGGATAGACGGGCCTGTAATGTCTGCATCCATGATGCCGACCTTATATCCCTGTCTTGCAAGCTCAACTGCCAGACTTCCGGTTACAAATGATTTGCCGACTCCGCCCTTGCCGCTTACAATTCCGTATACATGCTTAATACTGCTGAATACATTCTGGTCTGCCAACAGGCTTTCCGGAGCCTTATTGCTGCCGCAAGATGATGCGTGTGAACATCCGGAACACTGCTCCGGGCTGCATCCTTCCTGCTTTTCTCTTTCATCTGCCATTTTGTTTTCTCCTAAAGATTTATTGTAACTGTACCGTCAGCGAACGATACAATAATTATTTAGCCAATTGTACCATTATCTCGTTGCTTCTTGCAATAAACTTGCCCATTTCCTCTGGTGAAAGCGGCTCATTTGCCAGCTTAGCCAGGTCGTATAACTGTTCAAGGAAGATATCGGCCTCTGCTTCATTGTCAGTTCCGACTCTTTCCATAACATATTTAACGAGTTCGTTCTGAGCATTAAGCACCAGCGTGCCAGGTTCCTTGAACTGATTCATATCGCCGCCCATGCCCATCTGCATCATCATCTCTTCCATACGTTTTGACTGCTCCGATACAGTCAGCATAGATGAGGTGGACTTGTTCTTAAGATTCTGGATCTTAACATTTATCTTGTCATTTCCGACCAATGTCCTTAACTTGCTCTGGAGTTTTTCTGCCTTTTCATCCAGTTCCTTCTGATCCTTCTTGGAGGTTCTCTTCTGGAAAGCCTTGCCCAGGTCTGTGTCAATTCTCATGAATTTAAGGTTCTCGTTTTTGGCTTCCATCTGACCGATAAATGATGAGTCGATAACATGCTCAAGATATACCGCATCCATTTTGGCATCCTCGAACATCTTAATGTACTGGCCTTGCATATTTCTGTCAGTAACATAGAAGATGATCTTCGGTTCCTTCTCCTCTGCCGGCTTCTGCGTATCAGCAGCTGTGACAGATTCTTGTTTTTCAGCATCTGTTGTCTCGCACTTTTCCTGGGTTGATTCAGCAGTATTTTCCGTATTTTCGGATGCACTGTCTGCCTTCTCTTCTGTTTCTTCAGGCTCTCCCACATACTCCTTATATGTAAGATATTTGTCCTTCAAATCCTTGAAGAGAATGTAGTCTGACATCTTCTCACAGAATTTTTCGTCCTTTAAGCAGCCATATTTGATAAATGGATTGATATCATCCCAGTATTTCTCATAATTGGCCCTGTCAGTTTTGCACATTCCAGAGAGTTTATCTGCGATCTTCTTGGAAATGTAATCACGGATCTTAAGAACAAATCCATCATTTTGCAGAGCACTTCTTGATACATTCAGAGGCAGATCCGGACAATCAATTACGCCTTTAAGCAGCATCATGTAATCCGGTATAACCTCCTTGATGTTATCTGCAATAAATACCTGATTGTTATACAGCTTAATAGTGCCTTCAAGAGTGTCATACTGATTGCCAAGTTTTGGAAAATACAAGATACCCTTAAGGTTAAACGGATAATCCATATTCAGATGGATCCAGAACAGCGGCTCCTTGTAATCATTAAATACCTTGCGGTAGAACTCCTTGTATTCGTCTTCTGTGCACTCGTTCGGACGTTTTGTCCACAATGGATGTGTATCATTAAGAGGCTTAGGCTCTTCAGGTTTCTTCTCTTCCTCGCCTTCCTTAGTCTCTGCCTTCTCCTCCTTGCCAATTGTCTCTGTATTAACCAGATAAATCTCCTCCGGCATGAATGAGCAGTATTTGTTAATTACTTCTCTTACCCTGTATTCATTACAGAATTCGTAGCAGTCTTCATTTAAGTAGAGCGTTATCTCAGTTCCGATCGTATCCTTGTCTGAATCGCTCATCTCAAACTCTGTGCCGCCATCGCACTCCCAGTGTACAGCCTTAGCACCTTCCTGATATGACAATGTGTCAATGGTAACCTTGTCAGCAACCATGAATGCAGAATAAAATCCCAGACCGAAATGTCCGATGATCTGGTCTTCATTTGCCTTGTCCTTGTACTTCTCCATGAATGCAGCTGCACCCGAAAATGCAATCTGATTAATGTATTTCTTGACTTCGTCCTCAGTCATACCGATACCATTATCGATAAATTTAAGAGTCTTCTGTGTCGGATTAGCTATGACCTGGATAGAAAAATGCTGATCTTCAGGGAAATGATACTCGCCCATAACTTCGAGTTTGCGCAGCTTCGTTATAGCATCACAGCCGTTAGAGATAAGCTCTCTTATGAAGATGTCATGATCTGAATACAGCCACTTCTTGATTATAGGAAATATATTTTCACTGTTGATGGATAAGCTTCCTTTTTCTTTGCTCATTAATTATCACTCCTTTATATAAAAATCCTGAAACCGTCCGGAACCCGCACCAGCAAAATGTTTTCGCATCCTGCTTTTATGCGGCAGTTCCGCACGGCAATACGATCGTTTCATCGGTTTCTATAGCAAAACGTCCAATTGCCGGCCCTGAGAAGTTCTCCTTGTCTTGCAGCCTTGCAATTTTGCAGTCACCATAGATTATTATATTCAATAAAAGAGTAATGTCAATAAAAATTTAGCACTCATTGCTAGTGAGTGCTAACATATGTTTGTATTATTTTATCTTTCCAATCACCGCAGCCATGTATTCATCCCATTGCTGCTCCAGACTCTTATCCAACGAAAATGTTTTAAGCGAGGCTCCTGTAGTACAGTTCATCTTATTGTCCTGAAAATTCACATTCAGATATAACCCCCCAACGCTATTTTTATCAATATTCAGCTGCGTTCTCTTCAGGAACGCCTCCACTATATATGACGGCATTTTGAAGATTATCTTGAATTTCTGCGGTACCTTTCTTCCCTTGATGATGTCATAACAGATAGGCTTGATCTTCTTCCACATCACAACGCCCTCAGCATATTCAGGCAGCTGCATGCCCTCTTCTCCCACGAAGTCCTTATTGACATGACCATCAAGGGTAAATGTCGTGGCAGTATATATAGTTGCCTCAACAGCAAGAAAATTGTCGAAGAACTCTCCGACAAATAATCTGCTTGTAAATTCTCTTATGTTATCTACTTCAATCAGTTTCATTGTGTTCTCTATAATATGCTTTTTATCAGATTCATGCCATTTACGGTACCCAAAATGTAATCATTATCGCACTTTTTGTTCTTGTCGTCCTTGCTTCAATATCAAACCCAGCCTCATCCATGATATTCACCATAATCCTGTCAGCCATTTTTGCTTATATCAGGCAATGTCCTGCAATTCTGATTACCCTGTGTGACGGCGCGCTTATCAGTATGTCTGTTTTTACATCAAATGCATCTGTCTCAATGCTGTCAGCAATCTGAAAATCATATGCCAACGCAGCCTTGATATATCTTGTTTTATTGTGCTGCGTAAGATACCTGTCATAATATCCCTTGCCATAACCAACTCTGTTGCCTGTTTCGTCAAAGGCAAGTCCCGGCATGATCATAAGAACTTGCGTCTCTTCGTCATCTGCACATTCAAGTTCATCCGGCGGTTCCAGGATGCCCATACATCCGGGCTTAAGATCATTAAGACTTGAGATGTATCTGAAATTCATTATATCTCCATTCACTTTCGGCACGGCTACTCTCTTTCCGTCCGCCAATGCCCGTTCTATCATTCCTTTTGTTCTTACTTCCTGATTATATGAGACATAAGCAAATATGCATCCCGCATCCTTATATTCATCAATCCTATATAAGTCCAGACAAAGCGATGCTGAGAGTTCTTCAATCTCAGCATCGCTCATCATTGCCTTGCGTTCTTTAATTAGCTTTCGCAAATATTTTTTGTCCATAGGCATAATCTAGCACCGCATTTCAATTTCAGTCAATATTTAATATTAAACAAGTTTATTTTCGAATAATAATATTTCGTCAAAAACCAAATTACACAATATTGTGAATCTATATTTGCTTCAAAATAAATTTTATTACTGATCGATCAGCCCGGTCGACTATAGATTATGCACCCGCAGTGCTCTGATAGCATTAAGTACCGCAATTACCATAACGCCTACATCTGCAAATATCGCATACCACATATTTGCAATTCCCACTGCACCCAATATCAGACATCCGAACTTAACCACCAGGGCAAATATTATATTCTGGTATACTATGCCGATACATTTTCTTGATATCTTGATAGCCTTCGGTATCTTCATCGGGTCATCGTCCATCAGAACAACATCTGCTGCCTCAATCGCTGCGTCCGAGCCCATGGCACCCATAGCAATTCCGATATCAGCTCGCATAAGCACCGGTGCGTCGTTGATACCATCGCCTACAAATGCCAGCTTATCCTTCGGTGAAATCTTGTTTTTCAAAAGCTCTTCTACCTGTTTAACCTTGTCAGCCGGCAGCAACTCACTGTGAACCTCGTCAATTGCAAATTCCTTCGCTATATAGTCAGCAACCTTAGACGAATCGCCTGTCAGCATTACGGTCTTGTTTATTCCAAGTGCCTTAAGCTCTGAAATTGCCTGCTTTGCCGATGGTTTTTCTTTATCAGAAACAACAATGTGTCCGGCATATTTGCCATCTATTGCTATGTGTATGATAGTGCCAGCTCTGTGACATTCCTCACATTCAATATTCAGCTTCTTCATAAGCTTCATATTGCCTGCTGCCACTTTGGTTCCATCAACCACCGCCGTGATTCCGTGTCCGCTGATTTCCTCTATATCGGTTACCCTGTTTCTGTCTATCTCTCTGCCGTATGCATTCTTAAGGCTCTTGCTGATAGGATGAGAGGACGCACACTCTGCCAGTGCCGCATATTCGATTAGTTTAGCCTCGTCATAAGGGCTGTGATGGACTGCAGTCACCTCGAATACTCCTTGCGTTAATGTTCCCGTTTTGTCAAATGCAACTACCTTAGTCTGTGACAAAGCCTCCAGATAATTGGAGCCCTTAACCAGAATTCCCTCGTGGCTGGCTCCGCCGATTCCGGCGAAAAATGACAGCGGAATGCTGATCACAAGTGCGCAAGGGCAGCTGATTACAAGGAATGTAAGGGCCCTGTATATCCACACATGCCACTCACCTGCATCCTGCATGAAAATAATTCTAAACAACGGCGGCAGCACAGCCAGTGCCAACGCTCCTATACATACTGCCGGTGTATAAATTCTGGCAAATTTTGAGATGAAGGCTTCCGGTCTTGATTTATGATTGCCTGACTCCTCTACCATTTCAAGGATCTTAGATACTGTAGATTCGCCGAATTCCTTAGTCGTCCGAATCTTAAGTACGCCTGTCATGTTGATGCAGCCGCTTATGACATCGTCGCCTTCTCTTACATTTCTCGGAACACTCTCGCCTGTAAGTGCGCTGGTATTAAGCGTTGCCTCGCCCTCTGCAACAACTCCGTCAATAGGAATCTTCTCGCCGGGCTGCACAACAATTATCGTTCCAACCTCTACTTCATCAGGATCTACCTGTTCTAATTTGCCATCCGTTTCAATATTGGCATAGTCCGGGCGGATATCCATCAGCTCGCTTATGTTGCTTCTGCTCTTGCCTACTGCGTAGCTCTGGAACAGCTCGCCCACCTGATAGAACAGCATAACGGCAATCGCTTCAACATAGTCGCCGCTCTTCTCATATATTGCCAAGGCAAATGCTCCGACAGTTGCTATAGCCATCAAGAAATTCTCGTCAAATATTCGGCCATTTAATATGCCCAATCCGGCTTTTTTCAAAATATCGTATCCAATTATGAGATAGACTGCCAGATACAGCAAAAGCCTCAATATCCCGGATGTTGGGATAATATACAGTGCAACAAGGGCTGCTGCCGCTATAATAATGCGGATAAGCATTTTCTTTTGTTTCTTGCTCATGATTTTGTTCACTTTCTTCTAAAACGTTGACAGCTGTGCACCTCGGCTGCAGCATTAGAACTCAATCTCACAGTCCGGTTCTACTTTTCTGCATGCCTTGAGGACATTCTTCATAACCGACTTAGGTTCAGCACCTTCAGCAAATTCTACTGTCATCTTCAGTGCCATAAAATTCACAACTGCTGATGCAACGCCTTCAATCTTGTTGGCAGCCTCTTCCATCAGGTTAGCACAATTTGCACAGTCAACTTCGATTTTGTATGTCTTTTTCATTGTAGATTTCCTCCGAAAATATTTTATTAACCTTATTCATGCAACAGGCATTGATTACTGTCATATTTATATAATTTCGCAGCCATTTTATTCACACAGCCCATGCTGATGTACTGCTCATGACTATAACAATACCTGTCAAATATTCATTAATCATGCGAATAATGCAACAATTAAACACTTGTTTAATCATTCTGCAGGTAATATAATCCTCTCGAAATCAGTCGTCAATGCCGCTGATCCATTCACTTCCAAACAGGGCAAAAGCATACCCGTTAAGGCTAAAATATTTCAGAAGGAGCTCAGCCATGAACAATCTGCCGCATAATCACTCAGATCAAGCTAACTATAAAAATATTCTGGATGTTATAGATAATGATGAGAATTTTCAGGTAGTTTCCAATATATTTAAGCAGCTAAGTGACACGACTCGAATCAAGATATTCTGGCTTCTGTGCCACTGTGAGGAATGTGTGGTAAATATAGCTGCCATGATGAATATGTCCAGTCCGGCTGTCTCACACCATCTGAAAACCCTCAAGGACAATAATCTTATTTCCGCCAGACGCGACGGCAAGGAAGTTTATTACCGAGCTTCATTTACCATTCAGAGTCAGCTGCTTCACGAGATGATTGAATTGATAATGCAGATTGCCTGTCCTGAATCCGACGAGGCTTTTTCGATTTACAAGCCAGCTGATGTATTCTCTCACACTGGCTCTCCGGCAACGTCTGGTCATTCCGGTGAAAGCAGCAGTGTGCGTTCTGATTGTTCTGGTCATACTCATTCATTGCCGGTGGTCGAAGAGAATCACAAGTCTGTCCAATCAGATCCCTTCGCCACAACGCTAAATGATTCAAAATTCAGCGACACATCACCTGTCAGTCAGCACAGCCATGATTGTCATGATCAGGAATGCAGCACTCGCTCCGAACATTTTAACGGCCTGCGAGACGAATCCTTTGATACTGACGATTCTGGTCTTACAAGATATCAGTCCGAGCAGATAGAGACAATAAAAAAAATCCATGACCAGCTTATTGTGAATATGGATTCTCGTCTTACAGTTGATGCCCTCGCCAAAGAGCATCTAATGAATGCAACAACGCTCAAACAATTATTCAAAAAAGTCTATGGCATGTCAATTGCTGCCCACATTAAGGAACATCGTATGGAGCACGCCGCATATTTGCTTAAAAATACCTCTATGAGCATAGGCGACATTGCTCAGCATGTAGGATATGACAGCCAAAGCAAATTCTCGGCAGCATTCAAAGAACACTTTGGAATGCTGCCGAAGGAATTCAGGAAATAATCCATTATTTCATCAGATAATCGTGCCGCCGAGGGCTACGTAATTATCCCGGTACAGCACCATGGCCTGTCCCGGCGCAGGAGCTCTTACGGGAGCATCAAAGCGGCAAATGATTTCGTCGTCACCAGTCTTAAATGCCTTGCAAGCCGAACCTCTGTGGTTATATCTTATCTTGCCGATAAATTCTTCACCATCATCAAATGCTGCCACACCCATATAGGATACATTGTTCATCTTAACCTCTGATGTAAACATATCTTCATTTTCAGCAACCACTACCTCATTTCGTTCTGTATTCAGGGATTTGACAAATACACGGTGTCCTAACGGAAGACCTAGTCCCCGCCTCTGACCGATTGTATAATTAAGCAGTCCCTTATGACGACCCAGGATCTCGCCTGTCGGTGTTACGAAATTGCCCTCCGGCATCACTACTCCTGTATACTTTCTGATAAATGAGACATAATCATCATCCGGTACGAAGCAGATCTCCTGACTGTCCGGTTTATGGGCTACAGGAAGTCCGGCATCCAGTGCGATTTGCCTTATCTGCGGCTTCGTATAGTCTCCAACCGGCATAAGCGTATGTGCAAGCTGTTCCTGCGTCAGCGAATACAAGGCATAGGTCTGATCCTTCTCAGCAGTGACAGAATTACATATTGCATATCTGCCATTTGGCAGCTTATTAACCTTAGCATAATGACCTGTTGCAATATAATCTGCGCCGATATCGAGGCTTCTTTTCAGGAGTGCTTCCCACTTTACAAATCTATTGCAGGCAATACATGGATTAGGAGTTCTTGCATGCAGATATTCATTTGCAAAATAATCCATGACCTTTTCTCTGAAAACGTCCTTAAAATTCATTACATAATAAGGGATTCCTATTACCTGAGCGACCCGTCTCGCATCGTCAACTGCACTTAACCCGCAGCATCCACCCGCAGCCTCCTGGATAAACTCGTCTTCGTCCTGCCATATCTGCATCGTGACGCCGACAACATCGTATCCTGCTTTTTTTAAAAGAAATGCCGTGACGGAAGAATCAACTCCGCCCGACATTCCTACTACAACCTTCTTTGGCATGTATATTCCTCTTTTTCAAGACAGTGTCTGTCTGCCCGATATGAAGAGTCTGAGACTTAATAATCCTCGTCCTCAAGCCCCTCGCTTATATCATTCTTAGGCTTCTTCAGGCCGTCTATTGTTATTCCTTTTTTCTGTGAATAGTCCCACAATGCTGCGTGGATGGCTTCCTCTGCCAGCAGTGAACAATGCACCTTCACAGGCGGCAGTCCGTCGAGCGCCTCCATAACAGCCTTATTGGTAACTTCAAGTGCCTCCTCTACAGTCTTGCCCTTGACAAGCTCTGTAGCCATGCTGCTTGTAGCAACTGCGGCTCCGCAGCCGAAAGTCTTAAACTTGCTTTCCTTAATAACGCCATTGTCGTCAATATCAAGATACATTCTCATGATATCACCGCACTTAGCATTGCCAACTGTTCCCACTCCGCTTGCATTTTCTATCTCACCAACATTTCTGGGATGCTGGAAATGATCCATTACCTTTTCACTGTACATAATATTTTCTCCTATATTAATTCTTTATTGTTATGATTTCAAATATATTTTCTTTCAGAACTTGACCAATCTGCAATAACTAATCCGTTTAAAAAGCTCCTGATTCTATAAGTGACTTCTTCTTGCCTGCCTTATAATCTTCATAAAGCGGACTCATACTCCTTAATTTACCTACGATCTCCTTGATTGCCTCGACTGTGGTATCAATGTCTTCCTTTGTGGTTTCTGCACTTAGTGTAAGTCTTAATGAACCATGGGCCACTTCATGAGGAAGCCCGATTGCCAGAAGTACATGGGACGGATCCAGCGAACCTGATGTACAGGCAGAACCGCTTGATGCGCAGATACCCTTCATATCGAGCATGATCAGGAGTGATTCACCTTCGATAAATTCGAAACTTATATTAACATTGTTAGGAAGTCTTCTTACTGCGTCGCCGTTTAATCTGCAAAATGGGATTTCATTTAAGAGGCGGCCGATCATGTAATCTCGAAGCTCGGTTTCCTTAGCTGTGCGTTCTTTCATGGTTCCATCTGCCATTTCGGCAGCCTTGCCATAGCCTACGATTCCCGGCACATTTTCCGTACCGGCCCTTCTCTTTCTCTCCTGGGCACCACCATGAATGAATGATTTGATCTTAACGCCTTTTCTTATATACAGGAATCCGATTCCCTTCGGTCCGTTGATCTTATGTCCGCTTGAACTAAGCATATCAATTCCCAGTTCATCCACCTTAATCGGTACCTGACCAAATGCCTGAACTGCATCCGTGTGGAATAAAATTCCATGCTCCTTAGCGATTTCTCCGATCTCCTTGATCGGCTGGATTGTTCCGATCTCGTTATTGGCAAACATTACTGAAATAAGAATTGTCTCCGGCGTTATGGCTGCCTTAAGTTCTTCCAGATCGACTATGCCATTTCTGTCCACATTAAGGTATGTTATACGAGCGCCGCGTTTTTCAAGATATTCACAAGTATGCAATATGGCATGATGCTCAATCTTAGTTGTGATTATGTGATTTCCTTTGTCTTTAAGAGCTTCAAATGTTGCCTTAAGTGCCCAGTTATCTGCTTCAGAGCCTCCTGCCGTAAAATAGATATTCTCTGCTGCTGTTCCCAGAACATTTGCAATCTGTTCGCGGCCTTTTGTAATAGCCTCCTTGCTCTTGGCAGCTATTGCATATATGCTCGAAGGGTTACCATACATTTCTGAAAAATACGGAAGCATAGCCTCCACTACTTCAGGTGCTGTCCTTGTCGTTGCTGCATTATCAAGATAAATCATTTCTTTCTCCAATCTATACTGTAGCTTGCGTATCTGCTCAAACAGACATCAAGCTATTTTCGGCTGCAAAAATAAGATACGTTTCCCTCGCAATTTTTGTTGACCTTACGGCTCTCGTCGACAAGTTCACTCAACTTTATGCTGTCGACTGCATTAGTGATCGCATCATTCATGCGCTTCCATACATATTTGGTTACACAATTGTCTGCTCCGTCGCATTCACCTGTTCCATTGGCTGCAGCGCAGGATACTGCATCCAGGCTTCCCTCCAATGCCCTCAGAACATCTCCAACAGATATTTCTTCGGAATCCCGTGCCAGAACATATCCTCCGCCCGCACCTCTTACAGAGTTAATAATATTTGCCTTCTTCAGAAGGCTCATAAGCTGTTCCAGGTAGCTTTCGGATATGCCCTGTCTTCCTGCAATACTCTGTATGCTCACGCATTCAGTTTCTGAATGCTCAGCCAGGTCAATAAGTGCTCTCAGACCGTATCTTCCCTTTGTTGATAATTTCATTTTGTTATTTCCTACTTTTTTACTAGGATTTCATGATTATGATATCACTGGCTTTTTTGATTGTCAACAAAATTCCCAGTAATTTTGTAGGATTTCGTTGGTCGTCGATATGCATCTGTCGATGCCTGCCCGGATATACCGCAATGCAGGTATAAAACCAGCTTATGTGATTTTAAAATGACAATACTTCTGCATCATTAAAGGAGCACAAATGACATTTGTGCTCCTTTAAAAATGTATCTGTATTTAATTACTGTCTAATATTGCCAAACCTACACATTGTGCTGAAATCTACATCAGCTCCATTGACTTTTGTATTAATAATTATAGTAGAATACCTCGTCCGTGATCTCATCTCTATAGTATTCTGTAAGTCCGCTGTCTGCCAACCAGTCACCATTACACTGATAATACGGATTAGGATCGGTATAAGCAAGTGCCTCACTTACTGCCGCCCAGGTTGTATCGTTAATTGTAAGAGCTCCGCCGCCCCAGTTATCATATTTATATGCTGTTGCATACTGTCCGGCATCATAGATTGCCGCACTTATCGAACCGCCATACCAGTTATTGGCTCTGTTAAGAATTACACATGCGCACAGATACACTGACATATATGTTCCTCCTACACAGCCATCCTCCAGATATGTAACTCGTGCCAGATCATATATATCCTGTGCAGAATATCCATATGTATCGATAGGAACATATATATCCGGTGTTGGCTCCGGTTCAGGTTCCGGCTCAATATATTCTGTTGTAGTTTCCGGTTCAACATACGTTGTTGTAGTCTCCGGCTCAGTCGTTGTCTCCGGCTGGGTTGTGGTCGGCTGAGTTGTGGTCTCCGTAACCTTAGTAGTGGTTGCCTTTTCTGTAGTGGTTTCTTTATTGGAGTCGCTCTTGGAAGTAGTTGTCTCCTTACTATCATTCTTGTTCGAGGTAGTGGTTTCCTCGCTGCTTGCTGTCTCTTCTATCTGATCCAGACCCGTTGTCATCTCCTCAGGAATATCTTCTTTGATCTTCTGCATATAATCACGCATGACTTCATATGCTTCAGTCTCATCTACTCCGTATTCTGCCAATCTGGCAGTTACATCAGACAGCGCGTCCTTGGCTTCCTGCTTGCCCTGTTCAAAATTATTTTTCAGTTCATACAGCTCTGTTTTCTCCTCTTCCAGTGCTGTCTGCGTATCCTGAATTGTCTGGACAGTATCTATGTACTTCTGAAGCATTTCCCTGTCATATCCGACTAATTCATTAATATACGATGCCTTGTTGAGAACGTCTGCCCACGACTCTGATGAAAGGACTGCCGACAAAAGAACCATCGACGAACCTGCCTCATACATATACTGTATTCGCTTAGACATATCGCTCTTCTGCGTCTCAAGGCTTGCGGTCTGTTCCTCCAAAACAGCATTATTATCGCTAATACGATTATTAACGTCCTTTATCTTCAGATAAATGTCATCCAGGGAAGTATTGCTCTCTTCAATCTGAAGTTTAAGCTCCTCAAGATACGCCTCAAGAGACTGTCTGTCACTGGCCTCTGACGCCAAAACAATTCCTGCCTGTGATACACACATAGCAGAAATCATAACTGTAATGCAACATTTTTTTAAAACTTTCTTAACTTTTTTCATGTCTGAATTATACCATGGCTTATGGATTTGGCAACCCTTATTTTGACTGTATTGTGAACTACAGTCTGATGTGCCTAATTCATGCCTGGTGATATAGTTTACTTTTTTTTGAATGCAACAAGCCTGCTGAAAAAATAATTCATAATAACTACAATGATACCGATAACAACCTTCATCAACATATCGTTAAAATGATACAAATCAACAGTTATCCACAGCAAAACCGTTTCAATTCCTATTGACAACAGCCTTCCTGCAATAAATCCTGCAATTTCCTTCACAATTCCATAGAAGCCAACAGTTTTGCTTTTGAATACCCATTTTCTGTTAGTAACATACGCAAATGACACCGAAAGGATCCATGAAATGATATTACTTGCAACAGTGCCTATATCAAGCGGATGCGAACATATATAAAAGGATATCAAACTTATAAGTGTTGTCAGTCCTCCAAATATTACATACAGAACATATTCCTTATATTTGAAAAATAATTGTTTTAATCTTTCCATATAAACTATTTATTTTTTACTGCTGCCACCCTAAATGCATTAAGCACCGCCAGGAGTGCAATTCCTTCATCAGCAAATATTGCAATCCACATATTTGTAATACCGCATGCAGACAATGCTAATACTGCTGCCTTTATTCCGATGGTGAAGATTATATTTTCCCTGACGATCAGCATTGTCTTTCTTGCAATTTTCTTAACATATTCAATGCCATCAGAGGATTTATTCATTAATATGAGCTCCGTACTTTCTGCCGCCTTATCCGAATCTGCAGCAGAAACAATTACAAGATCTGTATCATTACCTGCCGATTTGATCGCTAAATTCGGATTTTTAGCCACCTGCTCCAGGCAGTCAGCCCCCATGACAAATATGCCCGACTTGCCCGCACATCCTATTCCCATAGAAAACGACAGCGGAATAGAAATGACCAATGCACACGGACAGCTTACCACGATAAAGCTTAAAGCTCTGTATATCCACGTAGACCATGACAGATCCGTGCCATTTATATGAACGAACAAGCCAACTCCCGGGGGGATTATGGCAATTGCAATTGCCAGCCCTACAACTATGGGTGTATATACCTTCGCAAATCTTGAAATGAAGGTCTCTGCATCTGATGAATCCTCAGATTTTTTTAATTCTATCTGATGCATATCCATCATCTTAATTATCTCTCGTTCTGATTTGCTAAGAGCCCAATCTTGGAAAAATTCACCTATGCTGTAGAAGATAACAACAGCACATCCTTCCTCAAATCCATCCGGTTCCAATCCGATACATCCGCTATATATTCCCAATGCAAATGCGCCAAGCGACGCTACGGACATCAGGAAATTCTCATCCAGAAAGTAGCCATTGACAATACCGATACCTGCTTCCTTCAATATCTTGCTTCCTTGTATAAGATAAACCGCAAAATAAAGTACAAATGGAAGTATCCAGTTAGGAATTCCCAGATCCACATCTGCCAATTCGACTACTTTATCAACAATAAATAATAGCAAAAACAGACCCGACGCTATGCACAATCGGATCAGTCTCTTCTTCATCATTTGTTGATCGACTATATGATGGTGATGATGATGTTCATTATGTTTTTGGCAGCAATTGCAACTGCAGCTCATTCAATTCCTCCTTCAGGGCAAAACTATGCCCACACCGAACTAGCATGGGCACATGGTTTATTACTTCATATATCACTGTACATAAGCTTCCGGTATTGTATCACTTAATTCTGCAGAATCAGGATATGTATATGTTATATAACTCTTGCCTCTGTTGATTGTTATCTCATTTCCGTCCATATCATAGAACTTAAGCCTTGAATTTTCATCTGCCTTAGCCCATCTTATCTGCTCTGAGTGTCCTTCTGTCAGATAATATCCCACTGCATAATCCTTATCAAGTCCGCCGAACACATACAGATTCTTTCTATTAACCTCCGGATCATCTTCTCTGTCAGAAATCTGTGTATACAATATAAGAACATTTTCAAATGCCAGCTGTTCTCCGCTGATTCCGTCTATCTGCGGGTTGTCATTGGCAAATTTTTCATATAATCCGGTCGACTCATTATAAGTAAACTGAGTTGACTGCTGACCATACTCAATATTTGCAAAATTAGTAATCGCCTCTTCAGGTACTCTTACTGTTCCATATGGAACAAAATTGAATGCTTCTCCCAGATACTCGTCCTTAAGTGTGGTTCTCTTGCTATCTGACGCAAGCTGATCCGGCAGAAGATATCCGTAGAAACAAGATGTATGCTCAAGATCATAACCTGCCTCCAGTCTCCCTTGGTCACGTCCGAACAGGTATGTATTGTTTAGACCATCATAGGAATCCAAATTCAGGCTATAATAATAGTCCATCATAGTTGTATCCTCGCCCCAATGGATGTAAAACGCATCAAATCCATTGGAGATAGCTGGGAAATAATATCTGTAGCTTCTTACTGAAACCAAGTATGGCACATTGGCATAATCAGCAAATATTGCCAGAAATCTTGTAAGATCATGCTCAACTACAACCTCGAACAAAACATCTGCCTGGCTGATATTGTATTGAGGATAGCTATTAGGATGATTATTGATCATTACAGCTACCGGTCTATCAGAAATCGCCTCCTCGCTATATTCGCCCTCACCTGTCAGCGGGTTCGTAATGACCATAGCCTCTGATGTCTGTTCTTCCTGAACATTTTCGTCAACTGAAGCTACCTGTATTTCTGACAGATTGTTATCAACCCTGGATGTTGTGACTGACAGCTGAGTGTCTTCGCCAGCCATAGCCATTGATGCCGCCATAACCATTGTCATTATTGATACCAACATTGTGCTTATTAACTTTTTCACTGTGTGCCTCCTCGTTTGCTGCCTGTTATTTCAAACTGCAACAAATGCAATTTATAAATCTCTTCTCTCTTATTACGACACTTGCCAAATGGCTGTGTTTTCTTACATTTGCGAAACCTTTTGGCTGCAATTTCATCACCAAACAGAGGGGACTATCATCCCCTCTGCGTCAGTCATTATATATTACTGCTATGTGATTTTGCAATATCAATTGATTATTTTATCTTCATAAGAAGCTGACCAGCCTTAACTGTGTCATTTTCAGAAATAAGAACTTCCTCGATCACACCGGACATACGAGCTGTTATGCTGGTTTCCATCTTCATAGCTTCTACTACTGCCAGTGCCTGATTTTCCTCAACCTTATCTCCTGCCTTAACAAGGATCTTAGAAACTGCACCTGGAATTGATGCACCTACCTGGCTCTTATCAGATGGATCTGCCATCGGAACCGTAACTACACTCTTAGAAGCAGTATTATCAACTACATCTACATACCTGAGTGAGCCGTTAAGTTCAAAATGTACTGTTCTGGTGCCGTCTTCGTGAAGATCACCCTTGCCCAGATATTTGATAACGAGAGTCTTGCCATCCTCAATATTAACCTTGTTAGTCTCACCTTCTGCAAGACCATGGAAGAATACATGGCTTCCCAATCTTGTAATATATCCGTATTCCTTACGTTTCTTGTAGAAGTCTTCTACAACCTTAGGGAACATTACCCAGCTTACAAGATCTCTGTCAGTAATCTCTTCATCCTTCTTGAACTCCTTGATTCTGTCCTTTACCGCATCGAAATCAATTGGTTCAAGCAGGTCGCCCGGTCTGCAGGTAATAGGCTCTTCACCCTTAAGTACTACCTTCTGAAGGTCCTTAGGAAATCCCCATGCAGGCTGTCCCATCATTCCCTTGAAGTAGCTTACTACGCTGTCAGGGAAGGCCAATGCCTCGCCCTTTTCAACAATATTTTCTGCAGTAAGATCATTCTGAACCATGAATATGGCAAGATCTCCTACCATCTTAGATGAAGGCGTAACCTTAACGATATCACCGAGCATCTGGTTAACGGTTACGAACATTTCTCTTACTTCATTAAATCTGTGTCCCAGTCCCAGACTCTGTACCTGTGGACGCAGGTTAGTATACTGTCCGCCAGGGATCTCATATCTGTAGATATCTGTAAGCGGTGTCTTAAGGTCTGATTCAAATGAATCATATCTTCCTCTTATGTCTTCCCAGTATTCAGACAATGCTTCTAACTGTCTCATGTCCATGCCGGTATCTCTGTCTGAGCCCTTAAGTGCTGAGCATACAGAGTTCATAGATGGCTGGCTTGTAAGACTTGACATTGATGATATAGCAAGGTCCACAACATCAACACCTGCTTCTGCTGCCAGAATGCATGCAGCAACCTGATTGCCCGAAGTATCATGTGTATGCAGGTGAATAGGAATGCCCACCTCCTGCTTCAGTGTCTTAACTAACTTGGCAGCTGCATATGGTTTCAGCAGACCTGACATATCCTTAATCGCCAGCATATGTGCGCCGCGCTTTTCTAATTCCTTGGCCATCTTGACATAGTATTCGAGTGTATATTTGTCACGCCTTGGGTCCATGATATCGCCTGTGTAGCACATCGTTGCTTCAAGGATCTTATTCTGCTTCAGAACCTCATCCATTGCAACTTCCATATTAGGTATCCAGTTAAGTGAATCGAATACTCGGAATACATCGATGCCGCCCTTAGCTGCCTGCTCAACGAATTTTCTTACTTCATTATCAGGATAGCTTGAATATCCCAGCAGGTTTGATCCTCTTAAGAGCATCTGGAATAAGACATTAGGGATCTTCTCACGAAGCATATCCAGTCTCTCCCATGGTGATTCATGCAGGAACCTGTAAGCTGTGTCAAATGTTGCGCCGCCCCACATTTCAAATGAGAAGCAGTCTGCTAGGATCTCCGCCATAGCATCTGCACCCTTAACCATATCACGGGTACGAAGTCTTGTAGCAAGAAGACTCTGCTGCGCATCACGCATTGTTGTATCGGTAATAAGAAGTTTCTTCTCATTAAGTACATAGTCGCTTACTGCCTTAGGTCCCTTCTCATCAAGCATCTGCTTGAAGCCCGGCTTAGGCGGCTGACCTGATGTCTTAACGAACCTAGGCGTATCGAACAGTTTATATCCTGCCATCGGATCATTTACACAGATATTTCCGATATACTTAAGCATCTTAGTTGCTCTGTCCTTGCTGTCAGGCAAATTGAACAACTCAGGTGTGTCATCTATAAATTTCGTATAACACATTCCCTTTAAGAATGTTTCATTTCTGAGGATATTGCTGATAAATCCGACATTTGTCTTAACGCCGCGAATAGTAGTCTCTCTAAGAGCACGAAGAGCCTTTCTGGCTGTTCCTTCAAATGTTGAATCAAAGCATGTAACCTTAACAAGAAGGCTGTCATAGTATGGCGTAATCTCAGATCCTACATATGTATTGGCACCGTCAAGTCTGATTCCGTTGCCGCCGCAGGATCTGTAAGCTGTAATCTTACCTGTATCAGGTGCGAAATTATTGGCCGGATCCTCAGTTGTAATACGGCACTGGATCGCATATCCCCTGGTCTTAACATCAGCCTGAGAATTAATGCCGATCATCGGATGCGACAGCGGATATCCTGCTGCAACAAGAATCTGTGCACGTACAAGGTCTATACCTGTTACCATTTCTGTAACAGTATGCTCAACCTGGATTCTAGGATTCATTTCTATGAAATAATGCTTGCCGCTGCTCTGATCTACCAGGAATTCAACGGTACCTGCATTTGTATATCCGACTTCCTTGGCAATCTTAACTGCATCCGCACAGATCGCTTCCCTTACATTTATCGGCAATGACCATGCCGGCGTATACTCTACTACCTTCTGATATCTTCTCTGCAAAGAGCAATCACGTTCGTAAAGATGAACTACATTGCCGCTTTCATCTGCCAGGATCTGTACCTCGATATGCTTCGGCTTAACAAGGAATTTTTCAATGAATATATCATCATTGCCAAATGCTTTCTTAGCCTCTGATCTTACAAGCTCATATGCAGGCTCAACCTCCTCCGGAGTGAAGCATGCTCTCATACCACGTCCGCCGCCGCCGGAAGCTGCCTTCAGGATAATCGGAAATCCGTATTCAATAGCCTTAGCGAGCGCTTCCTTGCCATCCTTAAGCGGCTCTGTGCTGCCCGGAATAGTCGGAACATTGCACTTTAAGGCCATCTCCTTGGCAGATAATTTATCTCCCATCTGTCCCAATACAGTTGAGTCAGGTCCGATAAATTTAATTCCTGCCTTCTCACATGCCTTGGCAAAATCCGCATTCTCGCTTAAGAAACCATAGCCTGGGTGAATTGCATCAACATTTTTTCTTTTAGCAAGATCTACAATCTCGTCTATTGCAAGATATGCACCCAGAGGGCTTAAGTTCTCGCCTATCATATATGCCTCATCAGCTTTAATTCTGTGTTCGCTGTATATGTCTTCCTTCGAATATATAGCAACTGTGCTGATTCCGAGGTCAAAACATGCTCTGATTACACGTGTAGCTATCTCTCCACGGTTCGCAACAAGAACTTTCTTGATCTTCTTAATTTCCATTGATTTCCTCCTTTTGTTGTTACCCTCATCAATTTATAAATTCTAGCACCACAAGCCATATTTTTAAATAAAATACACTTGACCAATTAGTAATTCTTTTTTGCATTTTTTTGTTTATTATGCTGAGTTTAAACATGTATTTTCATGCTTTTTTGGAAATTTATTCTAATTAGTTTATTTTTTTTTATAGATGCTTATTACTGATTCAAGTTCTATTCCCAATCGGTTTGTGCTAGAATTCTACACGAGACCCGGTCGGGTTGTAAACTTATTTTTCATATATTGAGGAGTTTATTGTATGGAACGTGCCAGCGGAATTTTAATGTCTGTATCATCATTGCCATCTTCATATGGCATAGGAACCCTCGGACGGGCTGCCTATGAATTTGCCGACTGGCTGCATAAATCCGGTCAGAGATACTGGCAAATGCTTCCGCTGGGTCCTACGAGCTACGGCGACTCGCCTTATCAGAGTTTCTCTTCATTTGCCGGAAATCCTTATTTTATTGATTTAGATATGCTTATTGAGGATAATCTTATATGCCGAAAAGATGTGGAAAACATTGATTTTGGTTCTGACCCACGTCATGTTGATTACGGCAGATTGTTCGAGGAAAGATTCAAGATTCTGACTAAGGCGAAAGAAAAAGGCTGGGAACGCGATATCGCTGATATTGCAGAGTTTCAGAGCAAAAACACCTGGGTTCATGACTATGCTCTCTATATGGCATGCAAGCGTTATTTTGGTATGAAATCATGGATTGACTGGCCTGATCAGAACCTTCGTTTCAGAGATTGCAATGCCCTCAATCAATATCGTGCGCTGCTTAAGGATGATATTGAATTATTCATATATATTCAGTTTTTGTTTTTCAGGCAGTGGAACGCTCTCAAGGATTATGTTCACTCATTAGGGATTAAGATTATCGGTGACATACCTATTTATGTAGCTCTGGACAGCGCAGATGTTTGGAGCGAGCCGCAGTATTTTGACCTTGACGAACAATATCTTCCTAGGGAGGTTGCAGGCGTACCACCGGATTATTTTTCAAAAGACGGCCAGCTCTGGGGCAATCCTTTATATAACTGGGACAAAATGAAAGAAGACGGATACGGATGGTGGATCCGCCGAATCGGAGGCATCTGCGAATTATTCGATGTAATACGAATCGATCATTTTCGCGGTTTTTCCGAATATTGGGCTGTGCCTTATGGCAAATCATCCGCCAAATTCGGCAAATGGAAGAAAGGTCCCGGCATGGATCTGATCGGACGCCTGTCCGGCTGGTTTAGCGAGACCTCGTTTATCGCAGAGGATCTAGGCACGCCTACTCCGTCTCTTAAGACCTTGCTTGCCGATTCAGGCTGGCCAGGTATGAAGGTTCTGGAATTTGCATTTGATTCAGAAGAAGAAAGTGATTATCTTCCGCATTCATATGACAAGCATTGCATCTGTTATACCGGAACTCATGACAATGCTGCCCTTCTGGAGTGGCTTGAGGATGCATCCAGGAAGGATATAGCATTTGCACTAGACTATCTGGGCATCAAGAGAAAGTCTGACTTTCTCTGGGCTGTTATACGGGCAGGTCAGAGTTCTGTTGCCAACCTGTTTATTGTGCAAATGCAAGATTACCTGGGTCTTGGCAAGGGGCATCGTATGAATGTACCTAGTACCACAGGCAATAACTGGACCTGGAGATTGCTTCCCTGGGAGCTGACTGATGAATTGTCTGAGAAGATACTTCATATAACAAAAATGTATGGCCGTTATCCTAAGTCCAAAGCCCCTATCTCAGTATCTCCTCTATCGTAGATACCGTACTGAAGGTTCCCTTGTTCTTAGATATTATATGCTTCACCTGCTGAAGCTCGAAATAATTGACATAGCATATAATGGTCTTATTCTCGCCGTCAATCACTCCTGCCGATTGTATGATTGTGCAGGTTTTGTGCAGATCCTCTCTGATTTCCCTGATGATCTCATTCGGGTCTTTTGTAATGATAGTAACCTGTTTGATGGCCTCGAAATGATCCGTAAAGTGATTAATTACAGCCGTTGCGATCACATATACCAGGATACTCAGCAACGCAGAATTTTCATCAATCAGAATATAGGCTGCGATGTATACGCAGATATTAAATCCCAGCAGGAATCCGGAAATACTGTAATCCTTGCCTGTCTTGGCATAGATTCTGTTTACAATGATATTGGCTACAATCTCAGAACCGTCTATACAGCCGCCGTTTCTAAGGATCAGTGAGAGTCCAACACCCAATGCGGCTCCTCCAAAGGCTGCTGCCAGAAAATGTTCCATGTTAAGTTCAATATGGATTCTCTCAAACAAGGTCAATCCGAGTGTATATACAATAAATCCAACTGCAGTTTTGGCAAGAAAATGCTTGCCCAGAAAGATTACCCCCGCTATAAGAAAAGGAATAAAAACAAAAAATACGCATAAGGACAGCTGAAGTCCTGTAACCTTGTTAATTATAATGCCTATACCTGCCGTACCGTAATCAATTGCATCATTCGGAAGCAAAATGCATGCAACGGAGAAGCTTGCAAGCAGCGCTCCTGCAACAATTGCCAGATAAGAAAATAATGTTTTGAAATGTTTTTGCAATTTGATCTCGCCTCCTGATGTATGATCTGATCTGCCTCTGCGTATTCTTAATACAGCCGCAAATCAATTTTTATTAAATGCGTAAGCACCGAAGATGTGCAAACCTCCGGCTATCTATTTGCCTTGGGAAGATGCCACTTGAATCTGGCTGCAAGGATTCTGAGAATGAATACTACTATTACGCCTGCAGTCATGGCAGCATTTTCATCATATCTGAACAAAATTGCACATACTACTGCACCGATAATGCTGGCACATGCATAGAAATGTTTTACAAATATCATAGGCTTCTCTGTGGCAAACATATCCCTCAGAACACCGCCGCCAACGCCTGTGACGGTTCCCAGAAATACCTGCAGGAAGGTATTATAAGGTAGTCCTGCCCTTACTCCTAATGCCGTAAAAACACCCAGTCCTATGGCATCAATTACTATTAAGATCGGATGGTTTATATCAATTCTCTTATTTACAGCCGGAACAAAAACTGCTATCGACACCACTATGGCAACTACCACGTATACAGGTTTTTGAAATGCAGCAGGAGGAATCTCACCAATAATAATATCTCTTATAATGCCGCCGCCTACGGCTGTCGTTATTCCAAGGACAACGACTCCCAGGATATCCATCTTCTTCTCTATTCCAACCATTGCCCCTGATATTGCAAATGCAATAGTTCCTAATATTTCAAGTATGAAATACATTCCTGCTTCTCCATTTCATTCTTCCCTTACTGCACAAAAGGAGTTCCAATCGGAACTCCTTTGTTTTGTCAAAGCGGAGAGGGTGGGATTCGAACCCACGCGCCCTTGCGGACAAACGGTTTTCAAGACCGCCTCGTTATGACCACTTCGATACCTCTCCATATTTTGTTGTCAGCCGTTATCAGCACGGCGAGTGTGATTTTATCACTAGCTCCAGGCTTTTGTCAACTTGTTTTTTGAATTTTGCTCTTATTTTTTTGCAAGCTATGTTCAGGCTGCGTCAGTTCCATGGCTTAACTGTAACTCAGGCTGTTTTTTCAGTAGCGATTTTCATCTGAAAATCATTTTTCGTATTCCGAGATTTTTAAGTATGTTTTCAAAAATCTCTTCTTTTTATTACAATCAGTGGTCGGCTGCACTTTTCAGGAGCATCTCAGCAAGTATTATATCGGACGGACTTGTGATCTTAAAATTGTCCTTGCCGGCATCATATAATTTTACTTTTCGCTGTGGATATGCCAGCTGATATACCATTGCGTCATCAGTAATATTAATACCGGATTTCTGCATATTTTCATTGCCTATCAGCTGTTCATATGCATTATAGATGTCATCCAGATAAAAGGCCTGCGGCGTCTGTGCCGCCCATGTTAACTGTCTGTTAGTTGTAGATACAATTAAGTCATGTTCATCTGCAACCTTAATAGTATCTGTACAATGCGCAGCTGCTATGCAGGCTCCTTCTTCTGACGTTGTCTTTATTATCTCATTAATTGCTGTCGAGCTGATAAAAGGTCTTGCTCCGTCATGTATCAGTACAACTTCAGCCGATTTATCGACCGAATCTGTCCTCTTGTCTGCATTTATTACACATCTGAGCCCGTTAAGTACAGAATCGTATCTTTCTTTTCCGCCCTCTGCAACAGCTGTCAGCTTGGATATGCTGTAATCCGCGGCTATTTGCCTGCACAAATCCATATATTCTGCTGCCGCAACTATCACGATCTCGTCAACTAAGCTTGCTTGAAATGCTGACAGTGTATATGCCAGCACAGGCCTGCCGCAAACATCTATATATTGCTTCGGTACTGCAGAGCAAAATCTTGTTCCCCTGCCGCCTGATAAAATTATCGCTGTTGTTTTCATAACTTAAGTCCCGGCACAGCATTAAGATCCAGCCCAGCTGTATGTCCGTTTATATATTCATAATATCCTGCCACCGCAATCATGGCTGCATTATCTGTGCAGAATATAGGTGACGGACATGAGAAATTAACGCCTACATTCTCGCAGGCTTCTTTAAGGGCTCCTCTTAAGGCTTGGTTAGAGGCAACTCCTCCCGCCATTGCAAAGTCCTTAATTCCAAACTCATCTATAGCCATCAATACCCGTTCCCTCAGGGAATCAATAACTGCCGCCTGGAAGGAGGCTGCCACATCAGCCTGAAACTGTTCTGTGATCTCCATGCCCTTCATTTGATACGAATTGATGGTATTAAGTACAGCACTCTTTACTCCGGAAAAGCTGAAATCATACGGATTATCAACAATTTTAGCCCTAGGAAACGCAAATGCCTCCGGATCTCCGTTTCTTGCTGCCTTTTCCACCTTAGGTCCGCCCGGATATCCCAATCCTATTGCTCTTGCGATCTTATCATAGGCCTCGCCTGCCGCGTCATCACGGGTGCGTCCGATGATATCATAAGTAGTATAATCAGTTGCCTTTACCAGATGAGTATGTCCGCCTGATGCCACCAGACACAAAAACGGCGGCTTAAGGTCGGGATGTTCTATGTAATTGGCGCATACATGTCCCTTAATGTGATTGACTGCCACAAGATCCTTGTCCTTAGCCCAGGCAATTGCCTTGGCCGTTGATACGCCTACAAGCAGCGCACCAACAAGTCCCGGTCCGTATGTAACAGCAATGGCATCCAAATCGTCCAATGTCTTGCCTGCATCTGCTAAAGCTTTCTTGATAACCTGATTTATCTTAGCAATATGCATTCTTGATGCAATCTCAGGCACAACTCCGCCATATAAGGTATGCAGGTCTATCTGTGAATAAATAACATTGCTTAAAATATTTGTTCCATTTACAGAAACTGCAGCAGCCGTCTCATCGCAGCTTGATTCAATTCCTAATATAACTATATCTTTCATAACTTTGCCTTTATTTAGTCTTCTTCAAAATTCAAAGTAATACTTTTCAGATCCTTGCCCGGTTCTACTCTGTCAAATATCTTATGAACCTCATCCATATACTCGGCAGGCTTGATAAGCGAAGGGCTGTAATGGGTAAGCCACATTCTCTCAGGCTGCGCCTTGGCTCCAAGTGCAGCCGCCTCATAAAATGTCATGTGGCGTTTCTTTTCTGCATCCTCCTGCTTATCCTTATCTCCATACATACCCTCGCAAATGAACAGGTCAGCCCCCTTGGCCTTTTCTGCAATAATATCCAGCGGCCTTGTATCTGTGCAATAAGTAACCTTTAAGCCCTTTCTTGCACTGCCCATTACCATATCAGGTGTGTAAATATTTCCTTCATATTCTATAGTCTCGCCATTTTGCAATTTGCTCCACATCCTGATAGGTATCGGAAGTGCCTTGGCTCTTTCAACGTCGAATCGGCCAGCCCTGTCTATGATCAAACTATAGCCATAGCAGGTTACGCGATGTTTTACCTTGAAGGCTTCAATCCTGAACTCAGGAAACCAGAAGCTCTGCTCATCGTCTTCTATTTCCATATAATTAATGTCGAACGGAAGCTCCGGTGCAATGACTCTCAGACATTCGCATACTCGCTTAAGTCCCTTAGGTCCTATTATGTTAAGGGGTTCCCGTCGATCAGCATTACCCATCGTAAGCAGAAGTCCCGGAAGCCCTCCTATATGATCCCCATGAAAATGAGTAATGCATATAAGGTCTATAGGTTTAAAAGTCCATCCCTGTTCCTTGATTGCGATCTGAGTAGCCTCGCCGCAATCTATCAATATATTCGATCCATTGTATCTGGCCATCATGGCTGTCAGATGCCTGCGTGGCAGCGGCATCATCCCTCCTGATCCCAGAAGACAGATATCAAGCATTTCTTATCCTTTCGCATTTCATTAGTTTGAAAATTTGGTCAGTCTGCTAACTCGCCGGGATGACATAGCCACTGCGAGAAAACAATCAGTGAAGGCGTTTCCAAGCAGTAACTGCACGCCGAGATCCACGGCGCGTATCCTCAACTTTTTATTAGTAACAACTGACTTCTATTCTGCAATCTTCTTAATATACAGCAGCGCATCCTCCGTGGGATTACGATAGAAATTAGGTCTCTTACCAACCCTTTCGAATCCTTCCTTCTCATACATTGAGATCGCCGACATATTGCTTTCTCTAACCTCGAGGTTTATTGAAGTTACGCCCCGTTCAAGTGCCATATCGTAAGCAATATCCAGGAGTTCTGTAGCAATTCCCATCTGGCGGCAATCTTCTTCCACAGCTATGCTTACCAGATTACCCTCGTCAGCTGCGCACAATACTGCTGCATATCCCACGACTCTTCTTGGCAGCTCTTCCTGCCTGCTGCCCGAACATTCTGAATCACTTACCGCCGATTGAGTTCCCATCAAGTCAGATACATAAGGTTCATCATTTCTTGCAACAACAAATATTGTATTCCCGGCTTCTGCATAGTGTCCTATGCTTGCCTCCGACCAGGGCGCTGAGAAGAATCTGGATTCCATTTTAGAGATCTGCTCTATATCGTCATAAGCTAATCTGAAATATTTTATCTCCATTATTTATTCTTTTCCTTAGCTTCTCTTTCGGCCTGGCTCAGTCTCAGATAATCCGGTGCCTCCTCATCAGGATCTGTTACCAGTCCCTCAAAATAATAGATCATTCCCACAAGTCCTACAGAATCTGCTCTCTGAAGATTCAACTCATCCGGAGCTAATGCATAATTAAAATCAGCCAGTTCGTCTATAGTCTGTTCATATTTTTCTACGCCGTCGCCCAGGAATACTACCAGCGGCGGATTGCCGTCAAGACCGGTAAGGTCATTCAGATATTCCATCAGCTCTGTAATGCTCATGGCTGAGCTGTCATTGAATATTGAAAAATCTATCATCTGATCAGGACGGACCGCAAATGTGAATACGCCTGTATACACCTGATCTCTTCTTGCATCCATAATCGGAACTATAATATTTCCGCTGCCCAGGAAATTATAAGCCATTGCATGAAGTGTAGGCACATGGATCAACGGTTTATGAAGAGCCATTCCCAAGCCTTTGGCAGTCGCGCTGCCAATCCTAAGACCCGTAAATGAACCCGGACCTCCGCTTACAGCGATCGCATCTATATCTTCTTTTCTTATTCCCGCAACGGCAAATGTTCTTGCTACAAGCGGCATCAATGTCTCTGAATGAGTGACCTTAAATGGTCCCTCTTCATATGCCAAAACCTTGCCATCCTGAAGTATTGCAGCAGATGCCTGTGCACCTGAGCTTTCAATTGCTAAAATCTTCATTCTGTCCTCCTACTACATCAAATACACGTAGTATTCCTTTGAATGTATTCCTATTACTGCGTGTCGTGAACCTCGGTGTACAGTCACTGCTCGAAAACGCCTTCGCTGTTCCAACGCGCAATCTGCTTCTTGTCATTTTCTATCATCTACAGTGATCAGCCTGTAGTCAAAACCTCTCGCCAGATCCTTCTCGATCTTAACATGTATGGTTCCCTTTGGAAGGATCTCCTCGATCTGACTTCCCCACTCAATAAGGCATACTCCCTCACCAAATGCATATTCGTCAAATCCTATCTCCTCCATCTCACTTACATCTGCGATCCTGTAAACATCAAAATGATACAGAGGAAGTCTGCCTTCCTCATATACCTGAAGTATTGTAAATGTAGGGGAACATATAGGCGTGCGAATGGCGAGACCCTGTGCGAATCCCGCCGTAAATACTGTCTTTCCTACACCCAGATCACCATCCAGACAATACACATCACCCGGTGATGCGCACTGTCCCATTTTAAATCCCAACGAGAAGGTATCCTTCTCGCCCTGTGACTCGTAAGTCATATCAGCCTCCGTATGATCTATGCCTGCCTTAGGCAGACAAATGCATTTATTTCAACTTAATTATCATCTCAGCCTTAACATTTGCAGCCTGTTCTCCGGTCATCTCACCTGTAAGATATGCCCTGTATTCAGGATATTCGTCTATTGTTATCTCCTGTTCTACTGCAAATGACGGCGTCTCACCCTTCAGCATTCTTATGTAATATTTAGAGGTTGCCTCCGATATATCTCCCAGTTTCATTTTCTCAGGAAGCATCTTGACCGGAATATTTTCATCCAGATGTCTTGCTTCAACGATTATGTCAGATACAACTGCAGATGCCGTCGGAAGTGAGCCTGCCCCTGCACCATAAAACATAACATCACCTAACATATTGCCCTTAACAAGAATTGCATTCATAACATCATCAACTGCGAACAGCGGATGCTCTGAACCGATCATCGCAGGTGCCACCTCTGCATAAATCTTGCCATTTTGCTTGAAGCTTGTTCCGAACAGCTTGATTTTCTTATTCAGCGCCTTGGCAAATGCAATATCTACAGCTGTAATCTTGGTTATTCCGGTGCATTTGATATCTTCAAAATCCACAAACTGACCATTTGCAAGAGCTGTAAGAATTGCAATCTTTCTGCATGGATCATGTCCTTCAATATCTGCTGTAGGGTCCGCCTCCGCATATCCTAACTGCTGCGCCTCCTTAAGAGTCGGTGCAAATGCACTTCCTTCGTTATACATCTTCGTCAGGATGAAATTCGTTGTGCCGTTCAGGATACCTGTAATCTCAAGAATTTCATCAGCTGTAAGACTTTTGGTAAGCGGTCTTATGATCGGAATACCTCCGCCAACTGAAGCCTCAAACATGAAATTAACATTGTTGTCAGCTGCCAGCTGAATCAGCTCCGGACCATATGCCGCAACTAATGCTTTATTTGAAGTTACAACACTTTTTCCTGCCTCAAGTGATGCCTTAACGAATTTATATGCCGCACCTGTTCCTCCCATTACTTCAACAACAATATCTACTGCATCATCATTTGCAATATCATTGAAATCATGGGTCAATATTCTCTCAATAGGACTTCCCGGGAAATCCCTCAGATCAAGCACATGAGATACCTTGATCTCCTCTCCGGCGTGCTCTGCTACAATATCTTTATTCTTAGCAAGAACCTCTACAACACCTGAACCTATCGTTCCATATCCTAAAACTGCTACATTTATCATAACTTTCCCTGCTCCTATCCTTTTGTCTGTTTCCGTGTTTTCCTAATGCTATTACATTTCCTGCCATTATTCAATCACGGTATTTCAGCTGGCTTTTTTCATTCCTGCTGCCTGAAATAATGACGTTTTAAAACACCTGATGGCGCTTAGTGTAACTTTTTGAAAAGCTCACATTAATATTTCCGCAATTATGTCTCGCTCCGTCTTGAAAACCGCCTGGCTTATCAGCATATTAATTCTTGTTATTAATATACTTAAGGTACTCGTTCATAAATACATCAATATCACCATCTAATACTGCGCCTACATTGCCAACTTCACAGTTGGTTCTGTGATCCTTGACCATAGTATACGGCTGCATTACATATGAACGAATCTGGTTGCCCCAGGCAATGTCTGTAACATCTCCTCTGATATCTGCCAAACTTTTGGCCTGTTCTTCCTTCTTAAGAAGATAGAGTTTGGCCTTCAACATCTGCATGGCCTTGTCCTTGTTCTGGAACTGGCTGCGCTCATTCTGACACTGAACTACAATACCTGTTGGTATATGTGTGATTCTGATGGCCGATGAGGTCTTGTTGATATGCTGGCCGCCGGCGCCTGATGAACGATATGTATCTATTCTGATATCCTCATCTGCTACCTCTACATCCAGATTTTCCTCAATATCCGGCATTACATCGCAGCTTACAAATGATGTCTGTCTCTTGCCTGCAGCATTAAATGGCGAGATCCTTACCAAACGGTGAACACCCTTCTCAGATTTCAGATATCCATATGCATTAGGACCTGACACCTGTATAGTTACCGACTTAATGCCTGCCTCCTCACCGTCAAGATAATCCAGAACCTCTACTGAATATTTATGTCTGTCAGCCCAGCGAGTATACATTCTGTATAACATACCTGCCCAGTCACAGCTCTCTGTTCCGCCTGCACCTGCATGAAGAGTCAATATCGCGTCCATATGGTCAAATTCTCCCGACAACAACGTCGAGATCTTATATGCTTCTATATTGCTTACAAATGCAGCATATTCAGTTTCAATCTCCTCTGTCAGATCATCGTCCTTTTCCTCAATAGCCATATCTATAAGGGTTCCGAGATCTTCAAACTGACCCTTCAGCTCATCATAATTATTAAGTTCTTCCTTAAGGAGCTTCATCTCCTTCATGAGAGTTCCGGATTTCTCACCGTCATTCCAAAATCCAGGTTCATTCATATGAACCTCGATTTCTGCAATTCGTTTTTCCTTCTCTTCTCTTCCCAGTGCACTCTCTAAATCTGCCATCTGAGGTGCATACTGCTGAAGATCATATTTATATTGGTCTAATAATACCATTCATTGCCTCCGATCAATAACCGCTGCTTGAGTTCACATAACCACTCTGCACTAAACACATAACATTAACATCAGCAAAATGTAATTATCCATGATTACGCACGCCTACTTCATTCTTACAGCGGACTATGGTTAGCCACACAATAGCAAGCACTATATACGTACTCTTAGTTGTCTAAAAAATAAAGCAACAGGGCAGATAAATCTGCCCTGCATGGTTTTGTATTTTCAGTCAGGCTTTACGACCGCAGCACTGCTTATATTTCTTGCCGCTGCCGCATGGGCATGGATCATTTGGATATACCTTGTCGTCAGTTCTCTTTTTAGGAGCCTTAGCCAGCGAATCATCCTTATTGGTTGCCATAGGCTGTGCAACCTGTTTTCTTTCAATCTTCTGCTCGATTCTGAGGCTGAACATTGTTTTAACTGTTTCCTCCTGTATCGAAGCGATCATATCATCGAACATTCCGAATCCCTGCATCTTATATTCAACCAACGGATCCTTCTGTCCGTAAGCTGCAAGACCGATACCCTGACGGAGCTGTTCCATATCATCAATGTGATTCATCCAATGTCTGTCAATGACTCTCAGCAGGACAACACGCTCAACCTCACGCAGCTGCTCCTCTGAAGGAAATTGTTTTTCTTTGGTTTCATACAGTTCAATACTGTGCTTTGTTACATCCTCAAGCAAGTCAGACTTCTTGTAATTGCCATTTGCCTCAACCAGATAAGGAAGCTTAGGAAGAACCTTGATCTGCAATGCAGCCATCTCAGGATTAAGGGATGCCTGCATAGCAATCTCTGCCTGTTTCTTAGCTGCATCTGCCTTAGCCTTCTCTTCTGCTGCTTCAGCTTCCTTGGTTCCTGCAATTTCTACAGGACCTGATGTAGGGAATACCGGCATATACATTTCGTTAAATGAGAGCATATCCCATTCTGAAACAGCTGTATCGTCTACGATTGCTGCTCCTACGAATCTCTGAACATCTGCATTGATCATCTCCAGAATAGACTTACGCATAGATTCGCCATTTAACACACGATCTCTTTCTGCATAGATGATCTCTCTCTGATCATTCATTACTTGGTCATATTCAAGCAGGTTCTTTCTGATGCCGAAGTTGTTATTTTCAATCTTGGTCTGAGCTCTTTCAATTGCATTTGACAGCATCTTATGCTGAATCTCTTCGCCTTCTGCAACACCTAATGTATTGAAGATGCTCATAAGTCTCTCTGAACCGAACAGTCTCATCAGATCGTCTTCCAGAGAAATATAGAATCTGGACTCTCCCGGATCTCCCTGTCGTCCGCTTCGTCCACGCAGCTGGTTGTCAATACGACGGGACTCGTGACGTTCTGTTCCTATGATCTTAAGACCGCCTGCTGCCTTGGCCTCCGGATCCAGCTTAATATCGGTACCACGACCAGCCATGTTAGTTGCAATTGTAACGGCTCCGTGCTGTCCTGCCTCTGCAACGATCTGTGCTTCAAGCTCGTGATATTTGGCATTAAGTACGTTATGCTTGATGCCTCTCTTCTTAAGCATTGATGACAGCAGCTCTGATGTTTCAATTGTAATCGTACCTACCAAAACAGGCTGTCCATTTTCATGCGCCTTTACAATTTCATTAACAACTGCATTATATTTTTCCTTTTTGGTCTTATATACGGCATCTTCCAGATCCTTACGGATAACAGGAAGGTTTGTAGGGATCTCCACAACATCCATACCGTAAATATTCTGGAACTCGTTTTCTTCTGTCTTGGCAGTACCTGTCATGCCCGCTTTCTTCTGGTATTTGTTGAAGAAATTCTGGAATGTTATAGTTGCCAGAGTCTTGCTCTCTCTCTTAACCTTAACATGTTCCTTAGCTTCAATAGCCTGGTGCAGACCGTCTGAATAACGTCTGCCCGGCATGATACGTCCGGTAAATTCATCAACGATCAGGATCTGATCATCCTTAACAACATATTGTTGGTCTCTGAACATCAGGTTGTGTGCTCTGAGCGCAAGTATGATATGGTGCTGAATCTCAAGGTTTTCAGGATCTGCAAGGTTCTCAATCTTGAAGAAATCCTCAACCTTCTTAACGCCTTCTTCAGTAAGGTTAACGATCTTTTCCTTCTCATTTACAACGAAATCACCCGTTTCCTCGATGTCTTCATGCATGATTACATCCATCTTGGATAATTCCTTGGCCTCACCTTTGACTAACTGTTTAGCCAAAATATCTGCCAGTTCATACAGCTTAGTTGATTTGGCTGACTGACCACTGATAATAAGAGGCGTTCTGGCCTCATCAATAAGTACAGAGTCAACCTCATCGACGATGGCAAATACCAGTCCTCGCTGTACCTGTTTTTCCTTCTGAACAACCATGTTGTCCCTTAAGTAGTCAAATCCCAGTTCATTATTGGTAATATAGGTAATGTCGCAATTATATGCTGCCTGACGCTCGCTGGTTTCCATTGAGTTAAGAACACAGCCTACGGTAAGTCCTAAGAACCTATGCACCTGTCCCATCCACTCAGCATCACGGTTAGCCAGGTAATCGTTAACTGTTACGATATGAACGCCCTTGCCTGTCAGTGCATTTAAATATGCAGGAAGAAGACAGGTCTGTGTCTTGCCTTCACCGGTTTTCATTTCTGCAATACGTCCTTGATGAAGGATAATGCCGCCCATCAGCTGTACAGGATAATGCTCTGTTCCCAGTACACGCCTTGTAGCTTCCCTGACAGTTGCATAAGCGTCAACTAAAATATCATCAAGGGTCTCACCATTGGCCAGTCGCTCCTTGAATTCTACTGTCTTATGCTGCAGCTGCTCATCTGTCAGCGCTTCCATCTGTGGTTTTAATGCGATAATTTTATTAACTAAGGGCTGGATCTTCTTGATCTCCCTTGAAGAACTATTTCCGAATATTTTATTTATAAAACTCATCTGTGCCTCCTGTTGGCTTGTTGTAAACATCATATATACAGAGCACAAGGATTCTTCCCGCTCTGTACACAATCTTGTTTATTATATTTTATTAAACACGCATGTGCAACTATTATATTGTATGTTTTGTTTAAATCAGCCTTACGGTAAACATTCTTCCAGATGTGTCAAAATAATTCCATGTGCTTCCGATTTTTATCCAGCCGGCCTTCACATCAGCCGGCAAATTAACATAATAAAATCCCGTGTCTATATCAAGAGTCAAACTCTGCTTCGGACAAAATGCATCCATGGATGTTCCGTCATTGTCGCCATAAGCTTGTTTGATCTTCTTATTCTCAGCTTCCTTAACTCTCGTATCTGTTGTCTCAGCAGCTTCACTTTCAATATTGCCTGCAGCAGATTTCACTTGAGTCCCTGGCTCAGCCGCAGCCGTAGCATCTACTGCTGCAACTTCATTTCTACTATCATTGGCTGCAGTTCTGACCGCCGGGGCTTGTGCTTCATATTTATTTTCAACTTGATCATTATTGGTCTTAGTATTTTCAAGATCTGATGAATCCTCTTCAAGGCATATCTGTGCATTGATCTGAGATTCATTTGCCATCACAACCAGCTCCAGCTCCGGAGATGTCGCTGCCGCTGCTATAAATACTACGGTTAATAATATCAGTACAATTTTCTTATCCATTTATATTCTATAGTCTATTTCCTATACGCCCTATCTTAATAAAAGGCTCATATCTGTCTGACTTCACCTACAGTTAAATCTGTCGGTTGTATGAATGTCTCCTGTAATTAACATCCGTGTCGTATTCTAAAACATCAGCGCCGTTAAAGCGCTGATGTCATTTTAATAGTGAATATTCTATCAGAACTCTGGTCCGATGAGGCCATATGTATCATTTTTACGTTTATATACGACATTTATCTGATTAGTATCTGCATTTGTAAATACGAAGAAATCATGTCCCAGCAGATCCATCTGCATACATGCCTCCTCAGGATCCATCGGCTTAAAATCGAAGGTCTTCTTCTTAACGATCTTAATCTCCGGTTCTTCCTCAACTGCCTCTGAGTCCATATATTCATCTGCGAAGTCAACGCCTGCTGTCTGGTAACGGTCAATGATCTTCTTGCGGTATTTCTTAAGCTGAACCTCAATTGCCCTGACAACCAGATCAAGTGAAACATACATATCTGAGTTCTCGCTCTCAGCCCTTATTATGTCTCCCTTAACAGGAATCGTAACCTCAACCTTCTGGCGGTTCTTCTCCACGCTCATTGTTACCTGAGCTACCACTTCCGGTGCAAAGTACCTTCCCAGCTTAGTGATCTTCTCATCAACTGCTGTCTTAATGCTCTCAGTAATATCAAGATTTCTGCCTGTGATAACGTACTTCATGTAATTCACCCCTTTCGTACACTGAGTATGATTATAATAGCATAGAATATGGGGGATAGCAATCTGATGATTTTTTTATCCAAAACTTCAAAGCAGGTGTGAAAAGTCTACATTTCACACCCGCCCTAATTTAATTATTATTAATTTTTATTGATTACAGAACCCTTAAGAACCAGCTAATGTCCGATCTGTAATACATGTTCCAGTAAACAGTTCCGTTCTCCGGACTTGAGCAATGAACGACATAACCATCGCCTGCATAAATCGCTACATGATCTCCGCCGCCATATACTACTATATCACCCGGCTGAAGTTCATCCTGACTGATAATATATCCGAAGCTTGATCCGTCATATGCTAATGATGCCGCTGAGCAATAAATACCAAAGTCTGCATAAATCAGATTTACAAAACCTGAACAGTCTGTGCCGCTGTCAAGCGATCTGCCTGCCCACACATACGGCGTATATCCAACAAAGTTCATGGCATAATTAACAATCTGCTGTCCTAATGAATTGTCATACGAATCATCGTAGTCGTATGAATCGCTATCGTCTGTCCAGTCTTCTGATGTGTCTTCTTGGTCATACGATTCATCAATACTGTCGTCGGTATCATTGTTATATACGTATACCCACTCTTCTATATCATAATCGTATACCCACTCTCCGCCATCATCTGTCCAATCGTCCGATGTATCTTCCTGGTCATATGAGTCATCTGAGCTGTCGTTGGTATCATTATTATATACATAGACCCACTCTTCTATGTCGTAATCGTATACCCACTCGCCGCCATCGCCGGTCCAGTCTTCCGATGTGTCTTCCTGATCATATGAATAATCTGAGCTGCCATCTGTATCGTTATAATATACATAGACCCACTCTTCTGTGTCATAATCATATACCCACTCACCATCAGCATCATAGGATTCTGTTTCTTCTACAACACTGTCGACAACAACGATTTCTGTCTCATTTTCAGATGAATCATCCCACGCATATTCTGCATAACTTGGCTCTGTGTAACTTTCATCCGAATAACTGAACTCGGCGGTTTCTTCATACACGGCTGTATCTTCATATGATGTGTAATCAGCGGTTTCCTGGTACACAGGTTCTTCA
Source organism: Bacteroidaceae bacterium (assembly GCA_963589005.1). Classification (GTDB taxonomy): domain Bacteria; phylum Bacillota; class Clostridia; order Lachnospirales; family Lachnospiraceae; genus RGIG5612. The sequence goes on along the minus strand of CAVAJR010000010.1, from coordinate 1,121 downwards.
TACACTACTGCATCAACCATTGTGTCCTGCACAAAATCAGTCGTCTGCACCGAAGCAACAGATGCAACTGGTTCTGCATAATTATCCGAACCAGGAACTTCAATTGAATCAACAGTTGTACTTGTTACTGCAAGTACAGCCAATGGCTGTGAATATTCTGATACAATTGTTTCTGCAGCTGATGCTGCTTCTTCAACAGGTGCAGCATTGGCCACCACAACATCTGCACTCTCATCCATCTTGCTGAGCAATTTACTATTCGTTGATTCAACTGATTCTTCAGTTTCAATAGACAAGGTGTCACCTTCGTCACCTTTACTCAGTGAGTATAATGAAAATACGGAAACACCTACCAGAATTGTTACTATTGACGATGTCACTAATACAACCTTAGCTGATCGGTCGTTTTTTCTTTTCATAAAAATTACCTCTTTTTTAATCACTAAAATAACCTTCCGAGGTAATATAACACATTTTGTAACTATTTGTACAGTGTTTTTGTAACACTTTTTTAATATTTTACATTATTTTGTAACTTTTTTATCAACTTTCAGGGTATCCGCCGTCTATATTTATTGTTTGTCCGACTATATATATAGGCCTTTGCTTTATTTCAGTAAATATTACACTCAAATATTCCCCTACTACTCCCATCATCACAAACAGTACAGTAAAAAATAAGCACATAACTGTAATAATGGTATTGACTCCTGCCGCATCCGTTCCCTTTGTACACAATGTGCATATAAACATCACTACAGTTGCCACTGCGCTTAAAAGACCGGCTAAAAGACCCAACTTGAGCGGAAAATCCGAAAAGCTGACTATGGTATTTACGCATAATTTAATAAGTGATCTTATACTATAGTGACTTTCGCCGCCTGCTCTTATACCTGCTGTATATTCTAATGTTGTCTTTTTAAAGCCCACATTTTGCACATACCCTCTTAAAAAACGCACTTTTTCTCTGTAATTATTTCTGAGCACATCTGCCACATGATTGCTTATCGCAAAAAAGTCCGAAGCATTTTCCTCTAAATGAGCCTGATCAGATATTTTATTAACAATCTTATAAAATAATCCGGAAGTTATATTTTTTATTATACCGGCCGACTTATTAG
>CAVAJR010000009.1:0-70645 GCA_963589005.1 Bacteroidaceae bacterium | reverse complement strand
GAAATAATTTAAATTAAAAAAAAAAAAAAAAAAAAATAGACATTATCAATAATATTAAACTGATGATTTTATGATATTTTAATCACAAAATTGTTAATAAATACAATCAAAAACGGCTCTTAAACCCACACCTTCCAGCCGCAGTCAGGCTTATTATGTATAGGAAAAATCAACGTGACAAGGCGCTCATCTTCACGATGAGCGCCTTGTCAAACTAACGTCTGTTAGGGAGAAGTATGGATAGCTATATAAAATACATATATTCCTGCTGGCTTCTGCCGGTGCAGTCCTGCGCCAGATCAGCCAGAGTCAAGCTTTTTAATACAGCCTCTGTTTTTTCATTTATGCTGTCTATTATCAGCCGTTGTATCGTCTCGGAAGCAGCGTCCTGCCGCTCGCCTGTCAGCTCGTCTTCCACCAGATACGAACCGTCCAGCGCCTTAACTATGTCGGCAACCGTAATATTTTCAGGCAGGTCATTAAGAAGGTAACCGCCCTGTGAGCCCTTAACGCTGCGAACGATACCGGCGCGTCTGAGTGCTGCAAATATTTGCTCCAAATACTGCATCGATACCTCGCTCTTTTCTGCAATCGTATTTAAGGCCACCCGTTCATTCTCATTACTTAGTGCCAGGCATATAAGTGCCCTTATTCCATATCTGCTTTTCTTGGAAAATTTCATAAATTACTCCACTGCCTTGAATGCTTCTTCAAGATCCTGAATAATATCGTCAATATTCTCTGTGCCCACAGACAGACGGATCGTATTAGGCTTGATGCCCTGATCTAACAGCTCTTCCTCCGTGCACTGGCTGTGTGTAGTTGTTGCCGGATGGATAACGAGTGACTTAACATCAGCAACATTTGCCAGAAGTGAGAACAGTTCCAGATTGTCAATGAAGTCCTGTGCCTTCTGTGAGTCGCCCTTGATTTCAAATGTGAAGATAGATCCGCCGCCATTTGGGAAATACTTAGCATACAGTTCTCTTTGTTTCGGATCAGAGGATACTGACGGATGATTTACCTTCTCAACCTGAGGATGATTGTTCAGATATTCAACAACCTTCAGCGCATTTTCAACATGGCGCTCCACACGAAGTGACAATGTCTCCAGACCCTGCAGGAAGAAAAATGCATGGAATGGTGACAGCGTTGCGCCTGTGTCACGAAGTAAGATAGCACGGATTTTGGTTACAAATGCTGCCGGACCAACTGCCTTGGTGAAGCTGATTCCGTGGTAGCTTGGATTAGGCTCTGTAAGTGATGCGAATTTGCCTGAGGCTTCCCAGTCAAATTTGCCGCTGTCAACGATAACACCACCGATGGTAGTTCCGTGTCCGCCGATGAATTTGGTAGCCGAATGAACTACGATATCAGCACCATACTCGATTGGTCTTACAAGATAAGGAGTTGCAAATGTATTATCTACTACCAGAGGTATCTTATGCTCGTGTGCAATCTTGGCGATAGACTCAATATCAACAACATCGGAGTTTGGATTGCCCAGGGTCTCGATGTAGATAGCCTTAGTATTCTCCTGAATAGCAGCCTTAACTTCATCTTCATTGAAGATATCAACAAATGTTGTCTTAATGCCATACTGCGGAAGTGTGTGAAGCAGCAGGTTAAATGAACCGCCGTAGATATTCTTGGCAGCTACGATATGATCACCGTTCTGTGCCAGATTCTCAATTGTATATGTGATAGCTGCTGCACCTGATGCCACTGCCAATGCTGCAACGCCGCCTTCAAGTGCTGCCATTCTCTTCTCAAACACATCCTCTGTAGGATTGGTAAGTCTGCCATAGATATTGCCTGCGTCCGCAAGACCAAACCTGGCTGCAGCGTGCGCACTGTTTCTGAATACATATGATGATGTCTGGTAGATAGGAACTGCTCTGGCATCTGTAACCGGATCCGGCTGTTCCTGTCCTACGTGAAGCTGTAATGTTTCAAATTTGAATTTTCTATTTTCTCTGGTGATCTTCTCGCTCATGTTTTTTCTCCATTTTTGTTTTTATTATTTGCAGAACCAGTTTGATACATACTCCCATTTTTACAGGATTTTGTCGCAAAAATATCTCCGTGCACAACTGCATCTAAGTATTTTACCGGCTGGTTCTAATTGACAATCAATAGGGTTCTTCGCTCTACTCAACAAAAAGTGCTGTAGAATAATATCTGTCGCCGCTGTCCGGAAGCAATACTACGATATTCTTGCCCTTAAACTCTGGTCTCTTGGCTACTTCAATTGCTGCATGAAGTGCTGCGCCTGATGAGATTCCCACTAATATGCCCTCTTCCTTGGCCAGTAATTTAGCGGTTGTAAATGATTCTTCATTTCCGACAGGAATTATCTCATCATAGATCTTGGTATTAAGCACATCAGGTACAAACCCTGCACCGATGCCCTGGATCTTGTGAGATCCGCTCCTGCCTTCTGATAAAACAGGGGATGTGGCCGGCTCAACTGCGATTATCTTAACATCGGGATTCTTCTCTTTCAGATATTCTCCGACACCTGTCAATGTTCCGCCTGTGCCTACGCCTGCAATAAATACATCTACATTGCCGTCTGTATCATTCCAGATCTCAGGTCCTGTTGTTTCCTTATGTGCCTTTGGATTGGCAGGATTTACAAACTGTCCTGGGATGAAGCTGTTCGGGATCTCCTTGGCCAATTCATCGGCCTTGGCAATAGCTCCTGACATGCCCTTAGCGCCCTCTGTAAGTACAATCTCAGCACCGTATGCCTTAAGGATATTTCTTCTCTCAACGCTCATGGTTTCAGGCATTGTAAGAATGATTCTGTATCCCTTGGCTGCTGCTATTGAAGCAAGACCAATGCCTGTATTTCCTGATGTCGGCTCAATGATCACTGAGCCTTCCTTAAGAAGTCCCTTCTCTTCTGCATCAAGGATCATCGCCTTGGCTACTCTGTCTTTAACGCTTCCTGATGGATTGAAATATTCCAGCTTGGCAAGAATCGTTGCCTGCAGTCCTAATGATTTTTCAACATTGGTGATCTCGACAATAGGTGTTCTGCCAACTAATTCTAATGCGCTTTTATAAATCTCAGACATGTTTGTTTACCTCCGTCTTTATTTCCTATTAAATAGATATGTTTTAAATGTGTTCGCATTATATTCCGGCATTTCCTATTTGTCAAGTAGGTTTTATATGTATTTTGGAATTCCTGTTTTGACTTCAAATTTGGCTTGTGCTAATATGTTCTCAGGAGAGGTGATTAAATTGAAAATTTCTACAAAGGGACGCTATGCTCTTCGTTTTCTTGTTGATCTGGCAGAACACCACAACGAGGGTTTTGTTGCATTAAAGGACATAGCAGAAAGACAGCATATTTCAAAAAAATATTTAGAGCAGATCATTGCTATATTAAATCAGACAGATTTTTTATTATCCAACAGAGGTGCTCAAGGCGGATACAAACTAGCCAAGAGCCCTGATAAGTACAGCGTTGGTGACATCCTGCGCTGCACAGAAGGAAGCCTTGCTTCCGTCGCCTGCCTTGAATCCAAGGTAAATACATGCGAACGCAAGGATATGTGTACGACACTGTATATATGGGAAGGACTGGATAAAGTCATAAACGAATATTTAGACAGCATTACACTCCAGGACGTCATAGATCACAGCAGTAATCATTCAGAATGTGATTACTGCATATGAAATAAAAGTCCCGGACAGCGCAAGTACAGGCAGGCAAGTTCACTTGCCTGCCTGTACTTGCATTGGACGGGCTAACAGACATGAGCAAGTAGGACGATAGTCCGGATTGCGAATGTCTGTAGGATTGCGGGAGCACGCAAGTGCGGAGCAATCCACTTTTATTTTTTATTGTTCTCATCGTACTTACGTCTGCGCACCCGCAAGCAGACGATAGTCCGAACCCACGAATGTCTGTAGGATTGCGGGAGCACGTAAGTGCGGAGCAATCCACTTTTATATCTCTACCCTTTTATTTTTCCCAGCGGCCTTACAATAAAATAAGCGGTCATTATAAGAGCGATCGTAAAAACCCATGACAGCGGAAACGCATGATATAGCATCTCCGGCACAGGATTGCTCTTAAATGCTGTACATATCCAGATGATCCTGAATGCGCAGATGCCAATTATGGTTCCCACTGCCGGCAGCGTTGCATGCCCTGTTCCCTTCAGCACTCCTGCAAGTATTTCAAATATACTGCATATGGATTCAAAAATAAGCACGCACATAATTCTGACGCAGGCATTTTCAACCACAAGCTGATCCGGTGAGAAAAGGCCTGATACAAACTCCCTGAATATTACAATCAAGCCTATCATTACCGCACTGAAAATAATCGACATTACCATGCACTTTGCAAGAATTTCCCTGCACCGTTTAATTTGAACTGCAGCATAATTCTGGCTTATAAATGTTGTGGTGGTCTGCGCAAATGCTGTTATTACATAATATACGATATATTCAAAATTAACCGCAATGGTGCTGCCTGCTATAGTATTCTCTCCGAAAGTATTAACCGAGGCCTGCACGAAGATATTGGCAAAACAGAACATTGCGCCCTGCACAGCGGAAGGCACTCCTATTTTAAGTATCTCGCCTATATATTTAGCCGAAATATGTATATTCTTGACAGACAATCTGAACATCTCGTCCTTATACAGACGCCTTATGACAAATATTGCTGAAATTATATTAGATATCCCTGTAGAAATTGAAACCCCGGCTACTCCCAGATGAAATACAGCCACAAATAAAATATTAAGAATTACATTCACAATTCCCGCCATCATTAAAATGATAAACGGATAACGGCTGTCTCCTTTAGATCTTAATAGTGCTGCTCCAAAATCGTACAGAAGCAAGAAAGGGTACCCGAACATATATATTTTAAGATACATGGCTGCATCATATAAGATATTTTCCGGTGTATTTATCATCTTAAGAACAGAATTAGCAGCAATAAGGCCAACTATCATTCCTATTATGCCGACAACAAGTGCCATGATCATGGCATTTTGAGCAATCTTCGGGATATCATCCTTCTTATTTTTGCCGATCTGGCTTGCTGCTAAAACATTTGCACCTATCGACAGACCTGATGATACCGTCACTATCAATGCAACTATTTCTGTATTTGTTCCGACTGCTGCCAGCGCATCGGCATTGCCGAAACATCCTACTACTGCAGTATCCGCCGCACTGAACAGCTGCTGTAAAATGCTGCTGAGTGCTATGGGAAGTGTAAACAGTAATAACTTACCGGTCAGCGGTCCGTTAAGCATATCTATGTCTTTTGCTTTTATATTCATTATCCGTAATTCTCCTTCTAGGGCGTCAATTAACAGGTTTTTCTTATCACATGCAGGTACTTGCGGCACGTTTTTCCTTGCGAAAGCATGAATCTCCGCAGTGCTGGTTTCTATATAGCCGAAATACAATTATATATTCCATGAAATCAGCTGTATTCAGCACCGCAAAATTTCTTGCAATAGTATACGGAAGAATTTAAAATATAAAAATTGAATATTATAGATGTTTTTAATTCTAAAAAGGAATACATAAACCTATGGAAAATCATTTGCTTAAATACCAAGCTTTCGTAAAAGCTGTTGAAAGAGGAAGCTTCACTAAGGCTGCCGAAGAGTTAAATTACGCCCAGTCATCCATCAGCAAGATGATTGCCGATCTGGAGGCTGAATGGAATGTAATCTTGCTGGAACGCAATAAAAAGGGAGTATGTCTTACATCATCAGGCGAGCAGCTGCTTCCATTTGCCAGAAGAATCATAAATGACTGCTGTGAGTTGGATGGATATGTTAAACAGATGAATGGTCTGGAGACAGGAATCGTAAGGATAGGAACATTTGCCAGCATTGCTATTAACCTGTTGCCCGATATATTTGTTGAGTTTCAACAGACCTATCCCGGCATCGACTACGAATTGCTGTTAGGTGATTACAGCGAGGTTGAGCAATGGGTAGAAGAAGGCCGTGTTGACTGCGGTTTCCTATGTATGCCCACCTGTGCAGCACTTGATACAATTCCGGTAAAAAAGGACGAATATAAAGTCGTACTTCCGGCTGAGCATCCTCTGGCCTCTAAGAAAGTCATTTCCATCAACGACCTGGACTCTCAGCCCTTCATGCTCCTTGAGCATGGCAAAAAGACCGAGATTTCTTCTATACTTGAAGAAAACAATGTGCATCCAAACATACGATTTACCACCTGGGAGGATTTTGCCATTATGGCTATGGTGGAGAAAGGGCTCGGCATCGCCATACTTCCCAGCATGATCCTTGAACGCATACCATATGAAATCGAGATTCGCTCTCTTAAGAAGCCATATTACCGCTCCATCGGATTGGCCATGAAGGATCGTACCAGGCTCACGCCCGCCGCTTTGAAATTCATTGAATGTGTTACTTCGAAGTTCTAAGCAGACAGCTTCTTAATTCCTGATCGCTTAATTTCTGATGCTAATTCATCAAAAATAATGATGTTCAAAAAAAGTTCACGCAGGCATTGCAAATGTTCTTGACACCAGCCAGACCCATAGCTTAAAATCCCCACATGGTGATCATATGACTGACGGATCGTGGATAACCACATGGGAGTATGATCGTGTAACCGGCCGACCGTCTGGGCAGAAGAAGTCCAGTTGTGCGGCTTTTTCTTATTTATAGGCTCAAGTGCTGATAAATCTTCTATTTGGCAGCGCATAAAAATACGGCATTTGGTATGTTTAAGCCACAATACAGCGGCAATCTCAAGGAAAGGAAGGTTACACATTGCTTCAGGGACGAATTCACTCAATCGAATCTATGGGTCTGGTTGACGGACCGGGAATTCGAACTGTCATATTCATGCAAAGCTGCCATCTTCGCTGCAAATACTGTCACAATCCGGATACGTGGCAGCTTACAAGCGGCAAGGAACTTCTGTTGACTCCCGAAGAACTGCTCAAAAAAATACTCAGATTCAAGCCTTATTATGCAGACAACGGAGGCGTTACATTTTCCGGAGGAGAACCGCTCCTTCAGAAGGACTTTCTCATCAAATGTCTGTCATTATGCAGAGAAAATCATATTCATACTTGCCTTGATACTGCCGGCTGCGGCTGTGGAGATTACGAGAAAATACTCTCTCTTACAGATCTTGTGCTTCTTGATATCAAGCATTATACGAAGGAGGGCTTCAAGGCAGTAACCGGAAGTTTGCCCGATGAATCTCTGAGATTTTTAGATGTGCTTCAAAAATCCGGCGTTCCAATATGGATACGCCATGTGGTGGTTCCGGGGCTGACTTATGAAGATGAGCATCTTGAAGGACTTATCAAATATTTGCAGACATTAAAGAATATTAAAAAGGTTGAACTGCTTCCATATCATACTCTGGGCGTCAGCAAATACCATTCACTGGGAATACCTTATCCACTGGAGGGCGTGAGTGCGCTGGCTGCAGAGGAACTTGCCGACTGGCAGGAGCGATTCAGCAGGTTGACTGAACCCTAACTCACTATAAAAACAGCAACTGCTCTGTCACATATTCAGTATAGCTCCGCACCTAGTATAACGATTTTTTTATAACTATACCTTATAAATGTCCGCTGACGCCTTATAATCTATGGTATTCGCGGCTCAAGCAAAAATTTATTACCATTTCACGATCAATATAAGGAGGAAAATACAATGTCTATTGATATAAACTGCACTGCATGGAAGGGCTTTCACACAGGTGAATGGCGTCACCTTGTAAATGTCAGAAACTTTATCCAGAAGAATTACACGCCATATACAGGCGATGAGTCATTCCTGGCTTCCACTACAGAAAAAACCGACAAAGTATGGAGCTGTGCTCACAGTCTCATTTTGAAGGAACTCGAAAAAGGTGTTCTGGATGTGGAAACCAATATTGTATCCGGTATCGACAACTTCGGCCCGGGATATATTGACAAGGACAATGAGGTGATCGTCGGTCTGCAGACAGACGCACCCCTCAAGAGGATCGTAAATCTGTACGGCGGTATGCGCACCACCGAATCCGCCCTGAAGGAATATGGTTACGAATTAAATCCTGAGATCGCGCGTCACTTCCGTCAGTACAGAAAGACTCATAATGACGGTGTATTCGATGCTTATCCGCAGCGTACCCGTCTTGCCAGAACTGCAGGACTTCTCACCGGACTTCCGGATGCATACGGACGTGGACGTATAGTTGGCGATTACAGACGTGTCCCTCTCTATGGCACGGATTTTCTGATTGAAGAAAAGCAGAAAGATCTGGAAGAGCTGGACGGTCCTATGACTGATGAGCGTATACGCCTCCGCGAGGACGTTCAAACGCAGATCAGAGCATTAAAAGAGATGACTCAGATGGCAGCTCGCTACGGCTGTGACATAACTAAGCCTGCAGAAAATGCGCATGAGGCTGTACAAAACCTCTACATGGCATATCTGGCAGGTGTTAAGGAAAATAATGGCGCTGCAACAAGCCTGGGCCGCACAGCCACCTTCCTCGACATTTATATTCAGCGTGATATGGCAAATGGTATTCTCGATGAGCAGGGCGCTCAGGAGCTTATTGATCAATTCATTATTAAGCTCAGACTGGTGCGTCACCTTCGCACCCCTGAATATAATGAATTATTCGGTGGCGACCCTACATGGATCACTGAGGCATTAGGCGGCATGGGCATAGACGGACGTACCCTAGTTACAAAGAATACCTTCCGTTACCTTCATACCCTTACTAACCTGGGAACAGCCCCGGAGCCTAACCTGACAATCCTGTGGAGTCAGAATCTTCCTGAGAATTTTAAGAAGTATTGCTCAAAAATGAGCATTGAGACGGACTCTATCCAGTATGAAAATGATGATGTAATGCGCCCGATTTATGGGGATGATTATTGCATTTCCTGCTGTGTATCTGCCATGGCAGTCGGCAAGCAGATGCAGTTCTTCGGCGCACGTGCCAACCTGGCCAAGAGCCTTCTCTATGCCATCAACGGCGGCATTGACGAAAAGAAAGGTATGCTGGTAGTTCCGGGCATTGAAAAGGATAATGACGAGATATTGAATTTCTCGAAGGTAATTACCAACTACAAGAAGGTTCTGTCTTACGTAGCCGAGCTCTACGTTGATACAATTAATATCATACATTATATGCATGATAAATATGCATACGAAGCCAGCCAGATGGCACTTCACGATACATTAGTTGAACGCCTTGCCGCCTTCGGCGTTGCCGGAATTTCTATTGCCGCAGACTCATTGTCTGCCATAAAATTTGCCCAAGTTAAACCTGTTCGTGACGAGAACGGAATCGCAGTTGACTTCATTACTGAAGGCGAATTCCCTAAATATGGCAATGATGATGACCGGGTTGATGATATCGCAGTTGAGATCATGTCTTATTTTTCAAATGAACTTAAGAAGCATCCGCTGTACCGCAATGCCATCCATACATTATCAGCTCTTACTATTACAAGCAATGTAATGTATGGCAAGAAAACCGGAACTACTCCTGACGGACGCAAGGCAGGCGAACCATTTGCACCGGGTGCCAATCCAATGCACGGACGCGACGAGAATGGTGCTCTGGCCAGCCTTAACTCTGTTGCCAAGATCCCGTACTGCCGTGTATGCCAGGACGGTGTATCCAATACCTTCTCAATCGTGCCGAACGCATTGGGTAAGACAGACGAGGAGCGAAAGAACAACCTGGTTCAGATCCTTGACGGCTACTTCATCCAGGGCGCACATCATCTGAATGTTAATGTTATGAACCGTGAGGTTCTGCTTGATGCGATGGAGCATCCGGAGAAGTACCCTACTCTCACGATCCGTGTATCAGGATATGCTGTTAACTTCAACAGACTTACCAGGGAGCAGCAATTAGAAGTGGTTAAGAGAACCTTCCACGAGAGTATGTAACATTAAAGGTTATGCGACAATAGGAAAATACGGTGTCTCTAATTTCACTTACTGTTTTTCCGACTCTCTGACAACACAATTTTGTCCTGAGTATATTGGTTACACATCAAATAATTAAGTCATAACAAAATGCGATATACAGAGGACGAACATCTCAATCCAAAAAAGGATTTCCTGTCATACCTATTCAGAAAGCTTCCTTAATCGGAAGCTTTCTGCTCATGGTATACTCAGTTGTCTGTAAGTCCGGCATTCCTGATCTTATCAATGATCCGGCAAATGAGCCCGGTTCTCATAAACGGTGTCATGAGATAAAAGCCGCTGACATATGGCGCAATCTCCTGAGCTATCACTGAGGAAATCTTAACGGCCAGCTCCTCGCCTTCTTCTCTGTCCTTGCCTTCATACATTTCAGTTATGCGAGGATCTACATTTATTCCATGGATCTCGCTGTCCATAAAACGGGCATTCTTAGCACTTACCACCGGTATAATTCCGCCCATGATATAAGCCTCCGGCAGTTCCCTATGCGCAATCTTAAGATTTTCAAGTGCAGCCTCTGTCAGTACAGGCTGAGTTAAGAATCCAACCATACCATTATTCAGCTTCTCTCTGGCCATTTTAAGCTGATTGTCAAAATTATAAGCATTAACATTCAATGCACCGAATACATGGATCGGTGACGGAAGCTCCTGTTCTGACAGGGATGTAACAAATGCTGCCAGCTTACGGGAATTAAACTGAAATACACTCTTAACCTCATCTCTTTGAGCCGACGGAATAGGATCGCCGGTTACCAGAAGTGCATTTCTTAAACCTTCCGCATATAATCCCAGCAGAAGCGCCTTGGTAGCATTTAAGTTACGATCGCGACAGGTCATGTGAGGCAGTGCTTCCATGTTAAGTTCCCGGTGAACCTTACATGCCAGCAGGCTGGAGTCTACTCTGGCTCTGGCAATCGGACAGTCAGCAATCGTGACGATATCAACATTTGCCTGCTTAAGCTGCTGAGCACCGTTCATGAATTTGGTAAGATCAGCATCTGCAGGAGGATCCAGTTCAACTGCTATGACCTTCTTGCCATTTTTAATATTATCCCAGAACTTGCTTTCTGATTGTACGGAAGTCTTCTGATCTTGTTCGGCTGCAGCCGCAGAAATATCACTATTCTGGTTTATCCTTATCGAAGCAGCTTCATATTCGCCAGCTTCTGTGCTTACATGAGTTTGTGTTTCTGGTTGAAAATTCTCCCGGATAAGCTGCCGTACGCAGGCAATATGTGTCGGCGTGGTACCGCAGCAGCCGCCTACGATCCTTGCCCCCATATGCATCATTTCAATAAGCTGAGATGCAAAATATACCGGGTCACCTTCATAGAAGGTACGATTGCCAATAACCGTCGGATATCCTGCATTAGGCATAACTGCCAGCTGCATACAATTATTCGTCAGGAGACTATTATTTTTATTGCACTCCTCGGCTCTACCAGCATGTACGCTTCCCGCATTAGCCAAACAATCCGCCTGAACCCTATGTACTGGCATATCATCGCTTATCACAGCTTTCGAGGATGTTATCTTTTCACCCAGCTTGAGCTTTTGAACCAGCTCCAGCATATGCCTTGCTCCGCATACACAGTTCATGCCGACTGCATCCGCTGCTCCTGTCTGTGTTATAGTGCGGATAAGTTCAGTTACAAACTTGCCTTCTCTGCTGAATCCGTCAGGCTGGACGGCAAATGATACTATAATATACGCATCTGCACATTTGCTTCTAAGATACTTAACAGCCGCTGTAAGACCCTCTGCATCAGCATTAGTTTCAAAGAGAAAATTTCGGGCACCCAGCTCCAGGAATCTGTCAATTACCCAGCAATATTCTATCTCCTGTTCCTTGGCTGTATCTGCAATAACAGGACCTATGTCTGCAAATACATAGGGTATATGATCATTTTCAGCACTGCCGACACCTGCTCTGTCAGATTCTGCCTTACCATCGCCTGCAATAAAATTCTCTGCGGCATCATTTGCCAGTTTCCAGCCTGCGGCGATTACTTTTTCAACTAATTCTTCATCCCCTGACATGGCAAGGCGGTTAGCTCCGAAGGTATTGGTCTTTATGGCGGCTGCTCCGGCTTCAATATATTCTCTGTGGATGTCTGATATTATCTCGGGCTGATTAATATTAACCAGCTCGCATCCGCTGCCTGAACAGTGATTTTTCTGAGCGAAATATGTTCCCATGCCGCCGTCAAAAAGCAGCACATTTTCCTCTAAATACTTACAAAGTTCCACTTAGCCTAGTACCTCCTTGGCAATATCTGCTGATGCTTTCGCATCCTTGGCATAATAATCCGCACCTATTTCTTCTGCATAATCCGGCGTGAGCACCGCTCCTCCTACCATTACCTTACATTCATGGCCCGATGCGCGAAGCTGCTCAATCGTTCGCCGCATTGACACAACCGTGGTAGTCATAAGAGCCGATAAACCCACCAGCTTAACATCTTCAGCAATCGCTGTATCAACCACCTTCTGAACCGGCACATCCCGTCCCAGATCTATAACCTGATATCCATAATTTTCCAATACCACTCTTACGATATTTTTGCCGATATCATGAATGTCGCCTTCCACTGTAGCGAGAACTATCTTACCCTTGCTGACACTCTCACCGCCCCGTTTGGCAATTCTTGTTTTTATAAGGTCGAATCCCGCGCAGGCTGCATTCGCAGCATTTATCAGCTGCGGCAGAAATATAATCTGTTTTTCATACTTCTCGCCCACGATATCAAGTGCGGGGATCAGCTTCTCATTGATAACATCCAACTCGCTCATCTGCGTAAGCAGCTGCTCCGTAAGAACCGTCGTCTCGTGCTTAAGCCCCTTCAGTATGGCATTTTCTATAGTCAGCTCGTTGTTTTGTGCGCCCGAAGGTGCATTTTTATTGGCTTGCGCTGCATCTGCCGAGGCGGCAAATCGCTCTATATATGCCGCACAATCCTTGTCCTGGCATGACAAGGCTCTGTATGATACTACAGCATCCATGATGTCGCTCAGGTTCGGATTGATTATCGGCAGATCAAGCCCGCATAACATGGCCTGAGTAAGAAAACTTACTGTAATATTATTTCTCTGAGGAAGTCCAAATGAAATATTGCTTACTCCCAGCACACAATGAAGTCCCAGTCGCTCATGTACCAGTCTGACCGCCTTCAATGTTTCTGCCGCCTGCTCCTGCTGAGCAGAAATCGTAAGCGTAAGGCAGTCAATGAGCACATCATCTTTAGGTATTCCATACCCCATAGCATTATTCATTATGCGTTCTGCCAGCTCAAATCTCTTCTGTGCGGTCTGGGGAATACCGTCCTTGTCCATAGTAAGGCCAACTACCGCTGCCCCGTAACGCTTAACTATCGGCAGGATTTTATCCATTACTTCAGGCTCTGCATTGACAGAATTAACTATTGCCCTTCCGTTATATGCTCTGAGACCTGCCTCTATTGTTGCAGCATCCGATGAATCTATCTGCAAAGGCAGTGTAACCACACTCTGTACGGCTCTTATTACCTCCGTCATCATCTGCGGTTCATCAATTCCCGGAAGTCCTACATTAATATCCAGAATGTCAGCTCCGGCATCAGCCTGTTCAATGGCACGTTCCATTATATAATTCAGGTCATGATCTCTTAGTGCCTGCTGAAACCTCTTCTTACCTGTAGGATTGATTCGTTCGCCGATAACCCGAACGCCCGTAAGTTCCGTCATCTGACCTGACGAACATACGCCTCTGCGTCTCGCAGGTCTTATATCATCGGCAGCCTCAGGCAGAGCCCTTAACTCGGATATAAACTCCGGTGTCGTACCGCAGCATCCGCCCATGATGGATATGCCTAATTCAAGAAATGCCGACATCTGAGAAGCAAATTCTGCCGCATCCATATCGTATGCGCCGGTTGCAGGATCCGGAAGTCCGGCATTAGGCTTAACTATCAATGGTTTGTCTGTCCATTGGCGCATTTCTTCTATAAGAGGATATATCTCATTTGGACCCAATGAGCAGTTTATGCCCATGGCATCTACCCCAAGTCCATCCAGAGTGACTGCCATAGACGGAACAGTAGTGCCGGTAAATGTGCGTCCATTTGCCTCGAAGCTCATGGTAACCCATACAGGAAAGCTGGAATTCTCCTGTGCTGCAAGCACCGCTGCCTTAACTTCATACAGGTCTGTCATAGTCTCGAATATTACAAGATCTGCTCCTGCCTGCACGCCTGCACGTACCATCTGAGCATATATATTATATGCCTCATCGAATGCCAATGTACCTAATGGCTCCATTAATTCACCGATAGGGCCCACATCCAATGCAACTTTAGCCCGGCCTCCCGCCGCACGCTTGGCTGCAGCTACGTTGGCATTGATCACATCTTCTACAGTTACGTTAAGGCCTGCCAATTTATGAGCATTAGCTCCAAATGTATTGGCATATATGATATCGCTTCCTGCATCTACATATGCACGCTGAATCTTCTCAACAATCTCCGGATGCTGCATGCCGAATATTTCAGGACGCTCACCCAGTCCCAGTCCTGCTGCCTGAAGCATGGTACCCATGCCGCCATCTAATACAGTAAGCTTAGTCATTACAGGTCTGTCCTCCCTTCCGATACGGACAATTAAGAAACATGCTGCACACCTCACATCCACGCTTGCGAAGCTGCTGCTTTTCATTAGAGATTCCCATGATTGCGGTGACGGATTTGCGTGGAATCATAATATTGGAGGCTGATATCGTAAGTCCTATTCGTTTCTGCGTGTTAAGTGCTGCACATAACCTGGGCTGTGTACCAAGAGGAAAGTTTCCATATCCCGGACTGTACCTGTCAGTAAGATGTAAGCCCTGTTGGCTCAATTCCTCCCGCAGATCGAATTCAAAATTATCGCAGACATTTTCAATAGCTGTACTGGCACAAGAGTCCATAATAACCGCATCTGCCATATCAGTCACTTCCCGCTGCATCAGAAGCCTTTCAACCTTGCTTCCGATTGTCGCAGCCATAAGCACAACCTCCCGGCAGGATGACAGCACTTCCCTGATATCCTGTCCCTCCAGTTCAAATCCATCTATCTGACCTTTAATCAGCGGGAGGCGTCTCCATACCAGCTTCGGTTCAGATGCATCCATAACCTCTGAAATGCATCTTCTTATCTGCATTTCAACAGCATCGGTTATCTCCTGACCCCTGTAACCCAGATACATCAATATTTCATTATAATTCAGTTCAGTAAGTCTGGCTTGCAAATGCTATAGCCTCCTATAATCACCGCATAGGTATTGTCTGCCTGCTCCCGTACTGTGAGCCTCGGCACGCAGCCAACAATATCTCAACAAAAATAACGTGCTGCATGATCGGTATACAGATATAATCCCTCTCAAGCAGCACGTGCTATTCTAAACTATTATTTAATTTTTGAAAAGTCCTGTCCGACAGGGGAGTATGCACTAAAACTCCATTTTTTGTCAAGAGCTGTTGAACCCAAACACTCGCAGAGTGGATGATTCATGATTTGAAGAGTTAAGCTTCAAGATTGATCCACAAAGTATAGTCGGGATGTGATAATATTTTGTGCATTTTCTCACACACTCTATAAGGACCTCATCTGAACATTAGATTATTACTTATTGCAATATACTTTTGAGCAAATCAAGGTACTCCTGTATTACCGTTTCATATGTGACATTATCAGAAATCAGTTTCATCGTTGAATCAGCGTAATCGTTTGCATAAAAGCCTTCTTGCATAAGTTCTTCTGCTACAGCCAATAGATCAATATCATTCTGAGCAGATGGTGATACTCTAATATTCATACCTGCTCTGTGCCTTCTGACATCTATAAATAACTTCTTAAACGCTTCATCTAATAAAATATATTTTTTAAGTTTAAAGATATCGTATAAGTGCCTGGAATTTCTCGTTGCTTTTCCTGTCATGTAATAATCACATACAGCAAAGATTTTATCTATCATAGTCCTGGCTAGAGTCTGTGTTTTCATTTTAAATGGTTCTAATTCAAAGTCTTTCAAAATCTCAGGTTCTTCCTCTGAAAGGCAATCATATATAATACTCGTAATTTCTTTTTCTTCTATTGGATATGCATACGACATCAAAGCAGTTTCCAATTTTACATATGGTCGCAATCCGCTTTTATCCTCGGGACAAACTGAATCATATAAAAAATCATAATGATTATAATTCTTATCACTTTCAATAATTTTCCAATTATCAATTGATAGATCCAAATCTTTACTTATTGGCTGTAATAACTGGTATTTGATTTTCTTTCTTCTGGCTTCACCCAAGCGTTCCTCAAATGTTATATCAATATCCTCCGAGAAACGTTCTATCACATGATAAGCCTTGGAAAGTGATGTTCCGCCCTTAAATACCACATTAGGATTTCGCCGTGCAAGTTCCTTTAATATCATTGTCACATAATAATCTTTTTCTACGATGCTTTCATCGACACCCGTCCGTTCGGATACTACTACAATAATATCCTTCAACAATTCTTTATCGTCTTTATGCAAATACATCATCCAACCCCAATTCATAATAATATTTAAATACAGCAACCGGGAATTCTCTTATATAGCTGTCCACGTCATCCTTCGTAATTCCATGTATTCGTACAAATTGAGCAACCTTTTCGCGTGCCACATCATAGCTTTCATCCAGATATGCATCCAGGTTCTTTAGCAAATCAAGCAATTGCAATACATATACATTCTCTTCATTTACCGGAACTACTGGTTTTCTTACAATAAAGGTTCTCTTTCCGATTGGAATTTTTCTTACCTTTGCAGCCATATTATTACTAACAATTTCAATCTTATTAGGAACCTGGGTTGAAATTCCCAGTTGATTAGCGAAAGTATTGCCAGAATAAAATCCATCTATTTTACCGCCTCTGGAGACATATTTGTATCTAGCGACAATATCTGCATTTATCCCTACATCTGATTTTAATCGTGACTTTTTAGGCAGATAATAGATACCATTCTCATACTTCCCCAGTTTGCCTTCATCACATAGCTTTTTTAGTTGCTGATTTACTGCAGATTTTGTGATTCCCTTAACTGCTATATCTGAAAAGAATATAGGTTCCGCCTCTTTATAATTGCTTGTCAAATATTCATATAACATAAAATTCTGTCCTTGTTTGCTAAATTATTATAACTCTGCAGGTTATTTTTGTTAATTACAATTCTATTCTCAATTTCAAAAATTGTCAATGCAATAAGGAAACTAAAGAAGAATTGTAAAAAAATGAATGCCACCTGAAGTCAGATGGCATTGTTAACTCTAACATTAATAGCGCATGCTGCATGAATGGTTTATAAATTTCACTCATGCAGCATGCGCTGTTCTAAACTATTATTTGATTTTTGAAAAGTCCTGTCCGGCAGATGCAAATAAGTTGTGCTTGTATAAGTAGTTTGTTAACGTTCTGTTATTGAAAGTGCATGGTTACCGAGATTACACCTCACTCTCCTCTTTTCAGCACAAATTTCCCGATAACCCTTCGTCTCAGTTTATAAGTGTGTCCAAAAGATAAATGTGAATGGTAGCTTGACAGTACCTGACGGATATCCTCAAGTCCTAATTCATTTCTCGAATATGCTGTCTGAAAATATCGCAGCTTGCGCTTGTATTTATATTTTGTGCTTTGTTTTACCTTTCTGATAATCTTACCTGTATCTGTCATATAGAAATGCCATCCGAGATAATCAACGCCATTTCTGATTGGAAATATAGCCGTTTTTTCGTTAAATGATAAATGCAGTTCCTTCTCTGCATAACTGCGCATTATTTTAAGGCACTCCAGCAACCACGATTTTTCCTTATGAATCAGCACACAATCATCCATGTAGCGGGAATAATACTTTATATGCAGCTTCTCTTTGATCAATCTGTCGAAGCCATCAAGGTAGTATATGGCAAACCACTGGCTTGTTTGATTGCCCAGCGGAAGTCCCTTCCCTGGAGCTTTTTCGAAGCTGTCTATGATTTGAAAAAGAAGTGAAAGCAGATTCTCGTCAGCAAATACCCTTCTCAGTTTGACTTTCAGGACTTCATGGTCGATATTATCGAAGAATTTACGAATGTCGCATCTTAGAAAATATCCTTCGGCGCCGTTCCTCTTATAGAAATCTGCTAAAAACCCAGATAACCGCTTTATAGCAAAATGCGTTCCCTTGCCGATTCTGCAGGCTGCATTATCATAAATCAACTTCTTATCCAAAGCAGGCGCAAGCACTTCATCACAAATGCAATGCTGAACTACACGGTCACGATAATGCAGAGCATGAATGATACGATCCTTCGGATCATGCACCATGAAGCTGTAATATCCGCTCATTTCATAAGTGTCGCTTCTTAAGCTGTCAGAAATCAAAGTTAGATTTCCAGCCAGATTCATCTCAAAATCTATAACTTCCCGTGTTGTTCTTTTACTGCGTCTTGCTACAGTGTGCGCTTTATATAAATTTTGAAAGTCGCATATTTTTTCATAATCTGTCATTTGCCAATACCTTATCGGCAGCAGGAGACAGTAGCCGTGCACGACCACTGTTTCCCGTAAGGATGCGAAAGTTTCTCAACGTAAGCATCCCCCGCCGACATATATTTTCCCGATTTTCATCGAGAGGGAATCCGATTCCTTTACTCCCGACACTGATCGCCGTGCATACGGCAGATTTCTCGTCACCTTGGGAGTAATGCGGGACGCACACATTCATTATCATTGTTGACATTGTTACCATTGTAATTGACCGAGCCGTCATTATTGACATTGGCGGCATTATTCTGATTATTACCAGGCGACCGCAGCCACCACCAGCATAAAGCCCATTCAATCGAATCCCCGGATCAAGCCGAAATCTCGCGAAAAATCACGGCTGTAATCTCTTTCTGTCGCTGTTCATCCAAGCTCCGAGCAGATTCTGACAATCTGATACTTGCCTTGCGATCTGCTCGTATTGCTTCGGAAGAATGCACTTCTGTTCCATAGATAAAAGTGCCATATATCCGAGCAGCTTCAGATCCGTCATTGCACTGCGCTGAAAGTTCAGGCGTTCCTTCTGTGACTGCCAATCCTGTTTTGACACAAATACATCATTGGCTCGAAATAGTTTTTCTATCACGCTGAGCGTAAGATTCTGCAGTCTGCTCACAAATGTGTACCGGAAATGCCTCGGCGATTTCTGTGTTACGGTCATAACATATGAACACAGATCCTTCGCTTTTGTAATAACTGTTAATTCGCTCTGTTTTCGTTCCAAATCACGCCCCCAACCTATTTTCAAACCCTTGCGTCCGCCTACGGCGGACATTAATTCCCCCTCTGTCGCTATGCGACATCTCCCCTAAAGAGGAGAAGATTAGCTCGCTAACGCTCGCAGAGTGGATGATTCATGATTTGAAGAGTTAAGATTCAAGATTGATCCACAAAGCGGGACGCACACATACATTAGCATCGAGGACATAGTTACCAAAATAAATGACCGAGCCGTCAATATAGACAAAGGCGGCATTAAACTGAAAATCACCAGGCGACCGCAGCCACCACCAGCAGGTGGCCTTGCCACCTACTTTATAACTATCAGATGTGTATGCACCCTGTGCTATCGCATAGGCTGTCGGAACACACATACGTGCATCATCGTTAAAGAAGTATTTCTCTGCTTCAGTTATGCTCAATAAAAATATGTTATCTATTGTACTATTGCCCGGATCTGTGTCGTAACTAGGATTTTCATCTGGCGATACCTCCGTTTGAAGTATCATCTGTTTCTCAGCTTCATTAAATGCAGTATTATAGAAATCATTGTTCAGCCAACTCCGTAATGTACAGTTCTCCCATGTAACATCCTCGTATTCCTCATTGTACCGTTGGCAATCAAGTGCATAATTGCTTACAATAAGAATTCTGCTGTCCTGCTTATCAAGCACAAGCCACTCTATACATTCATTGCCATCAGTTACATCATTGTCCTGCTCGTAGGTTCCAAAGAAAACATGATCTCCAACTTGAGCTGCCTTCAGCAATTCTTTCCAATATTGTTCATATATGCTCTTTACTTTTTCATTACTGTCTTTATATCCAGCCAGCTCCGCAAATGCCGTATTTGCCTCCTCATATTTACCTTCATTTATCAATGTGACCACCCTATTGTACTTGCCATTCGGTATAATTACCTTGTTCATTACAATAACAGCCGCGACACCGAAAACCACAGTTGCCACAGCAATGGCAATAATCGCAGCTTTTCTTTTTCGTTTTTTTTCAGCGATTCGGTCGATTTCATCGTCACATTGGGCAGCAAGAGCGTCACTATCCTTATACCCATTCATAGCCAAAATGGCTTTTTTCGCAGCTTCATAATCCGCAGGAGCATGTGCCGCATTCTTCTTCGCCAATGCATCCTGATAATCCTGTTCACGACGATTTTGAGCATCAGCATTCAGCTCATATACCTTATTATCAGCAGCTGCCAAATGTGCCGCATAGGCTTCTTTTATCCGAGCAATACTCCTGGTATCCTGTGCCTGGGCCTGAGTTATACGTTCATCTAAAGTAGCTGTAATTTTAGCAATACCCTCATCAATCAGCTTCTTTGTATTGCCCTCGGTATCAAACTGACTTGCTCGTGTTAACAGACGATCTGATGACAGCTCCGTAAGCTGTTCACTCTTTTGCCTTTTTCGACAGATAAGTGCAGAGTCATATTTCCTGCTGTATCCGCTGTATCCGTATTGTGATCTTATTGTGTCTCCTTCAAGATAATCTGTAATTTCAAACGATTTGACAGCCTCGTTGATATGCTCGACATCCTCTGGACAAGCTTCATGGGTCTTGTAAGATGCTCTGGCATTCTTTTCCTTCTGCATGACAACCCAGGCGTCAAAATCTGTTTTTTTGTCTCTCACCAACAGCTTGCCTATGTATGCTTCGGCACATTTAGGATCAAGGTTTAATGCCTCTTCAAAGAAACTATCTGCCCTTTCCCATTCACTGTCTTCAAGGGCCATGTTGCCTCTCTGTATCTGAGCATTTACAGTGGTACTTCCGCCGCCTTGCTGTACTATAACGGTCTCTTTTTCAGCTTTCTTAGGTGTCTCGGCAGCAATTATCTTCTTGATACCGCGTATCAGATCCTGCATAAAGCCAAGCTTGCTCATATCCTGTGCCTGCAAATGAGAGAACTCCTCGGGCAGGTCATACGGATCCATATCCTTATATGCAGGAATAAGCATCTTCTTGCCCTTGCTGTTCTTAACAAGAGCAAGGTATCTTGACCACTCGTTTTTAACCCAGACTGCATTGAAATATTCAGGTTTTGTTCCCAGCACGACCATGACTTTGGCTGAATTTAATGCTGCGAAGATATACGGCTCATAGGCTGTGCCCAGCTTATTCTCCAATGTGATGCGGCTAAAGAATACTTTAAAGCCTTCTTGTGTCAGCTGATGATAGAGATCATTTGCCAGAACACTATCCTTAGTTCTCCTGCCGTTATCGTCGGTTTCCTTGTAGCAGATGAACACATCAAATGGCTCTTCCTTATTTGATATTTCAAGTATGCCCTTCTGAATATCATCAATTGTCTTGGCTTCATCTTCATAGATTATGTGCTGATAACTGTCGGCATATTTAAGGGCAGATTTATAGTCCTCATCGGCAAAGATGGATGTATACTGGGCGCGGTTTACTGTCGGCACACGCTTGTTCGTTGCAGGGTCTTCTACATACTCGATACCATATCTGCAAAGTACCAATGACCAGTAGGCTTCCGCATCGGTATTATCTTCGTTAAGGATCTGTTCGTAGATGCCCATTGCCTTGTCAAACTCGTTATTACGGCGGAAGTGGTTCGCTCGATCATACAGATTTGCCTTTTTTTCGTCATCCAGACGCGGCAGCGTCTGCTTAGTTGCGCAGCTGTCGCATACACCGACTGTATCCCCCGGATTAAATTCTATTGTGCCTCCGCACATTTTACATTTAAATATTGCCATTTAGTTCATTTTCTCCTTTATATCCAACGTTAAATTTGCACTCAAATCTTCACATTTTTTATGAATTCATTGTCATTCCTGCCGCTGATATTTTCATTTCGCCAACTTACAATTCCTGCTTCTATCACCGATAAGTTCCATAAGCTCATCGGCAGCAGTGCTGACTTCTTCACCTGCTGCGATCTTCTCTGAAAATATTTCAAACTTCTGCTTGATCTCTGTTTCAATCTCCGCCAGCTCCTCGCTTGACATGGGATCTGAGTATCTAAGTGCCTCATAAACCTTCCTGCATGATGCCCCGGCTTCATCGGTCTGAGCATTGCTTATAAGCTTCTCGGCATCTGCGGTGATCTCACGGATAAAGGATGTCCTTTCCTGAATCTTTTGTTCCGTTGCCTCAACTGTCTCGACAGCCCATTCTGACTTAACAAGTGATATCACCTGAAGCAGGAAAACAGCCACACATACAACTGCTGAAATCCATGCCGGGCAACTTGGAATAAGCATCAACGCTCCGCTGATCATGAGCATACTGATAAGGCAGGTATAGCTCATGTGCATAAGCGGTATACGATAAAATGTTCTCTCCAGATTGTCCCCATGCAAGGTAATATATGCACATACCAGATTACATATAAATGCGGCTATGCTGATCCCCCAGGCGATCCAAAAGCCTGTATTATATGCCGTCGAAACTAATGGCAAGATAGGTCTTACAAGAAAAACTATGACATTATAAAGTGCAAACAGAGCCGCCCATATAACGGTATAAAACTTAAAATTCTTATTCATTGCAGCATCCTCCTCTTCCTTACATCAGAGCTTGGTTCCGCACTCAAGGCAGAACTTCGCACCCTCCACAACTTCCTTGCCGCAGGCAGGACATACTGAATTCAACTGATGACCGCATTCAGGACAGAACCTGCCCTTTCTTACTTTCTTACCGCACTCAGGGCAGACGATCATGCCCTCTGTTATTACATTGATCTTTTCTCCGCATTCAAGACAGAATTTAGATCCTGCAGGTATTGAAGCCCCACACTTAGGACAGCTCATTTGTGCAGATGCGCCTGTTGCTGCGGCTCCCTGGCTGTTCGTATTCATGCCGAGATCTCCGAACATATCCCTCATCTGTCCGCTGAACATTCCTGCAGCCTTCATGCCTATACCAAGACCCACTATATCGCTCATGACGGATCCTCCTGCACTGGTGCCGCCTCCCATGTTTCCTATTCCTGCAGCATAAGCCTTCTGTACCTCCGCCTGAAGGACATCCTTCTGATTATATCCCTGAGCATGCATGATCTCAGCCTCGGCAAATCCTGCTGCCTTCTTCGCTGCAGCATCTGCCTGTGCTTCGATTATCTTACGTTCTGCTTCCCGCTTGGTTACTTCCGTCTGGGTCTGCTGACGTTCAAGCTCAGCTGCTCTTGCAGCTGCGGTTACCTCTGCTTCTGCCTGTGCCTTAGCTGTACGGATATCCGAATCCGCATGGATCATGCGCTTTTGCAATGAAACCGTATACAGCTCACGGATTCTTCTGAAGTTAGGATCCTCCTCAGGAAGCACCACTGTAGTTAGATAGAACTGTGGTATGGTGATGCCGTACTCTTCGAATTCAGGCAGGATCTTCTTATGCAGAGCACTGCTCAGCTCGCCTAAATGTTCATCCACTTCAAGAATATTTATGCCCTGCGCCTTGATGACCGAAGAGAGTGTGGTCTTAACCGCCGTGGAGATAACGGGTCTGAAGCAATTCTGCACTGACTTGGTGAGTCCATTGCCATCTGCATCCCACTTTATTCCGGTCATGGTTCCTACTAGCTTGATGAGCAGTTTTCTTGAATCCGATACCTGCATGTTCATGGAGCCGCTGGCACCCAGTTCTAACGGTACACCAGAATCCGGGTCAATATATCGTACCTTAGAGTCCGTTCCCCACTTAAGTGCCATCTGTATGGACTTGTTGATAAAATACACCTCGCAATGAAATGGTGTTGCATCCTTACCTGTAAGGCGGTTCAAAATGCGGCCGAGTAATGGAATATTCTCTGTTTCAAGTGTATAACGCCCTGCGCCGAAGGAATCCAGTGCCTGACCGTTCAGAAAGAAGATCGCTTCCTGGGACTCGTGTACGATGAGCTGCGTCATGCTGTTAAAATCCTCCAGCGGGTGTTTCCAGATAAATGTGCTGTTCTCGCCCTCATATTTTATAAGCTCTGCTATATTCATTTTCCCCATCCTCCTGTCTTTTTCTCAATAACAAAAGACACACCCTCGCCGTTTTCTCACGGTAAGAGTGTGCCTGATTCATTGTTCTCTATTATATTTTATACAAGCCAAAAACGGCAGATTTACCCTATTTGCCCATGTCTGTCTGTCTGTCTGTCTGTCTGTCTGTCTGTCTGTCTGTCTGTCTGTCTAAAGCTTCGCATGTCCATAAACTCCCGTCAAGCCTTTTATGAAAACTTCCCTGCAACTGTAAACTCCTGTTCATGGTAGCAGAAATTATAGTTATTTGCAACATAAGTATAGCCGGGATGTAATAATATTTTGTGCATTTTCAAGCACCTATACGAGCCTCTTCTGAACATTAACAGCGCATGCTGCATAAATGGTTTATAAATTTCACTCATGCAGCATGCGCTGTTCTAAACTATTATTTGATTTTGTGAAGGTGCAATAAACGTCCGGTGGCTTCCGCTCTATGATTGTTAGTTTATCGCAGCCTCATCGCATCCGACTTAGGATATATCTACACTTCCACGCCTAGCTTAATCTTAAGATACTGGCATACAAGCTCTACGCATTTGTCACGGCCTATACGGTCTGAGTTAAGCACCATATCGTAGTTCGTAGGGTTGGTCCATTCCTTACCGCCGGTATAGTAGCTGTAATAATTACTTCTGTATTTATCGGTGCTTACTATCATCTTGGCAGCGCGCTCCGGTGATACTCTCATCTTCTCGCAGATCGAACGGATACAAGCCTGTCTCGGTGCTTCAACATACAAGCTTACGACATTAGGCTGGTCTCTTAGGATGTCATCAGCACATTTGCCGATGATGATGCAGCTCTCTGTTCTTGCAAGGGACCTTATGATATCAGCCTGCAGATTAAAAACATTAACATCCGATACGAAGTTTCTGTCCCATGGCTCTAAGACGCCTGTTACGGGAACCTTACGCAGGAAATTGGCGATATATTTGCCTCTTAACTTCTCATCATTTTCTACAAATATGCTCTCATCTATGCCGCTCTGATCCGATGCCATAGTCAGGATCTGCCTGTCATAGCATGGAATCCCCAGCCTCTTAGACAGCCGCATTCCTATATCCTTGCCGCCGCTTCCGAATCCTCTGGCAATTGTTATTATGTAATTCATAAATGCTCCTTTTAGTCCTCATCAGCCTTCAATACAGCATTAAGCATTACTGTTGCACCCTCTGTGCAGTGCTCCGGTGATGAATATTCCGGCTCGCAATGGCTTAAGCCGTCCTTAGACTGAACGAAAATCATAGTTGTAGGAAGCATGTAGGAAGCAAACTGTGCATCATGTCCTGCACCTGAGTGAATATATTGATGTGATACGCCCAGTTCTTCGCAGGCTTCCTTAACATATCCTACCAGCTTCTTATCCCAGTAAACTGTATCACGGTTCCATGCCTTCTCAACCTCGCATGTGCAGCCTGACCAATCCTTATCAGCGCAGCTCTTAACGATAGCCAAAACCTTCTCAAGAACCTTCGGATCTTCATGTCTTGCATCAAATGAGAAATCGAAGAAATCAGGAACGCATGTATGAACACATGGATGGCATACTACCTCACCTGTTGTATATACGAGGTCAGATACACCCAGCTTGTCAATCTCTTCATGAAGATATACAAGTGCCTGTGCCGCTGCATAGAATGCATCCTTTCTCTTAGGCATCGGGAAGGTTCCTGCATGAGTTGTCTGTCCGTAGAATCTGATACGATAGTTAAACATTCCCAGTACGCAGTCAACTACGCCGATATCATTGCCGGCATCCTCAAGTATAGGACCCTGTTCAATGTGTGTTTCGAACATATATTGATATTTTTCAGGAGAGATACGATATTTCTTATCGCCCTTGAAGCCTGACTTATCCAGAGCCTCGCCAAATGTTGATTTGCCGTCCAGAACACTCTTGGAATTCATCATATCCTCGTATTTGAACTTAATACGAATATCCTCAGGCAGATAATCATAGCAAACGATACCTGAGCACATCATTGCCGGCGGATATAATGAGCCCTCTTCATTGGTCCAGATCATGGCTGTAAGTGGATGTTTATGCGGGATCTTATGCTCTGCTACTGTCTCTAATACTTCCATCGCAGACATAACGCCCAGGATACCGTCATAGTTTCCGCCGTTTTTTACTGAATCGCAGTGCGATGCCATTACAATTCGCTTGGCATCAGGATCGCTTCCCGGAAGTGTTGCATAAATATTGGCAACATCATCTATTTCAATAGTTGCGCCGATAGCCTTCATTCTCTTAATGAACTCATTTCTTGCGCTTATAGCAGCCTCAGATAATGAATAACGAGTAATGCCGCCATGTCCTGCATCTCCATAAGCAGAAAATGTCTTGATCTTATCTTTCATTCTGTCCAAACTGCACTTATACATAATAATTTACCTTCTTTCTATTTCTTTTTCGAAACTCGCACTCCCGAGGCGCTGATTGAATCGGTCGGACAGACCAGCATACATAGCTGGCAGCCAACGCATTTTTTAGGATTCATCTTAGGAATATGTTTTTCCTCATCCATTGTTATTGCCTGATGTCCGCCATCATAGCAAGAGATATAACATCTGCCGCAGCCAATGCATGTACTATGGCTGAATCTAGGATACTCTATCGTATCTCTGTTAAGTTCTCCTGCATCTATGACATTATCAAGAGCCCTGCCGATAACATCAGTTACCTTATTCATTCCTGAATTGATAAGGTAATCCGACAGGCCTTCTGTCAAGTCATCAATTATGCGGTATCCGTATTGCATAATTGAAGTTGTAACCTGTAAGTTCTCGCATCCCATACTTAGGAACTCTGCCGCATCCTGCCAGGTCTCGATTCCGCCCATTCCGGATATAGGAATCTGTGACAATTTCTTATCCTTGCGCATATCGCAGATAAAACGAAGGGCGATTGGCTTAACGGCCTTGCCGGAATATCCGCCTATTGAACATTTGCCTGCTACATAAGGAGCTGAATCAAATGTTGAAAGGTCGATATTCATAATACTTTTTATCGTATTGATGGCTGCCAATCCGTCTGCACCTGCCTCCACGGCAACCTCTGCAGGTACCTCCATTCGTGTAACATTAGGAGTCATCTTGGCAATTACCGGAAGAGTGGTGCCTCTTCTAACTGCTGCCGTGAACTTCCTTACAAGCTCAGGATTGGTTCCTACATCACTTCCCAGGTTCTCTCCTACCATCTGAGGACAGGAGAAGTTGCACTCAATAATGTCTGCATCTGCCAGTTCCATCAGATGTGCCAACTCCTCCCATTCCTCTTCATTTTGTCCCATGATCGACGCAACGATCACCTTGGTCGGATATTCTTTCTTAAGCCTCTTCAGATATTCTATGTTTTCCTCCAGACTGTGGTCGGATATCTGTTCTATGTTCTTAAATCCTATAAACGGATTAGATTCTTTCTTCAGTGCACTGAATCTCGGTGACACTTCATTTGGGGTAAATAATCCAATCGTCTTAAAACATACACCGGCCCAGCCCAGGTCGAAGGCTTTCTTGACCATCTCGTAGTCACTTCCTACTACTGAGGATGAAAGAATAAACGGATTTTCAAAATGTACACCCAAGAAATCAAGAGAAAGGTCTGCCTCCTTCTGCGGCACTGCAACATGCATTGCTTCAACTCCCATGGCTATATCCGGAATTGAAACCGGATGGTCGATCCGTCCTCTCAGACAAACTGACATGCATGGAGCACTGCAGCTAATACAAGGATTGCTTCCCAGCCTTCTTGCGGCACCTGTCAGATTGTCGAATCTCACGCTCCTTACAAAATCAGCTGCGATTCCATGACTGCATACCTTGCTGCAAGGTGCATCGTGACACAGCAGGCAGCGGCTGGCTTCTTCATTCATTGTTACTTCTTCATAAGCCATTCCTCTCTCCTCCTTCTTGTCTTTTTTCTTACTATAATTTATTTCTTAGGACTTCTCTTTACATACTCACCAGTTCCCGGCGTACCGACATAATCGCCATTATCATATACCAGCTTGCCTCTGAGATAAGTCTGTACAGGATAACCATGAAGCTTCTTGCCTTCCCATATTGTATGGTCATAATCTGAATGCATATTCTTCACGCTGATGGTAAAGTCCTTATCCTTATCATATATAACAATATCAGCATCCTTGCCAATTGCTATCTCGCCTTTATTGTCACAACCGAAGATCTTAGCAACATTTGTTGCACAAACTTCAACAACCTTTTCAAATGTGATCTTACCTGCATTCGCCGCATCGAGCATATACGGATACAGATTTTCTACGCCGGCGCAGCCATTAGGAATCTTGGTAAAATCATCCTTGCCCCAATCCTTCTCATAGCTCTGGAACGGGCAATGATCTGTAGCTACTGTATCAATGAAACCGGACTTAAGTGCGGTCCATAATGCTTCCTGGCTCTCCTTACCCTTCATAGGCGGTGAGCATACGAAGTTTCTGCCATCTTCACGCTTATATACATCACATGTGAATTCAAGATACTGCGGACAAGTTTCTACATAAAGCTCATGACCTTCCTTCTTGGCTTCCATGCAAGCCTCAAGGCCTTCCTTGTCAGCCATGTGAACTATATAAACAGGGGCGTCTAAATGTGTAGACCAGTGAACTACTCTCTTGTCTGCCTCAGCTTCTACAAATTCCGGACGGCTCATGTAATGATACCATGCACTGGTCTTGCCTTCCTTCAGATACTGAGCTGTACGAAGGTCTATAAGATCAGGATTTTCTGCATGAACATTGATCATTGCACCCAGTTCCTTAGCCCTGAGCAGAAGTGTTGCCAGCATTCCGTCGTCAACCATCATGCCTTCCTTCTTATAAACCAGGAAGCACTTAAATGATGTAATTCCTTCTGCTACTGCCTGCTCCATTTCATCTAAGATCTCACCGTCATTAAGATTGGTTATGCAGCAATGAAATGCATAATCGCAGCATGCTTCTTTCTCCAATACAGCCTTCTTAGATCCGATAAGACCAAGGATTGTTTCTCCTTTATGCTGAACAGGATAATCAAATATTGTTGTTACGCCGCCGCATACAGCAGCTCTTGTTCCTGACAGATAACTGTCTGCTGATACTGTTCCGCCAAACGGCATCGCCATATGTGTATGAGCATCCAGTGCTCCGGGAAGCACAAGCTTCCCGGAAACATCGATCGTATTTTTTGCTTCAAAATCTAATCCCTTGCCGATAGCAACTATCTTGCCATCCTTGACTGCTACGTCTGCAGGATAAGAACTGGTTGCAGTAACTATGGTTCCATTTTTAAATAATAAATCAACCATTGTTTACATCCTCCTACTGGAAGTTTTCAGGTTTGTATACAAGTACCAGACCAGATCTCTGGAAGATCTGAGCGATCTCTACTAAGTCCATACCGCTTGCATCTGCTGAAGCAAGGTTGGTCATCCATGTAACACCGAAATCTACTGTTCCGTTGTTTACAGCTGTTGTTTCCGCAATGTCACCGCCGCCTGATACGATCTCAACACTCTCGAAACCAACTTCTGTGTAGTATCCTTTATCAAGTGCTACATAGTATCCCATGAACTGTGCATCCGGAAGCCATTTAAGCTGGATAGATACGTTCTTCTTTTCAATATCAAATGTTCCGTCTGATGCCTTAGCTGTCTCATAGAAGCTTGTGTCACGGATATCATCAAGTGTAAGTGCCTGGAATGCTTCATTTGCTGACGCATCATCTAATGTAAGATACTGTTTTGCAATATCAAGTGTCTGCTGCATAGCCTCATCATCCATATATCCGATTTCTGTAGCTGCCTCGCCTTTAGTATCTGTTGTTACAAGCTTAGCAACCTCTTCTGCCATGTATGCCTGATGCTCAGGTGATACAGATGATCCGTATGTATAGCAGATCTCTGCTGCCTCTTCAGGATGCTCTACTGCATACTGCCAGCCCTTGAATGATGCATAAAGAAATGCTGCAACTGTATTAGGATTCTCCTCAGCAAATGTCTTGGTTGTGAAGATATTATCCTCCATCATAGCTACGCCTTCATCGTTCATATCAATGATTCCTACACTGTCACCGTAGCCATATCCTCCGTCATAATCATTTTTAACCAGACCCAGCTCGTTGTATGTCATTGCTGATGCTAAAAGAATTGAATCATCATCGAATCCATCCATTGTGAAGTCCTGGCTCAGATACTCTGTCGGCTGTCCGTATTTGGCAAGAAGAGCTAAGATCTCATATTCATTGCCAAGTCCCCAGTTACCTACCTGACCGGATGATGCAGCTGTTGTAATAAGCTCTTCTGCTGTAAGCTCATCTGCGCTTGCAATTCCTGCAAATGAACCAACTGCCATGGCTGCTGCCAAAGATGTGCAAAGTACTTTTTTCATTCCTCTTTTCATTGTTTTAATCCTCCTGGTGAAAAATTTATATGTTTTACTGATCAGTGATATCTTCTCAGCACAACACTCTGTATTATCATTAAAATTACGTAAGCAACTATGCCTATTGCACAAGCTGCTGCGATATATGCCCATGCCGTCGAATACTGCGCGAGCACGATGTTCTCTCGGATCTGACGACCTACACCTGTAATATATTCTGCAAAATATTCGCTTACTATGGCTGTCATTACACTGGCCGGCACCGACACCTTCAATGCGGTAAATACATACGGAAGTGAGTTAGGAAGTCTTAACTTCCATAAGGTCATGCTCTTAGGGGCTGCATATACCTCCATCAGATCCTCTGCATATGGCTTTATCTCTGTCAGTCCTCTGAATGCATTTAAGCCCATATCAGCGGCACATATAAGAGTTACTACTATTATCTTGGCAACCATACTTCTGACTGATGCATCCTTAGATACGTCCTTGGTCAGGTTATTAATGACCGGTGCCAGGGCTACAACCGGGATTGATGCAAATGCTCCTATTACAAATAATCCGCCTGAACCGAATTTCGGAAACATGGCTGCAACTACTGCAACTAAATATCCCAATATGCTTCCTGCTATAAGTCCTATAAATGCAACTTCAACTGTATCTACTGTATTTGCCCATATCTTATCTGCATTGTCTGCGATTATGCTTATGATCTTATCCAGCAGCGGCAGTGTGAATGTATCTGTGTTAAACCATGCATGCAGCACCTGTGTCTGCCAGAGAATGACTATTACAATACCTAATAAAACAGGAAGTATGATGGCTGAACTCTTCTGCCATTTCTTATTTTCCTTGATCCTTTTTATCAGGGATTTTCTACGACCGACCTTCTGGAGCTTGAATGCTCCCTGCATATACATACGATCCATTTAAGCCCTCCTCTTCCATGGAGATACTCCATTTTCAATCCAGCCGATCACATAACTTATTATGATTCCGACAAATGCACTGAAGAATACTATCAGCCAGAATACATATATGCTCATGGCATGTTTTAATGACTGTGATAATAAGCATCCCAAGCCTCCGTCTCCTTGCAATGTATCTACCAGGATCGAAGCTGTAACTGCCATAGGTGCTGCGATCTTAAGTCCTGTAAACATATAAGGCAGGCTGGCCGGTATAAGTACCTTCTGATAAATCGAAGGAGTCTTGGCTGCATATATGTACATAAGATCGTATTTTTCCTGCTCAACTGATTTAAATCCTGCCAATGTATTAGTTGCCACCGGATAGAAGCTAAGTATTGCTGCTATAACAACACGGCTTATATTGATGTCACCTGTAATAGCAAGTACGATAGGTGCAAGTCCTAATACCGGAATCAGCTGGATGAGCATCAGGTAAGGGAAGATCAGCTTCTCAACTATTCCTGACATCTTCATAAGAAGTGCAAATATGTATCCGACTACTGCTCCTAATATGAATCCCAATAATGCCCTCAGAAGAGTCTTGCCTGCTGCATTCAGCACTGCTGCTGTTGCCGTCATATTGGCTGTAACTGTCTTGCCTGAAAATGCTGCTTCTATTATCTGATACAGGTGCGGAAGAACATTTTCCGGAGTTCTCTTAACTCCTGCTACTATAAATGCTCCTATCTCCCAGACAATTATGAGGCCCACTATCCACAAAACTGTGGAGAACCATTTCTTATCTGAAATCTTACTTAATGTGCTTTTCATCAGACGCTGCCTCCTTCAAAACTTCCTCTTACCTTGGCAACTAATTCTGTAAAATGCGGGGTATCCTTAACTTCAATATCTCTTGGTCTTGCAAGATCTATATCAACTATTGCTGAAAGTCTTCCCGGATGAGGAGATAAGACACATACTCTGTCTGACAGGAATACACCTTCCTGAATATTATGTGTGACAAATAATATTGTCTTGTTTGTGGCTCTCCAGATACGAAGAAGATCTTCATGAAGTTTTTCTTTCGTAAATTCATCTAATGCTGAGAACGGCTCGTCCATCAGGAGAATATCAGGATCAAGTCCGAAGGCTCTGGCTATATTAGCTCTCTGCTGCATACCTCCTGATAATTGCTTAGGATAATGATTCGCAAAATCCTTAAGTCCAACCATCTCAAGCATCTCGTCAGCTCTGTCGCTTCGTTCTCCTTTTTTGTATCCCATGATCTCCATCGGAAGTTCTACATTTTTCTTAACCGTGCGCCAGTCAAAAAGTACCGGCTGCTGGAAAACGAATCCGAATTTTTTCTGAAGACGAACCTCCTTGGGTGTCATGCCCTGGATATGAATATCACCTTCTGTGGGCTGCTGCAGATCTGCTACGCAGCGCAGAAGTGTTGTCTTGCCACATCCTGAGGGTCCTAACAAAGCTATAAATTCGCCTTTGTATATCTCCAGGTTTACACCGGTTAAGGCCTTAACATCGTTTCCTTTATTATCCTTAAAAGTAACTCCCAGGCTCCTCGTTTTAATCTCTATTTCCCTTGTTGTGCTCATAACCGATTTTCCTTCCTACTACTTATTTCTGAAACTTATGTTTCCTTTTTGTTCTTATAAACAAAGAACAGCAAAGGCCTCTTATCTGTATCAGCGCCTTTGCTGTTCTTGATGATGTTGCTTAGTATAGGGATTTTATTTTTTGTTTCAATTAACCCGCGCACAAAGTGTTTTGTGCTTCAGCACATACTTGCTTCTAATTGGTAATGACCTTTTTGTATATTGCAATGCAGTC
Organism: Bacteroidaceae bacterium; assembly: GCA_963589005.1. Taxonomy (GTDB): domain Bacteria; phylum Bacillota; class Clostridia; order Lachnospirales; family Lachnospiraceae; genus RGIG5612. Next base: position 37,206 of record CAVAJR010000009.1, on the reverse strand, counting down.
ATCAACACTTATCGGCTTTCTGGTATTTGCCGGGCTTCCTGATGCAATAGCATCCGCTGCCATCTTAGGAATTACCGCCTCAAATGCAGCCGGATCGATTCCATCCTCCTTAAGAGTAGGTATCTCACATACCTTAACTATTTCAGACAGAGCTGCCAGAAACTTTTCTGCAGCATCCTTCTCAGGTTCATCTGCACTTGCCAGATCGCAGGCTATCGCCAGCTGTGCGAATCTGTCATATGCTCCATCCAATGCAAATCCCAGACAATCTGCCAGAAGCATAGCATTACTCTTGCCATGTGATACATGAAACAGTGCTCCGATTGGTCTGCTCATACCATGGACTATTGTAACACTAGAATTGTTGATGCAGACTCCTGCCTCATATGCCGCCAGACTCATCTGCTCCCTTGCAGACTTGTCGCGGCCATTTGCATATGCTATAGGCAGATATTTTAAGATACGCTTAACAGCTGATATTGCATATACATCTGTAAGAGGCGATGCCTTCTTCGAGGTATATGCCTCAACTGCGTGAGTCAGGGCATCAAGGCCTGTAGCTGCAGTTACACTCTTAGGCATATCCATCGTATATTCATAGTTCAGGACCGCAATATCAGGAATCAGGCAGTCTCCTTTAAGAAGCATCTTGATATCTGTCTCGCTGTCTGTAATTACTGTAAATTTCGTTGCCTCAGAACCGGTTCCGCTGGTTGTAGGTATCGCAACCAATGCCGGAAGCTCCTTCTTAATGTCAACTCCCATGTATGAGCTTATTGGCTCTGATGATCTGCTCATAAGCGCGATAGCCTTAGCCGAATCAAGAGATGAACCGCCGCCGATACCAATAATAAAACTGCTGTGGCTGCTTATAAATTCCTTGACTCCCGCATTGATCATTGTATCAGTCGGCTCGCCAGTGATCTGATCAAATACCAGATATGCAATCTCCTGCTGCTCTAAAGCCTTCTTCAATTCAGTCAGCATAGGAGACTTGGCTACATGAGGGCCTGTAACAATAAAAGCCCTGCTTCCGTATGCTTTAAATAAAGGAGCTGCCTCGGTCAATGCATCCTTACCTACAAATACGTGTTCCGGAATATTAAAATGTGACATAGTATTCCTTTCTGTTATCAGATCATAGTCTTATCTACGATTTCTAATACTTCATCTAACTTCTCTAATTCTTCCTTTAACTGCTCTGCTGTAATAATAAGCGGCGGGCAAACGAATACCATATTTTCATGTGAATATGTCATGAAATGTCTCTCCTTCAGCATACCGATAACCTTAGGCATTGTTCCTTCAGGATCCTTGCCATAAGGAACCAGCGGCTCCTTTGTTGCCTTGTCTTTTACAAGTTCAACTGCAGAGAACAGACCGATATGACGAACATCACCTACACATGGGTGTTTCTCCTTGAATGAATCAAGTGTATCTGCCAATACCTTGCCTACTGTATTTACATTTTCAAGAATATTTGCCTTCTTGTAATAATTTACACAGGCAACACCTGCAGCACATGCAAGGGGATGTCCGCTGTATGTAAGACCGCAGCTGAGCTGATGATCATCAAAATAGCTTGCTATCTTAGAAGAAACGGCTACGCCGCCCAACTGAACATATCCGCATGTAACGCCTTTGGCAAATGTAACAAGATCCGGTACTACATCAAAATTCTCGAAGGCAAACATCTTGCCTGTTCTGCACCATCCTGCCATAACCTCATCGCAGATCATTACGATGCCGAATTCATCACAGATCTTTCTTACTCCCGGCAGATATCCCTTAGGAGGTATGATAATGCCGTTAGAACCTGTAATTGTCTCCATAACAATTGCAGCTACATTATCCGGTCCTTCATAGATGATCTGCTCACGCAGCTTGGTCAGATAGAATCTGGTTGCTTCCTCTTCTGATTTGAATTCGATCGGCTCTCTGTAAATATACGGATCGAAGAATTTAACAAATCCCGGAATGCCAGGCTCAAGAGGATAACGTCTAGGCTCGCCTGTCAGATTGCCTGCACCGAAAGATGATCCGTGATAACTTCTGTAACGGCTGAATACTTTCTTTCTTCCTGTATACATACGTGCTATCTTAATAGCATTTTCATTGGCATCTGCTCCGGCATTTGTGAAGAATACTTTGCCAAATGTATCCGGAAGAAGATCAATGATCATCTTGGCAAGTGTTGCTCTCGGTTCACTTCCCAGTGAAGGACCTATGTAGCAATACTTGTCTACCTGCGCCTTAATAGCCTCAGCTATATCTTTATTTCCATATCCCACATTCAGGTTAACAAGCTGAGAAGCCATATCTGTATATCGATTGCCATCGAAATCATAATAATAGATTCCCTCTGCCTTCTCTACCGGGATCGGGTTTAATGAAGCCTGCTTGCTCCATGACTGTAATACATATTTTTTTTGTGTCTCAACGATTTCTTTTCCTGTCATTCCCATAACCAACATCCTTTCTGCACATACACCTGATGTGCTTTCCATTTGATTGGCCATATTCTAAAAAAAGAAAGGGCTGTGCACAATAAGTGCAAGCCCAAAACGGATTGTGCCGCGGCACAAGATAAGTTTTCTGCCTATAAGATATCCTGCAGTGCAAGTGCAAGAGTCAGCTCTGTTCTTGCCTGTGTAGAGGACATCTCAACCCCCAGCAGTTCCTCTATCTTATTCAGCTTATAATTGATGGTATTGCGGTGTACGAATAGCTCGTCTGCAGTATCCTTGACGCTTCCGTTATTCTTAAGATATGTTCTGAGGGTAAGGCACAGATCCGATCCGTTGATATTATCATACTCTGCCAATGGCTTAAGGGTATGCTCATAATAATCCACCATAATGTCTCTGTCTTCTACGCCCATGAGCAATCGATATACACCTAATTTGGTATAAAAGATCCTATCCGGCGATATACGTCCCCTCTCCTGCAGCCGTTCAATTGCCTTGGCCTGATTATAACTCTTATATAAGCATCTTACGCTCTTAGTAAGCCTTCCCACGCCCATCTTAAGTTCTTCATTTGCCAGCAGAAACTCCCCTGCTCTTGATCTGATAGATGTAACCTCCTCCAGCAGCTCGTCTTCTGACAGATTGGCAAATACCAATATTATCTCCAGCTCATTGCAAAATATTGCAAAATGCTTGGCGCTGTGACGCAGGATATTCTCAAAGGTAGCACATAACGATTCCAGCCGCTGCTCAAGATTGCCACTAACGCCTGAGAGCTTCATGATGGTTACGCTATATTTCCAATGTACGCTGAAGGAACGCTGTGACAATGGCACCACATATAATTCTTCCTGTTTAGGAAACATTATAGCATTCTTGAATGCTGCTGCTGTCTCCATGCTGCGCTGATCTTCTCTGGTAATCGCATAACAGCAGATACGCATTATTTCCGCCAAATGTACCTTCCATGGCACCACAAACAGCGGCAGACCCTGCTCCTCGCAAAAATCTATTGCCTCCTTAGGGATCTTCTCTATAAAAGGTCCTGTATTGATAATGACTCCTGCTACCTTCTTGCGTGCAAATGCATGCAACAAGTCCATTAATTCCTCGCCGCTTCCCAGACCTATTCCCGTCGTAAATGCCAGCTGTCCTCCGTCAAGAAAGTCAGAGGCTTCTACAGTTTCTACCATATGTACCCATGATACAAGATTCGACATGCCGGCCGCTCCAGCAGCCAGTGTAATATCCATATGGTTTACTTTCTCTATAAGAGCTCTTAATTCAAGTGCCATCCTGTCTCCTACAATACTGCCATTGCAGCGTCATATCCGCTTCTTACTGCATCAGCTATCTGACCCGGGTGTTTGCTGTCACCGATTACAGTAACCGGAATATTTCCTGTCATGTTCCTGATATCATCTACTATATCTGTATTAGAGCGTGTTCCTACTGAATAAACAACAGTATCAGCCGGAATTGTCACCTTCTCTTCACCCTGCATGAAGGTTACACTGTCATCTCCTACGCTGACACACGGAGCAGCAAGATATTGTTTTATCTTACGCTTATCCATCTCATCTAACAGGGCATTCCTGTAATATCCGAAAGTCTCCTTGGCCATCTTAGGATTACGGGACAATACCGTTACCTCATGTCCATGACGAGCCAGATGGCATCCTACCTCGCAGCCTGCCATACCGCCGCCTATAATGACAACGCGCTTGCCTATCTTATCCATGCTCTTATATACTTCTACAGCAGAGATTGCCTTTTCGATTCCGGTAAGCTGCGGGATAACATCATGTCCGCCTACACCTACCAAAATAGCATCCGGATTTAATCTGTCTATCAGCTCCTTACTGCATGGAGTATTTAATAAGATATTGGCTCCGCATTCATTTGCCTCCCTGATCAGGAGATTTTTGAAGTTGCACAGATCCACCTTATCTTCATCATTATCAGTGAAGTTGATCGTTCCGCCCAGCACGCTGCTCTTTTCAACTAATGTTACGAAATGACCGCGTTCCTTGGCTGTAATGGCAGCCTGAAGACCTGCTGCACCGCCGCCTACGATTAAAATATGGCGTGCCTCAGTCGGAGCCGGCAGACGTTCCGGATAATTGCCAAATCCCGTCTTCGGATTGATAGCACAGTCTCCCATAGAAAATGGTGAATAGATGCGCTCCCACTTCTGCTTATCTTCCATGAATCGCTGCGGCATCTTAGTATCTGTAGGATGCTCATCAAATCCCGGATAGCAATGGAAGCATCTTACGCATCTTCTGATATGATCTTCTCTTCCCAGCATGGTCTTAACAGGGAAATCCGGATCTGCGAAGCACTGTCTTCCCAGTTCAACAAAGTCTGCCTTGCCTGTAGCTATAATGTCCTCGCACATAGCAGGATCGTTAATGCCGCCTATAACTGCCACCTTGCTCTTAGTTACTGCCGCCTTAACCTTGGCTGCAAATCCTACATTTACGCCATGAATATCGAAGAAATCAGAAAATGTATTGGTTCCGTTGCCAGGTGCCTTCTGTCCTGTAGATATCTGAATAATATCAGCCAGACCATCAATGCAGCGGCAGAATTCTACTGTATCATCAATGGTAAGGCCATTTGGGTCACCATATCCATCCTCTGCGCTGATACGAATCTCCAGAATATGATCCTCCCCCAGACCTCGTCTGCAGGCCTCCAGGAATCTCTTAGGAAATCTGGCACGATTCTCTATGCTTCCGCCATATTCATCGGTACGGGTATTAATAGCCGGTGAAACAAATTGGTGAAATAAGAAGCTATGACCTCCATGGAATAATACTCCGTCAAATCCGCATGCAACTGCAAATCTGCAGGCCACCTCCACGTCATGCTCTAACTTGAGCATTTCTGTCTCATCCATAGCTTTTACATGCACGCCATCAGGCCTGTCCCAATCTACAGGTCCGTAAGGCTGCTTACACTTAACCTCGCGGGCTTCATGGCTGAATTCAAGATATGACAGGGCTCCGTGCTTTTTGATGCGGTCTGAATATTCCTTCATCATCTCGAAATGCTTGCCTTCATACTTAGTATAGTCAATAGGCTCTGCTACAAAGTCTGCTATACCATCATCAAAATTAATACATATTTCACCGGTAGATACTGCACCAAATCCGCCCTTGGCACGGTTTTCAACCATACGGTATACATTCTCAGCCATCGGCGGAATTGTAAAGATCGCATGCGCGAACATGGTTGGCGCTGCTATCAATCGGTTGCGATACACCTTGCCTCTGATCTGCATCGGTGTAAAAAGATTCGGGTATTTGGCAAATCCAAGTTTCTCCATAAACTTATTCTTCCTCCTTCACTGCTGTCGTTTCCTTTTTAGCTGTGTTTTATTTTATAATACAGCTGCTTTTTCCTTTTACCTGTGTTTTATTTTTTTAGCACAGCTGCTTTTTCTTTTTACCTGCGTTTTATTTTATAACACAGAAAAAGAGCATGTCAATCGACATGCCCCATAACATAAACTATATTTATTAATCATCTGACACCCGATTACTGTGGAAGATATCCCCAGTAAACAGTGCTTCCCATGCTCTCATTATTATATCTTGCGATCCAGTCATCAAGAGACAAGGTCTCAAGATATCCGATGCTGGATACAACCTGTCCGTTGCCGATATAGATGCCAACGTGACCAAACTGTCTGCCCAGATATGTATTAGTGCTTCTTGTAGCAATGATCATTCCCGGTGCCAGCTCATTTATATCATTACTATAGCAAACATATGCCCAATAATCATTGGCATTAAATCCTGTATTGTCTGAATACCAGCTGTCTGCCAATCCGCTTGTAACTGCATATGAATAGTATGTAGGACGTAAATTATTGATATTATAGCTTAAAACACCTGCATTTTTGAGAACCTGTGTTACCCATGCAGCGCAATATCCTGATGCTGTTGCAGGTGTGCTATATACAGCATTTATTACAGCCTCTGCATAATCTTCATAAGAGATGGATGATGAATCATCCGAATTATATGAAGTTCCCAGCAGTGCACCGAAGGTTTCAGATCCTGCCACGCCGTCAACACTGAGGCCGTAATCGCTCTGGAAATTGATAAGAGCTGCCTCAGTCAGTTCTCCGAAATATCCTGTAGCAACGCTGACAAAATACCCGTAATCAGCAAGAAGAACCTGCAGTGTGTATACGTCATTGCCCTCCATACCATAATACAGGGCTCCTGACAGCGAACTCTCGTCATAAGAATACCCGTTGCTGTACGGAACATATGAATCTCCTGATTCAGAATTCGTTGTAAGACCTAAGAAATTTGTTGTAATAGGTCCTGCGACTCCGTCCACGTCCAAGCCGTAATCGGACTGAAATGACATAACAGCAGCCTGCGTTATCTCTCCGTAATATCCTGTAGGCTCGTCATAAAAATATCCGTAATATGCCAATGTCTCCTGCAGAGAATATACATCATCACCGCTTGTTCCATATGATAATGCACGGCCTGCTGCAAGCGTTGTGCCGCACATACTGATAACTAATCCTGTAGCAATTAATGCTGTCGAAAATCTTCTTTTCATAACTCACCTTTTGTAAAATTTAACATTTCTCATTAACATTTCGTTAACACTTTTGAAATATATCACAGGACTTGTTTTTTAACAAGCAAATTTTACAAAATTGTTAAGCTTTTGTTTCAATTTTTAAGCTTCTGCCTTGCGGTCTGAAGGATAATTAGACTCGTACAGCTTATGAAGCCTCTCTATATTAGATTGATGCTTACTGATGGCATCCATGATCAGATCTACAGAGGATTCCGTCTCATAAATGCTGCTGTCAATTGACAGATGGTAATGTGTAGCAAGTCCCCACGGAGCATCCGTAAAATGATGGCAATAACTTGCCCTTGCCTGGTCTTCTTTTCTGACAAGTTCAAAGGCTTTCTTCTTGTCCACACCAAATTGTTTCATGATACGATCAGCCCTGTAGCTTCTGTCAGCAGCGATGAATATATTGAAGGTATTCGGTCTTCCCTTAAGAACATACGAACCCAGTCGGCCTACTATGACGCAGCTTTCCTTAGATGCAAGCTCTCTTATAACCTTGCTCTGTGCAGCAAATATTGCATCCTGCTTGGATATATTATGGCTGGCTGCATAACTTTGATTATACAGATTATATATAAGTCCCAGCGGAAGCTTTTCTTCATTCTTCTCTACTTCTTCAATGCCTATTCCGGCTGCATCTGCAGTACGTGCAATAAGCCCCTGATCATAGAATGGGATACCCAGCTTCTCTGCCAGCATCTGTCCTATCTCATGTCCGCCTGTACCAAACTCACGTTCAATGGTAATAACAAGCGGCGAATTCTGAGAAGCAACACTCTCCATGGTAACTTCCTGATCACCATTAAGCCAGCGATTGATAATTGCAAGATGTTTATTGCAGAACTGAACAACCAGGCCTACCAGAAATGCTGCTATAATTGTTCCTTCACGCACACCTACAAGTGTATGGAATGACAGAAGTGAAATGATCACACCAATTGCAATCTCCATAAAATCCCATGCTATCTTAAGATGTCCGAATTCCTTATGGAATTTCTCGGAAATTACACTGATGGTACCCTCTGCAGGCATGATAAACAGATTGGCCTTAACCTCAAGAAACAGACCAATACCCATAAAAATACATGCCAATACGATCAGCACTAATCTGGCTATATAACTGGTAACAACAAGCCCTGATAACATAGATATGCCTAAGTCTGTGAATTTACCAAATGCAATAGCAAGTGCCAGCTGGCACAGCTGGATAGGCTTGTAATTTTTGTTCAGCAATATGATCTGTACAATAATATATACGCAATGAAGCGCGATTATCATATTACCGACCGTGCAGATGCCGCTTAATGATTCCGGTACTGCCCGGCTTACTACGTATGGAATAGTTGATGACGGTGACACACCCAGATCAGACTTGGCTGAAAGTGCTACACCAAATGCAATAAAGAACAAGCCTGCCAACAGAATGAATATTCTGACAGGCAGTTTGTCCGGCAATGATTTTTTTATCCTCATATTCGACTCCCCTTTGAAAAAATATGAATTGCTATTTGAACTTTAATGTTAACATATGAAGTTTCTTTTGTTAACTATATACTCTATATAGAATAGGTTTTATATACTCTATATAGAATAGGTTTTACCCACATTATATAGAGTATATTTTGCCATTGTTATGATGTAGGGGCATTTACCCGAGAGTCAATGATTTCATGCCGGATTGGTTTTCCTGCATAAATGTGTATTTAAACTTCACGATCCAGTATTTTATATACCAGATCCATATCAAGTCCTGCCCTTACAGCATCTGCCAGCTTGTCATATTGTTTTTCTTTATATTCTTCTGCATTGAAGGCACCCAATCGGCTTATGTCCGTACCTTTTTTATTGCATAACGCTTCAAGGATTGTATCAGCTATACCGGGCATATCAAATATTCCGTGAATATAGCTTCCATAGATATTGTTATATTCAATGATCGGATACATTTCTTTTATTTTTTCAGCTGTCTTATTATCAATAATGTCTTGTGCATCCTCTCCGGCTGTTATTGAGGTGCGCCCCATATGGATCTCATATCCGCTAAATTTATGACCGTTAAGTCCTGCCATCATACCATTAAGGCCGGTGATCATGCCCTCTGTCTGGGTCTGCACCTTATCCCCCTTAAACTCTGTCATTATAGGCAGAAGCTGCATTCCTCTTATCAAAGTAGTGTTTGATGCTTCTGCATGCTCCGGGTCTGAAACAGACATTCCCAGCATCTGATATCCGCCGCAGATGCCAAATATCGGTATTCCCCTTGATGTCAGCTGTTTAACAGCTGCCTCCAGCCCTGTCTGCCTCATCCATTCCAGATCCGCTATCGTGCTCTTAGTTCCCGGTATTATGATCATATCCGGGTCATTTAACTCTCCTGCTGAAGAAATATATCTTACCGATACACCGTCGAATCTTTCGAATGGACTAAAATCCGTAAAATTCGATATTCTTGGAAGCTTAATTACTGCTATATCAATTAATTTGCGGGAAGTATCTGACTGAAATCTCTCTGACAGGCTGTCTTCATCATCAATATCCACATGAACATATGGGATCACGCCTGCAACAGGAACCTTGCATAACTCTTCTAAGATCTTAATTCCCGGTTCAAGAATCTTCCTGTCACCTCGGAATTTATTCACGATCGTTCCCTTGATCCTGTCCCGTTCATTTTGCTCAAGAAGTGCTACTGTTCCATACAGCTGGGCAAATACTCCGCCTCTGTCAATATCTCCTACCAGCAAAACCGGAGCATCAACCATCTCTGCCAGTCCCATATTAACAATATCTTCCTGCTTCAAATTGATCTCTGCCGGACTTCCTGCTCCTTCCATAACTATTATGTCATATTCATCTGCAAGAGAATTATAAGCTCTCATTATGTCCGGAACAAATTCATGCTTCCTGCAGTAATATTCCATAGCCTTCATGTTGCCCTTAACATGACCATTTACGATGACCTGACTTCCGACATCCGTTGTAGGTTTCAGCAGGATAGGATTCATCCTGACATCAGGCTTTATGCCGGCTGCCTCCGCCTGCACCACCTGCGCCCTTCCCATCTCGCCGCCATCAGCTGTTATAAACGAATTAAGAGCCATATTCTGGCTCTTAAACGGAGCTACTTTATATCCATCCTGTTTGAAGATCCTGCACAGACCTGCAGCTAACAGGCTCTTGCCTGCGTTAGACATTGTGCCTTGAATCATAATATTTTTAGCCATAATCGTACCTTTCAATCAGACTTGTGTTATATAAAATATGCCAAATTATTCCCGTGTCTGGACGGCGCAGTCCACTGCGAGAAAATAATCAGCGAAGGCGTTTTCGAGCAGTGGCTGCACACCGAGGTTCCCGGCACGTAAGGCAGTTGATTTTCATTCATCACGGTACCATACGTATATGCCAAACTGCTCCCGTGCCGGGACGGCGCAGTCCACTGCGAGAAAATGATCAGCGAAGGCGTTTTCGAGCAGTGGCTGCACGCCGAGGTTCCCGGCACGTAAGACAGTTGATTTTCATTCATCACAGTACCATACGTATATGTGCATGTTTATATGCACAGTCTAATGGTTTCAATGAGCTTCATATTCTCCTCATGCTGCTTAACAGCAATACGAAACCAGCCGTCCGTAAGCCCCTCGAAATTATTGCAGTTTCTGATGGCTATCCCACGTTGCCTCAACTTAACATCAAGATCTGCCTGAGCCTTGAATAAAATATAATTAGCCTCGGACTTGCATACTTTATAACCCAGCTTACACAGTTCTTCCATAAGCCATACTCGTTCGGTCTTAATAACCTCTCCGGCTTTTTTTATATAGGACGCATCCTTTATTGCTGCAACTCCTGCCGCCTGCGCAAGAACTGATATATTCCATGGCTGTACAGCCTCTGACATTTTTCTGAGCAATACTGCATCTGAGCACAGGCAATATCCCAGCCTTATACCTGCCATAGCATAATTTTTGGTAAATGCCTTAAGGATAAACAGGTTCGGATATTCTGCCAGGTATCCCTTCATACTTACTGCATTATCTGAAAGCTCCAGAAAGCATTCATCTACAAATAATTTTGCTTCAAGCCCTGCACAGCATACAAGCAGACGCTTCAAGATATCAGCATCAATCGTGCGCCCTGTAGGGTTGTTCGGATTACATACAAATACTGCCTCCGGTCTTATATTTCTGACAAAATCTATAAAACCCTCATCCAGTTCAAAATCGTTATCCTCAGACAGCATATATCTTGCAATGGCTCCGTGCGTATCCCATGCGGATGCATATTCTTCCTTGCCCAGTCTTCGGGATTTTTCACTCCAGCATCCAAACAGCGGCTTGCCTCTTGATTCCGGATTTTTAATATTTATGGAATTACTCAAAGTCTGCTGCACTGCAAGAGAATATTCTGAAAATGTGGGCGCCGGCTCTGCTGCTTTGCCAGGCTTAATTGCAAGACAGAAGGAATATATAAGTTCCGCTGCACCATTGCCGCACAGGATATATGACTCAGGAACCTTCTCCTTTTGTGCGATTGACCGGATCAGTTCCCTGCAATACGGATCCGGATACTCGCCTATATGTTCCGCTGCCTTTTTGACAGCTCTTATTACATTAGGAGGCGTACCGAAGGGATTTACATTTATTGAATAATCAAGCTCGATCTTATCCTTATATATGTCGCCGCCGTGTTGGTTTTCTGTATGATAAAGCATTACTTTTTCCTTATATAACCTATATGCGCAGCTGTCCGTTGGCATTATCATAAGCTGCACCATGAGCCACTCGTTTTAAGATATAGCTGCTATAAGCATATTGTTGCCTTAATTGCAACGCATATTGCAACAGCAATAAAAGAAGTCACGTACATCAGTCTGCATACCCTGGGTATATCATCATATTCTATATTTCTGATGGGATCGCCTATAAACTTCTTCTTATGCAGCACCCCATGATACCAAGCATCTCCTGCCAGCCTAAGATCCAACAAGCCGGCGCATACAGACTCTGTCTGTGCGGAATTAGGGCTGGCATGGTTGTATCTGTCTCGGCAGAAGATTTTCCAGCCGTTCCTTACATCAAGTTTTAATATCATGCCTGCCAGCAGCATAATTAATGCTGACAGTCTGGCAGGAATAAAATTAAGCACATCATCAGCGCTTGCCGCAACCATGCCGATGTTTTTATAAGGCATCTCCACATAACCCAGCATGGAATCCATAGTATTAGCTGCCTTATAGAAAAATCCCAGAGGTGCTCCGCCTATTGCCATAAACAAAAGCGGCGCAATAATCCCATCCGAGGTATTTTCTGCAACAGTTTCCACCGCTGCTCTGGCAACCCCTGCAGCATCAAGCCTATCTGTATCTCTTCCTACTATCATCGACACAGCCCGCCTAGAATCAGACAGACTGCCGCCCTTAAGAGCATAATAAACCTTCATAGTCTCATCTCTAAGTGACTTGACGGCAAATATCTGCCAGCACATAATGCTCTCTGCTATCAGTCTGACCCAGGGGGATATAAGGGCGCAGAGCCACAATATTGCAAGGGGCATTGCAAATGACAATCCGGCTACGACTATCCAAATGCATGCTCCTGCCAGTCTCTCGTCGGATGCTGTCTTAGGGAAGATCTGTCTTGCATATTTTTCGGCAAAGCTTATCATCCTGCCTATCAAAACAACCGGATGGGGTATGCTGTGAGGATCACCTACTATTAAATCTATTACGAATCCTATTACTAATGCCAGGAGTGACCATTTCAATTCTCATTTCCTCCTGCCTGCATCGTAAAAATATAAACCGGATTCTGTGCTGTCATAAGATGATATTTGCCAGCCTTCTTATCCCTTGAAATATTCATTGATACAACCTGTGTGTCTGTAAAGCATTCCATATTCATGCAGTCTTCAAGTTCTGCTATAGACTCCAGCGTAACTGCCGTGGCAACTATTCTTATATGAGGGTTTTTCTTGACCAAAAGCCTGATTATATCCTTCATATTGCCGGAGCTTCCGCCTATAAAGGCGTGTGTAGGCGATGGAAGTTCATCGCAGTCTGCCGGGGCATTTCCCTCGATAACAGTTATGTTCTGAACCCGAAAATGCTGTATATTTTTATTCAAAAGTGATATTGCATCCGCCCTTTTCTCAATTGCATATACATGACCCTTCGATGACTGGATTGCCATCTCAATAGATACAGAGCCGGTTCCGGCACCTATATCCCAGCATATTGCGCGGCTCGTAAGCTGAAGCTTGGACAAGGCTACAGATCTGACTTCATTTTTGGTCATAGGTACCACCAGCCTGCCTTCGCCGCTTCTTACAAATTCATCGTCGGGAATCCCGTGAGTTATTATCTGATCAGGGTGTCTGTTTTCTATAACTACCACGCTCAGCGGATCAAATTCATTACATGCTAATTCTGACGCAGTACCTGTTGTGATCTTTTCCTCCGGATAGCTTAATCTCTCACCCACATGCACAATCGCATCTGCATATCCGTTTTCTTTTAATGAACGGCAAATGTCGCTTACACCTGTCTTGCCTGCAGTAAGGGCAAATACCTTCTCGCTGCCGCTTACATCCGATACTATGTCCCGCTTTCTTCCGTGAAGGCTTACAAGCTTCATATCCTCATATGATAAATTCAGCTTGGAGCACATATAAGAAAGTGAGCTGATACCGGGCAATACCTTGACCCGGCAACCCTTAAGAAGCGGCAGAAGCTTTTTGGTTCCGCTGAAAAACCCTGCGTCGCCGGACATTACAACTGCATACTTACTATATTCATGATGTTCGTGTATAAAGTCTGCTATATCCTTGGAAGCTATTGCTTCATATGAAGCCTGGCCTGTTCTTTTTACAGCCTTGAGCATGCGTTTTGCACCTATTACGCAGTCTGAGCCTTGTATTGCAGCCAGTGCCTCTCCCGTCATAAGCTGTTTGCTTCCGGGTCCTATTCCTATTACCGTAACATCTGTTTTGTCTTCGCACCCGTACTCATCTGACAGCAGCCTGATCGTCTGATAATATGAGATTCCTGCCCTTTGCTCAGGTCTTCCTATTACAAGAAGCCTTACATCTGCCTTGCCAGCTGCCGATACCTTCTCATAAAATCCTCCGGCTCTGCCTCCGTCCTTGGTTACCATCCAATCTGCAGATACAAATCTGAGCATTGCCATGTCCATTTCTTCTGAAAACGGACCTTGCATTGCCAAAATATGTGACGGCTTAAGCCCTGCGTCCCTGCATAGCTTGATGGAATCTTCCATAGGAAGAACTCTTGCGTAAACCCTGTCCGCAAATCCTGATATCACAGAGAACTTTCCTATGTCCTTACTTCCGGTCGTTAATAATATATTGCCATCACAGTCATTAAGAATATTTACAGCTTCATCAATATCCGAAACATATACTACATTTTCTGCAATGTCGGTCTTATCTTCAGAGTCCGTTTCTGTCAAAGTGCTGCTCACCTGGTCAGTGATTTTGGAACCATCCCTTATCAATCTGATATATCTGATGCTGCATTTGCTGCAGGCTGATGCAATACTTTCGGTAATGGACTGTGCATAGGGATGTGTCGCATCAATTACAAGATCAAACTTTTCCTCCTCAAACAGCTTGATTATCTCATCTATTGGAAGTCTTCTGGCAGATATATCCAGATTATCTGCAGGCGTCAGCATCTCCCTGCCATATTCTGTTGCAACACATGCCATAACCTTGACATTCTGACGGCTTAAGAATTCTATTATCCTGCGGCCTTCGGTTGTACCGGCAAAAACACAGATATTATACATTTTTATATCCTCTCGGGGTAACCATGTTACCTGATATCATTCTTGTCATTTCATTTCCGATGAATACTGTACAGAACATATCAGCCTCAGCATACTTAAGCTGTCCTAATGTGAGCATGCGTCTGTTCTGTCCCTCGCGTCCTATATATTGTGCGATGGCACATGGCCTGTTCTCCGGCATTATTTCAAGCAAGATCTCACAGGCTCTTCTTAAATGATCCGGACGGCCCTTGCTGACCGGATTATAAAGCACTATGGACAAGTCCGCTGCTGCAGCTGCTCTTAATCTGGCTTCAATTTTATCCCAGCTTGTAAGCCTGTCGCTTAAGCTTATTACCGCAAAATCATGAGTAAGCGGAGCACCCAATACAGCTGCTCCGCTGCATGCAGCCGTAAGTCCCGGAATTACTTCTATCTGCGGTTCTGCGGCCTCTCCTCTTAGTTCATATACAAGAGCTGCCATCCCATATATTCCGCTGTCACCTGAGCAGACCATGGCAACATTTTTCCCATCAAGAGCCATATCAATTGCCGCCTGGCATCTCTTAGTTTCCTGTGTCATCGGTGTCGTAACAAATTCCTTATCAGGATATCTGTTCTTAACCAAATCCACATATACATTATATCCTATGATAACATCACAGTTTTTAAGAGCCTCATCAGCTCTTATAGTCATGTCCTCGTATCGTCCCGGTCCTATTCCAATAACCGCTAATTTACCCAAAATGAACCTCCACTTGTTCTATCGCAGCTGCAATTGTAATTCCATTTACAGCATTCTTTCTTATCAGCAAATGCTCTGCACCCATCATTGCCGACCTCTCGCACACATTATCTACGCCTGTTATGCCTTTAACGAATTCTGACGAAGTAAAATCCCCATCAATATCATTAAGTTCCCCGGCTGAATAAAAATATATCGGCAGATCATTATGTGCAGCATAATCCAACAGACCCTTTTCATCTGATTTAATATCAATTGATGATATGCATTTAACTGCTCTTATGTCTATATTATTCTCTGACAGTATACGTTCAACCGCTTTCTTTATACTGTCTTCACTTGTTCCCCTTCTGCAGCCTATTCCCAGATGAACTGCCTTAGGTATCAGCCTTAATGTTCTGGCAAATGGTTTCCTTATACTGCAGCCAATATATATTCCAAGGGCACCTAAGGAGCTGTCCGCCTCCCCAGAGTATCTCGATAAGCTGACTCCTGCAGGAATACTTCCTGTAATCTCAAATTCACTTATAAGTGATATGTCACGCTCAAGAATTGCAGAGGAAATCTCCTTGGCCATCTTAATGTCATCAATTATAAATCCATTTCTGGCTGCCCAATTGTCCACCGAGAACTTGCCATTAATATCTGTAGCCGTTGTAATTACGGCCGTGCTGCCCATCTGTTCGGCAATGTACCTGGCCACATCATTTGCCCCGCCTATGTGACCTGACAGAATCGGGATAACATAATTACCCAATTCATCTATACATATAACTGCCGGATCTGTCTGCTTGTCCTTAATATATGGAGATATTTTTCTTACTGCGATGCCGCACGCCCCTACGAATATAAGTACGTCATTTGAGTTAAATAATCTGCCATAGATTTCCTCTGAACTTTCTACAGGTTTGTTATCCGGTTCATGTAAGTTTTTATTATTACATGTCCGTTCCGGGTCAGCTGCTGCGTACTTCTTAGCATTGTATGTATCTATACATCGCATGTCATTCATATCAGAATCTACGAACTTGCTGAGAGTATAGATTATAATCTTCTCATCTGCCTGTATTTTATCCTTGCCTGATTCTCTGCCTAACATTTTCAGGCATGCCAAAACCTTTTGTGCAGTCTTGCATCCCTGCCTGCTGTAAGCAAATATAGCTGCTCTCATCTGTTCTCTCCGCCAGGCTTATGTCCCTGTCTGAATTCTGTTGTGAATTCCGGATGATACAGAAGCGATCTTAAATACTTATCTCCCATGCAATTCCCTACAATTATGAGTGCTGTCTTGGTAAGCTTATTGGCTGTTACAGTCTCATGGAGCGTGCCTACCGTACACCTGAATATCTTCTGTTCAGGCCATGTTGCCTTATATACAACAGCTGCCGGTGTATCTTCCGGATATCCGCCCTCTGTAAGATCTGACTGCAGCCTGTCGGTAAGCGATGTACTTAAGAATAATATCATCGTAGACTGATGCGATGCCAGATTTTTAATTGACTCTCTGTCAGGAACGGGCGTTCTTCCGGCAGCTCTTGTGATTATAACAGTCTGGCTGACATCCGGCAGCGTATATTCTGTCTTAAGTGCTGCCGCAGCACCGCAAAATGAGCTGACCCCGGGGCAGACATCATATTCTATTCCTAATTTGTCCAGTTCATCAAACTGCTCACGCACCGCTCCGTATATGCTCGAATCACCTGTATGAAGTCTGACTGTTGTAAGACCTTTTTCTTCTGCTTCCCTTATAGTTTCTATAACCTGCTCCAGCGTCATCTCGGCACTGTTATATATCCTGCATTCCTTACCGGCATACTTAAGAAGCTCAGGATTAACTAACGAACCTGCATATATGATCACATCTGCGGCTTCTAACAGCCTTGCACCTCTCACAGTTATAAGATCAACTGCGCCGCTTCCTGCGCCAACAAAGTGTACCATCAGTAATGTCCTCCGTTCTAAAATTGTGTTTCCCTATTTAAAGTATTAGATTGTATTGCATTAGTGGCTGCACGCCGAGGTTCACGGCACAAGGCAATCTATCCATCCCTTAGATTCTTCAACAATTCCTGCACCGACTTTGTTTCGCACAAGAACCCATATTCCCTTGAGAATAATATTGCACCTGTCTGTATCTCACCATGTACCTTATTATCTAATATAAAATCAATTCTTTCCTGCAGCTTATCAAGTACAATTTCATCCAGATTTTCTTCTTTTAATATTCTTATTGCGTCATCACAGGTGGCACAGTCCAGCATTTGCGCTGCTCTTACGTTTGGCAAGCCATTTGCTGCAGATATTGCTGTCATTATCTCCATGCGGCAGTCTCCGTATTTGGAATGGGTATTCATCATGCCTCCTGCCAGCTTCACTAATTTGCCTATATGACCTACCAGAAGCGTACCTTTGTACCCGAGCCTTACGCACATTTCCAATGAATCGCCTATAAAATTAGATGTCATTACCGCTGTTGACGGATCCATATGGATATGTTCTCTGATATAATCGGCCCCGTAATTACCCGGAGTCAGCAATACATATTCTGCTCCTTCGGCCCGTCGCTGCTTTAATTCTACCTCGATAGTATCAACTAATGCCTGCTCACTCATAGGTTCAACTATTCCTGTTGTACCCAGTATTGATATGCCTCCTAATATACCCAGCCTCGGATTAAATGTCTTCTGCGCCAGTTTCTCTCCCTCCGGAGCTGAGATTATTACCTTAAGTCCTCTATGGTAATCCGTTGTCTGCATTACCTCTTCAAGGTTTTCTCTTATCATCTGTCTCGGAATAGAATTAATGGCAGCTGCGCCCACCGGCTGATCCAGCCCTCTCTTGGTGACTCTGCCTATTCCTTCTCCGCCATCAATTATAATGCCGACTTCATCACTCCTACTTACAGCTGCATATATATATGTTCCCCTGGTTATATCGGGATCATCTCCTGAGTCCTTCTCGACAGCACAGCTTACTTTATCGCCTGACTTCTTGATATCCAAAACTTCTAATTTAAGGTCTACTCCCTTCGGTGTATGGATTTTGATATGTTCAAGGGTCGTTCCTGTCAGCAGCATCCATGCGGCCGCCTTGGCAGCAGCTGCTGCGCATGAACCGGTGGTATATCCCAATCTTAACTTTTTCCCGTCCTTTACGATAAAATCTTCCATCCCTATCTCATTATCTGGTACAGCATTGCATTGCATATGGCTGCCGCAACATTGCTGCCGCCTTTTCTGCCCCGGGCAACGATATATGGTGCATTTGATGCAATGATCAGCTCCTTGCTCTCCACCACATTAACAAATCCTACCGGTACGCCTATTATAAGCTCCGGCTGCAGCTTACCTTCATCCATAAGTTCCTTGAGGGCGATCAGGGCTGTCGGTGCATTTCCTATGGCAAATATCAACGGTCTGTTAAGCTCTGCAGCCTTCTTCATAGACACATATGCTCTTGTTACTCCCAATTGCTTTGCTTGCTCTGCAACATCAGCATCTGACATGAAGCAGTGCACTTCGCCGCCCAGGCGTCCTAATATGGTCTTGTTAATACCAGATTTTGCCATCTGTGTATCAGTTACGATATCACAGCCTTTTTTCAGCGCTTCTATTCCCTTCGCTGCAGCGTGTTCTGAAAAAACGAGATTGTCTGCATAATCAAAATCTGCTGTTGTATGAATTGCGCGCTTAATTATAAGCTCATTTTCCGGATCCAGATGCCTGTCTCCCAGAATCTGCGTTATTATCTCGAAGCTTCGCTTCTCTATGTCCATTGGTTTAATATTCTCTATCATGATCAATCTAATTTGGTTTCCGTTACTAGTGAAAATGCTGTTATGTGCTTACACCACTCCTGCAAATGTTATTACTATTTTGTGTAATGGCTGCAGGCATTATAGAAATTCCGTGCAAATTTCGGATTGGCACAGAAGTGAAAATGCGGATATCCGGCATATAGGCTGTCGGTCATTACTATTGCATTCCATGTCTTTCCCGATAACTTAACTGCCTTAAAAGAGTCTCCTGTATTATCACAATCCCAGTGATGAAATTCATGCGCTGCAATGCTCTGCCCGCGTTTACACAATAAACCATCATGTTCAGCTGTAATATTAATATATCCGAATCGGCTTAACTTGCCTGTATCATAGCAGCTGCCGTTAAGAAATCCCACCATGGGATGATCCGCTATTCTCTCAGTCAGATACATAAAGCCTCCGCATTCTGCAATACATGGCAGTTTATCATAAAGCGCAGCTCTGATATCCTCAAGCATTGTCTTATTTTGGCTTAACTTCTCTGCATAAAGCTCTGGATATCCTCCCCCCAGATACAGCCCATGTATGTCAGGCGGAAGATGCTCATCATCAAGCGGACTGAATGGCACAAGTTCTGCACCCATCCTCTCTAAAAGTCTCAGGCTGTCCTCATAATAAAAGCAGAATGCTCTGTCTCGTGCTATTGCAACCCTTACGCCGGGAATATTATCATTTTGTTTCTGTACTGCTGCTGTTTCTCCAGCCTCATCTGCAGCTGACAGTTCTGTTACTTCTTTCTTAGAAGTTGTTGCAATTTCATGTACTGTTGCGACTCCCTCCCCCAAGGTTATTGCCGATTCGCAGGCATTTTCGAACTCCAGATCTTTCGCACTTCTTGCCATGTCTATCATGCCATCAATATCTATTGATCTTTCTGCCTGTTCAGCGAGCCTTTGGAGTTTTTCATTAAGGTCTGTAACCTCGGCTGCTGTAATAAGTCCCAGATGCCTGCTTTCTAATGAACAGTCCGGCATCACAGGCATAAACCCAAGCGGTTTTATCCTGCCGCCGAATCTTCTTATTATCTCATCTGCGAGAATCTTATATGTCATCTGCGTGCATTGATTTAATATTACCCCACGGATATTACTGTCTGCATTTTTACTGAAATTAAGAAAGCCTTCTATAATTGCCAGTACAGACAGCGACGCCCCTCTGGCTCCAATGACCAGAATGGCTGGCGTATCAGTTAACACTGCGATCTCATAGGTGCTGGCCTTGAAGGATCTTAATTCCAATCCGTCATAATATCCCATTACACCTTCTATGATACTGATATCACTTCCCTCGGAATCCTCAGCCAGAAGGTATTTAAGCATATTTTTATCGAAGAAGAATGAATCCAGATTGCCGCATACGGAGCCTGTTATACTGCTATGGAACATAGGATCTATATAATCCGGTCCGCACTTGAATGATACTGTATTTAATTTTCTGTTTACCAGGGCCTTAAGCAATGCACATGTGACTGTAGTCTTGCCGCAGCCACTATTTGTCCCTGCCAGAAGGACTCTCGGGATATTTGCTGTCATTTTATTGTCCCCATCTCATGCATCAGTATAAAATGATTGAAACTGTTCCAGATCCATTTCCTCATCCTTGCTGTGATTTCATGTTTCCAGATATCCGCATAATTCTCATATGCCCCTACGCAAACCCGGATAATACGCTGTCTAACTTCTCAGCAGGTATCAATGTCCTTCCCTCTCCGGCTGCCATGTGCCTTAACATATCTGCCTGCAGGGTATCAGCGCCTGCATCTATTATATATTCGCAAGACTTCATGATCGGTTTACATACAGCTGCGCAATCCTTGCCCTTCAATTCCTCAGTTGTGATCGTCTCAACTGCATATAATCTTGCAAGTCTGTAGTCTATATCTCCTTCGGAGAATACTCCCGTGGAAAATGCTATATTTTTTTTCTGAAGCTTTCTATATATAGGAATACCCGTTCCATGACCGGATATTACGAATGCTATTGGCTTATCTCCGGCGGGCTTCTGAAGCTCAATGTTTCCCATTAACGGGTCAAAATATCCTTTATCGATTTCATAAAGGCTTCTTATATTCTCCTCCCGGAATACCTGCTCAGCTGTACCGCAGGCAAATACTTCCTGTCCCTTTATCGTAACGATCTTATCTGCTGCCTTTTCCGCCAGATCTATCTCATGAAGTGACGTAACTACTGTAATCTTCTTCTCATGCGCCATTCGTGTAAGGATTGACAAAAGCTCCAGCTTGTATCTTATATCCAGAAAGGATGTGGGCTCATCCAGAAGGATTATCTCAGGCTCCTGAGCAATCGCCCTTGCCAGCAGCACACGCTGCTTCTGCCCATCGCTTATTTCATTAAAATCACATTCCGATAGTTCCAATGCATTTACCGACTGCATAGCATCTGTTACGATTTTCTCATCTTCCGCTGTGAGCAGCCCCAACCGTCCGGTATAGGGATACCTTCCGGTTGATACTATATCACGGCAGGTAAGCAATTCAGACTTGATCTTATCAGTAAGGATCACTGCCATTTTCTTAGACAGTTCTTTATACGAATATTCACCTAATTTTCTGCCGTTTATATATATCTGCCCGCTTATTACATCAAGAGTTCTTGACATGCTCTTAAGAATAGTTGATTTGCCGGCGCCATTCGGACCGATCAAAGCAACTATTTCGCCCTTATTTATCTCAAGATTCATGTTAGATACAACAGGAACCTTGTTATATCCAACAGTCAGATTATTGAATTGCACATAAGGCTGAGCCATGTATATCTCCTACTTTCTCCTGCCAGCTCTCTTAAGCATCATGAATATAACTACCGGTGCTCCGAATATTGATGTAACAGTGCTTATGTTCAGTTCCGTCGGTGAGAATGCTGTCCTTGCAATAAGATCACTGATCATACAAAATACTGCACCGCCCAGAAATGTTGTCGGTATAACGATCAGCGGTTTTGACGTATTAAGGCATCTTTTGATCAAAAAGGGAACTGCAATTCCGACGAAGGATATAGGGCCTGCAAATGCTGTGACTGTAGCTGCAAGTATGCTGGAAAGCAGGATCAATACTACTCTGAACAGCTTGATATTAACGCCCATACTCTGAGCATAGGATTCGCCTAATTGATATGCCCCTATCGGTTTGGCCAGAAAGAAGCACAGCACAAATGAAATTCCGATCACAATTGCCGCAACCTGCACATTGCTCCAGTTCATACCTGAAAAACTTCCCTTCGACCAATTATGCAGGTTTACAATATCAGAATCTGCTGCAAATGTAACAATAAAATCCGTAATGGCAGAACATATATAACCTATCATAATTCCTGCTACCAGCAATGTCGCCATATTACGGATACGCTTAGAAAAAAGCAAAACAAATCCTATAGATAGAAGTGCTCCTATGAACGCTGCAATTATCAGCACATAGGATGACACTGATGTATATATTTGCATGAAATATATCATTGCAAGCGCAACCATCATCTTCGCACCCGAAGATATTCCGAGGACAAATGGTCCTGCTATGGGATTTTCGAAGAAGGTCTGCAGCAAAAAGCCGGACAGGGATAACGCTCCTCCCAGAATAGCTGCCATAAATATACGGGGAAGTCTTATTTTCCATATAATATTGACCTGACTTGTCTCTCCCTGCCCCGTGAAAATAATCCTGAAGATATCAGAAATCGCGATCTTCGTACTTCCTGTATTAATATTCAGCACCACAATTACGATAAATGCTGCTGCCAGAGCTGCGATCACTATTGTATATCTTAATCTTCGTCTGGCATTTTCCCTGGCAAACAAAGAATTATAAGCATTATTATCCATAAAATATCAATTAACTTACTTTTCTTAAAAATGTCATCCTGCTGCCATCTGCGCCGGACAGCATCAGGTTCACATCCCTTATCAGCTGTCCTACTATGCCTGTAGACTGATAGAATTCCTTTCCTACAGTCCAAACATTTCCTTCCAGAACCGCCTTCATATCGGCAAATAATGGATCCATCTGTATGAGCTCATCAATACCTGTTATTTCGCCTTCAATAGAACCGTTATAAATCAAATAGTCCGTATTGCATGCTGTTGCATAGAATTCTTCCATTGTTATAGAAAATGAAGTGGCACTTCCGGTGGTCTGTATATCTGAAAAGGCATATACTCCGCCGCCTATCTCGATCATCTTAGGAATATAATCCTCCGGGCTTCTTATAACTACAGAACCATCAGTATTTATATAGAAGAAAGCAACCGTTTTGCCTGTATTTTCTGTTCCTTCCAGCTCCTCTATAACCTGTGCCTGTTCATTAAAGAAGGCTTCTGCCTCCTCCTGTTTGTCCGCAAGCACTGCATAGAGTTTGATCCATTCAGTCCTTCCAAGAGGATGTGTCTCATAGCTTGACCTGTCAACCAGTACCGGTATGCCCAGGTCTTCTATCATTTCCTTAACCTTAGGAGTATGAAATATCATAGTTGATTCTATTGCTAAGTCACAATCCTCGCCTATCAGAAGTTCATAATCCGGCTCGCTGTATTTGCCTGCATAGATCATATTTCCTGACTTCATCGCCTCAACTGCATCATTAATGTACCAGGCCGATTCAGTAAGCCCGGAGAGCCTTATATGATCAACTGCCCCCATCTCGCTGAATAATGACATGGCCGAACTTGCCGCAAGATATATTTTATCCAGCGGCTTTTGAAGCACGATCATATCCTCAGCTCCTGCAGGCACATCTTCACCCTCCGGAATAACAATATATGTGCCGCTGCCCGGAACATCTATTACAGAATATCCGTCTTCGTAATTATATATGTCGAAATTCTCAGCATACAAAAGCTCTGTTTCACTGATAAATTCATGTCCTTCCAACATCGGAGCTGCAGTCAGTGATTCCGGTACATTTGCCTCATTTGCAAATGTCAGAACCGGAAAAATCATTATCACCAACAGCAATATGAATATTATTCTCTTAATCTGTGATCTCATCTGTAATCTCCATGCATTACTTTATAAATGTCATCGTGCCGGGACAGCGCAATACCTGCGTGAAAGCAGTCTGCGCAGGCGTTTTCGAGCAGCGGACTGCACGACGAGGTTCATGGCACGCAGTCACATAATAATTGTCATCAGTTTTCGAAAATATGTCTGTAGAATATTC
This sequence comes from Bacteroidaceae bacterium, assembly GCA_963589005.1. Lineage (GTDB taxonomy): Bacteria > Bacillota > Clostridia > Lachnospirales > Lachnospiraceae > RGIG5612. The sequence continues at coordinate 12,601 of CAVAJR010000009.1, read as the reverse complement.
TCCATGCTTCCTTGTCCGCCTCATTAACTGCATCAGCCATCCTGTCAATTATAACCGGTATTCCCAGGGTCTGCATTCTGTCTGTGAATGTATTGTATAATGCACTTGTTTCAGATGATGTACTATCCTCTGACGATTTCAAAAACTCTGATGATATAACTGCAAGATCAATAGAGCTTTTTATCATGCTTTTATAATCAGGCTCTTCGTACGTCCCTTCTGTATTATCTGATAAACTGTCTGCATTTAAAGTTTTAAGAATATCCTCAGCTTCATCTGACTGTACATAGATATGTTCCTTAGGAAGATTAATAATGATCATTTCCTTTTCAAGACCTGCCGGAATCTGTACGCCTTCAGGAACTATGAGATATTTCAATGTTTCATTTTGATAGAGGCCTGCCTCAGCGCTGTCGTCCTCCAGACCATTTGCCATTTCTGCAAGTGCGTCGGTGTCCGAAATATCTATTTCGGCATATACAATATCGTCCTCATAATAATACATCTTAAGATATGGTGTACTTATGCAGTCCTTGTTCGATGCTGTAAGTCCGATAATCGCAGGTGCAGCATTATTGCTGACGGTCTTACCACCTGTCTCACTAGATTCAACCTTCGAATCATCAGCATTGGCATCATCAATATATACATATATTGTATACTCTATCTCATGGGCTGACGACATGGCTGTTGTCATGCCAAGTATTTTATTATTCTTGTTAAGCTCTACCGGGATCTCGAATAATGATCCATCATCAGTTGATATCGGATAATATGTCTCAGCATTTGCTTTTACATATCCGTATTTGCTGCTTGAAAATCTGATCTGGGCATAAGCCTGCCCATCTTTTACCCTTACGGACGGACATGCTATATTAACCTTGCCTGTGCCGCCTGAAAATAAAAAGCTATCCGGAGTATACAAACCATCAGGCAATATAGTGGAATTATCAATCACAGCTGTTGTGCCGTCTGAAGCAGCTTCCTCCTGTATATCAGAGGACATATTATCCGTGGAAACAGCAATTACCTTCTGCTCTGCCTGTGATAAAATGCAATCATTTGCTGCCGCAGGCACTGCCATGCCGGCTATCATCACAGCTGTTACAGATATAAGCATAGTTTTTTTGATTTTTACAGTCACTTTATCTCACCTCTTGGTTATCCTTAACAATGATCAATGTATAGTATCCTGCCTCTATATCTGCGGGCGGATCATAGATAATCTTTTCATCGGTCATGCCCAGGTTCTCAGTAAGGATCATCTTAAGGCCTCTTTTATTCACATCATCAACGACCTGTCCTATCTTCTTGCCCGCTTTCATCAGCACCTTGGTACCCTTCAACGACAATGCTTCATCTATGTCATATGATGACGGAATAATATGGATCTGCTCGTGTTCTTCTCCCAGCGGCTCATTTATTCTTGCTGCAGCTGCACAAAAAGATGGTATGCCTGGTATTACCTCAGTATCATATCCATCTTCCTTTAGAATCTTATTAACATATGTAAATGTCGAATATACCGAAGGATCACCCAGAGTCACAAATGCGACATTTAAGCCATTGTCCAGGTATTGTTTTATACATTCAGCTCCATGTTTATGGCTTTCCTCCAGAACGATTCTGTCCTTAGTCATAGGAAAAGAAATTCCAGCCAGTTCCTTGCCATCCAGATTTACGACCGAATGTATAATGCTCCATGCTACAGTTTTCTCAGGCACTTCGCCCGGGAAAACTATAACATCAGCATCGTTTAAGATCTTTATTGCCTTTATTGTCAGCAGATCCGGATCTCCCGGTCCTATTCCGACTCCGTACAAGATTCCTCTCTTATAATTCATCATACGCAAATAGTGTTTTTGTATATTGTATAATCCTCGTGTCCCCAGCGTCTTTCTGACACACCGCAGCTTATTCTGCGGCCTCGATACTGTCTGCCAGGAATACTAATGTATATTCGATCTCGCGCGGCTCGCTCATAGCTGTTGTATCGCCTACTACTTCTAATAATGAGTTAAATGACTCTACAGGGATTTTAAATGTTGAGCCTCCCTCTGTAGATTGCGCAAGATATTTTTCACCGCCGACTAACATATAGTCATATTTCTCGCTGCTCCATTGAATGGTTGCATATGCTGCGCCATCAGCTATCTCTAATTCACATGGAGACTGTATATAAGCCTTGCCTGAGCCGCCGACAAATATAAGTTCAGCTCTATAGATACCGTCTTCAAGTCCTAAATCTGATACTGAAACAGCATCGGCATACGGCTGAGGGTCAGAAACTGATACCTTGTGATCATTCCATGTCTGACTTTTTTTGCCAAAAATTGCTACATCATATTCTTCATCCAGAACAGGTACAGGAATATTGAAGCCATATACTTCCTCTGTCATTCCGTCACTGTATGTAACTCTGTCAGTTGTATATTGCAATAATTCCTTCTCGCCGGCTTCCCTGGCATCTGCTGCCAGTCCCACATAGAGATTAATGATTCCGGTTCCTGCGAGACTTACATGAACAGTCATCTCACCATCATCAACAACCATGATGCCCTTACCGTCATCAGTTTCATTTACATGGAACATAGAACTGTCTGTGTCAAATTCAACCGTATAAATTCCATCTGCCAGCGTATCAGCTGTACTCTCTTCTGCTGCCATGCATGGCATAAGCATTGCTGCTGACATAATCACTGCCATAGCTGCTGTAAGAACTCTCTTCATAATCTTCTCCTTTGCATTCAATATCAATAAAGTCTCTTTAATGCTGCATCTGATTGTGCATGCCCTGAACCTCGGCGTGCAGCTCACTGCTCGAAAACACCTTCGCCGACTGTTTTCTCGCAGGTGCTGCGCCGTCCTGACATGGGTCGCGATCACTTTTTTTCATTTATGACATAAGTTGATTGCTACGCACTTCGTGCTCTCGCAATCCAAACTACATTCGCAATCCGAGCTATCGCTCTTCTTGCTCATGTAGTTTAGCCTGTCCGATAGATATGAATTCCCTCGTGCATGCACGGCTCATTCATATCTACCGTCCAGGACTTTTGTCACAAGCCAGCACTGCTTGAATGAAATCAGACAGTGCCAACCCAACTCCACCTTTATGGAGTAATATTATTTATTTTGCAATAGAATCAATTGCAGCTGCTGTATGAGCAACATATAACTGCTGAATAGCATCGATTCTTCCTAAACCGCTGATCTGTGTAAGTACAGTAAATCCGGCATCTGTGAACATGGTCTTCCATGAGTCATCATCATCGCCTGCCATATCATTATTAGCATGATCACCTGCAACAACCATCAGAGGACGAAGAACAACTGTTGTATATCCGGCTTCCTTAACGGCTTCGATAACAGCCTCGCATGATGTCTCTTCCGGCTCACCTTCAACTGTTCCGATGAATACATTAGAGTATCCCAGCTCTGACATCTGTGTTGCCATCTGGCTGTAGCTTACCTTAGCAGCATGTGATGTTCCGTGTCCCATGAATACGAATGCAACGCCTTCTTCTGCTGCTGCATCAAGTGACTCATATCCGCCTTCTTCCAGTGCTGCAGCTACAATATCCTCTGCAACAGCCTTCTTGTCATCGTTGATAACTGTTGCATCTGTACCAACTTCGCCTAACAGAGGTTCTGCGATAGCAACTGATTCGAACTTATCTTCATACTCAGCAATAGCTTCGCACATTTCATCGTATTCAGCTCCATGCATCAGATGTGTAGGCTGAACAACGAGGTTCTTAACGCCGTTGTTTACTGCACGCTCAAGAGCCTGTGTCATATTGTCGATGTTTTCACCGTCTCTTGCTTCAACATGGTTGATGATGATCTGAGCTGTGAATGCTCTTCTTACTGACCAATCCGGATATGCAGCCTGGATCGCATCCTCAATACCCTTGATATCCTCTACACGGCTGTCATTGAAGGAAGTTCCGAAACTTACAACAAGAATCTCGTTCTCACCGATCTCGTCCTGATTTCTTGCATCGTCAAGTGAAGCATCACCTGTATCTCTTCCGAAATAGTCAGGGTCTGCATTTTCACCTTCAACCAATTCCTTCTGCTCATCCGTAAGGGCATCCCATGCTTCCTTAGCAGCTGCGCACTGCTCATCTGTCTCGTCAGTTCTGCTCTGAACATAGATAGCATCAATAAGTGCTGCTACATTATCAGCTGCTGCCTGATCTTCTGCTGATGCTGCAAATGCTGTTGAAGTCAGCATTGAAACTGCCATCACACCTGCAAGAAGAGTTACCATTAATTTCTTCATTTTCATTTCCTCTTTTCTGTTATTTTCTGAAAGAAAATACAAAAAGTACCGATGCGCAGAAATATAGAAGACCGCATCACTGCGGTCTTCGTTTCTTCATATATGTGTATTTTATAATGCAGATACACCAAATGCCAGAAGTTTAATCCGTAAGACAGCAGATTAAAAATTCCACGTCAAAGGCAGGTCTCCTGACTTAGTTCATTGCCTCATTGCTCTTCCCAGTTGCCCAGTGAGTCCGGTCATTATTACTGACCGGTTCAATTCAGCTCCCATTTACAGTGACTGTAACCGTTCTGGATTTGCACCAGATTCCCTTTTCACCCATGCATGCGCACGGACACCTTCACGCTACATTTCATATTAAATTTCAGATGGAAAAATTGTAACACTTGCATTTGCAATGGTCAATGAAGTTGCCCGCCGCATGTAAAAATCTTGATAAAGATACCAAAAAATTTGCCGTAAGCTGCAGATCATTCCGTCCTGAGAGCAACTACCGGATCCTTCTTGGCTGCGCTGCTCGATGGGATAATTCCTGCAATTAATGTAAGCAGCATGCTGATTCCTACAAGAATTGCAGCTGTGCTTACAGGCAGACTGGCTGACAGCGACTCAATTCCGGTAAGTACATGTAAAACTGCATTTATCAATATGCATAACAGATATGTAATACCTATTCCCACCAGACCTGATGTGAAGCCTATTATCAGCGTCTCAGCATTAAACATGCTGGATACATTTCTCTTCGATGCTCCGATAGCTCGCAGGATACCAATCTCCTTGGTTCTCTCCTGAACCGAGATCAGAGTTATTACGCCGATCATAATAGATGAAACTATCAGCGATACTGCAACGAACGCGATCAAAACATATGTTATAGCATTAATGATCGTTGTAACAGAGGACATTATAAGACCAACATAGTCCGTATATGTAATCTGGTGCATATCATCAACACCTGAATTGTAGGTATCTATCAGCTCCTCGATGGTGTCCTTATCCGCAAATGTACTTACATAAATATTTATTCCCGAAGGTGAATTCAGATCGACACTTCCAAATTTGGCAAGGTTGTCGTCGTATGTTGAATCTGAAAATTCAAACAATTCATCATACAGACCGGCATAATCTTCATCTGTATATGCAGACAGAATCTGCTCCATCATAGCGATCTGCTGAGTCTCATCCATTCCTTCCAGGCTGGAGGCTGCACTCTGCGCATACTCTGACGTGATCTGAGACTTAATCATCTCCTTATAAGCTGACTCTAATTCTTCATCGCTCATTGAGTCAATATATGCCTTAACCTGGCTTTCATCCATGCCCAGCTGCGACTCCATACCCGCCAATATTGTGTTCAATATGTCATCACGGGTCATACCGGAGGTCGCACTTTCAATCATCTGATTTACTGTATCATCAGAAGGTGTTGCAAGGATTTTCGCAAATGCCATCAGCTTTTCCGAGCCGCTTAAGGAATCCAGATATTCCCTTACAGCCTGAGCCTTGTCCTGCGTTGTAAGTGTGTCCTCATTTGAAGCGAATTTAAGACCGGTCAGCACATCTACGTCAGGATTTTCCTTCTGTGCCTTGACTATATCAGCATCCTGCGACTCATTGATCACATATTCTGTCAGAGCATGCGTATAACCGATGGCATTGCTGCTTGTTGAAGCCACCGCATCCTGATTTGGTCTTACTATGCCCACAACTCGGAGTGTAAGACCGTTGTCATACAGATATCTGAGGCCTGCTTCGGATTCTCTCAGGTCCTTATATGTTCCACTCTCCTCGTCATATGAATAACAGCTGCTGTTAAGGATTGTCTTAAATTCAAGTCCGCATATATCCTCATATGTCCACTTATGCGACTCTGACTCTACCGTTGTTTCGGCAATCGCCGCATTCATAAGTGACTGCATCTCTTCTTCTGACTTTAAGCCCATAGCATACAGGCACAGGTCACTGATCTCATTATTTTCATCAACAAATACTACAACCTCATCATAACTATTCGGCCAGCTGCCATACAAGAGATCATATTGTTCCTTAGATGCATCGCTTATAATATTGCCTTTATCTCCCGGAAGCAGTTCTGTCCACAGTGAAGATCCGCTCTCGATGGTGCTCATATAACTATTGCCTAATGTGGAGGATTCAGTAAGAGACATCAATGATGAGAAATCCACACCAGTATTTTGTGTCATCAGATTCATTACAAGCTGCTGCGTATCTGTACTGATGATATCTCCGTCTACATTTTCTGTATAGATCTGAAGGTCAAGGTCGTATTTATATTGAACCGAAGTTATAGCATCTGCAAGTCCTGTGCTTTCATCCACCATCTGCTGTTCTAAATACTCCTTAAAGGATGCCAGGTCATTTTCCGAGGTTTCCATCGAGCCCATTGAATTGACCATTGAATAAAGCATATCCTTCTGATATACGGCATCATTATCATGGCTCTGTTCAGATGAAGCCGTTCCCATAAACGAAGTTATCAGACTCGACATGTCTATTGACTGTGCCTCCAGTGAGATAGGATACGAAGACAATGTCTGCTCCTGTACGATATTTATATAATTGGTCGTTCCGTTGGATACTGCATAGATCAATGCAATGCCGATTATTCCGATTGAGCCCGCAAAGCTTATAAGGGCCGTTCTCTTCTTCTTGGTAAATAAGTTCTTAAGCGATAAACCAAATGATGTTCCGAAAGACATGGACGGCTTCTTTTGCTTCTTATCGTCCAGTAAAGCCTTGTCCTGTGCCTCAGCTTTGTTTACTTCCTCGTCTGTCAGCGGCATGGAATCCGCTGTGATCCGACCGTCTAACATACGCACGATCCTTGTTGAATATTTCTCTGCCAGCTCCGGATTATGCGTTACCATAATAACAAGCCTGTCAGCCGAGATCTCCTTCAGGATCTCCATTACCTGAACGCTGGTTTCTGTATCGAGCGCACCTGTCGGCTCGTCTGCCAGAATAATGTCAGGATTATTTACAATAGCACGGGCAATCGCAACACGCTGCATCTGTCCGCCTGACATTTCGGCAGGTTTTTTCTTAATCTGATCCTTAAGTCCTACCTTCTCCAGAGCCTCTATTGCTCTCTTTCTTCGTTCTGATTTTCTGACTCCTGACAGCGTAAGAGCCAATTCTACATTCTGCAGAACCGTCTGATGGGGTATCAGGTTGTAGCTCTGAAATACAAATCCTATTGAATGATTTCTGTATGCATCCCAGTCTCTGTCCTTGTACTGGGTAGTAGACCTGCCATTAATAATGAGATCACCCGACGTATATTTGTCAAGTCCTCCTATTATATTGAGCATTGTCGTCTTGCCGCATCCTGACTGTCCCAGTATGGATACAAATTCATTATTCCTAAACTTAAGACTTATACCCTTTAATGCCTCTACTGTCTCTCCGCCAGTCTTATAGACCTTGGTTATATCTTTTAATTCCAGCATATATTTATCTCTCCTCTATATCTGCAGTCTCTCCCGGTTGCCTTATAAACCTGCCAACTAGCAGCATTCTTTTGAAAGTATAAAAAAATTTTTCCTAAAATGTCAACGAAGCTTTGTGAACTTTTTCTGAAAATTGCAGCTGTACCAAAGAAGGCTGACATACCATTACGATATGCCAGCCTCAAATAGTTGGTTTAAAAAATAGTTTTAACTTATAGCGTGCCGGGACGGCGCAGCCACTGTGAGAAAACGATCAGCGAAGGCATCCTCGAACAGTGGCTGCAGGCCGAGGTTCACGGCACTCAATAGTCATTTTTCTCACCTGTTAAATATGGTATTATTATCCGCATTCAAAATAAACTCATATGTATTAATATCATCTTTCAGCGACCAATTAACTTGCTGCCAGAAGGTATTGCCTTCCTCGTTGCTCTTAAATGCGATCAGTGTGATCTTATTTATATGTTCCTTTCGCAGCTGATCCATAGCTGTGATGGCCATGGCCTTGCCTATGCCGTGACGCCTTAATTCCTTCTTAACACATACATGATAGAAACATGCCTGTCTGCCATCGTGTCCGCATAATATTGAACCGACTATCTCATCTCCTGACTGCGCAACAATGCTTGTATTAGGATTTCTAAGAAGAAACCTCTCAACGCCCTCTCTTGAATCGTCAATGCTCCTTATTCCAAATCCTCTTATTGTCATCCACAGAGACATTACACCGTCATAGTCATCTATAGTCATTGGTCGGATTATTATATCGTCAGTCATGTTCTACCTGTCTTTTCTTTAAGAAATTTTCTGCAACCGTTTAATTATAGCCGTAATCAACTACGTCTTCAATGTTTGGTTTGGTTTTTCGACAGTTTTGTTTAGGCTTGTCAAATGCCTGCAGCCTGCGGCTGTCAATCCGGATGTCCGGAATAAATTCCGCCAATCAGTTATCTAAAACAAACTGTTGTTATCTTCTACCATTTGCGTTAGAATCCGTAACGTTATTATTTATCTAGGAAGTTTTATCAAAATGAATTCAAATGAAAAATCCATATCAGATGCAGGGCTCATAAGACGTGCCTTTCTTAAATCAGTTCCGGTAATGGCAGGATATCTGGTACTTGGCGCAGGTTTCGGTATGCTGGCCGTTTCGAAGGGACTGGGCATTATCTGGCCGTTGGCATTAAGCATCTTCGTCTATGCCGGTTCATTGCAATATGTTGCGATCGAACTGTTAAGCGGCGGCGCGGGTCTTATTACGATAGCCTTCACAGCATTGGCCGTAAATGCAAGGCACCTTCTGTATGGCCTGTCTATGTTAGGAAAATATAAAAACGCCGAAGGCAAGAAGCCTTATCTTATCTTCGCACTGACCGATGAAACATATTCTCTGCTGTGTAAGGATGATGCTGATGAACGGAATAATAATCCATCATTCTATTTTCTGGTATCCCTCTTCGATCAGATATATTGGGTAGCCGGAAGCCTTATCGGTATCGTAGCCGGAAGCCTTATTCACATCAACACGACAGGTATGGATTTCTCGCTCACTGCCCTTTTTATTACTGTTGCCGTGGACCAGTGGTGTGAAGCCAAGAGACATTGGCCAGCCATTGCAGGCGGCATCTGTGCGATTGCATGCAGGCTGATATTCGGCGCCGGCAGCTTCCTTATTCCGACAATGTTTGCAATAATCATCGTTCTGTGTGCACCGGATATATTTGCCCGAATCGCTAAGAAAAAGGAGGTATGCCAATGACCGGAAATACATATTTCATAATTGCAATCGCTATTATGACTATCATAACAGCCGCTCTGCGCGCAATCCCGTTTCTTATATTCGGCGGCAAGAGAAAGGCTCCACAGTCCATCATAAACTTAAGCAATCTGCTGCCATATGCTGTTATGGCCATGCTCGTGGTTTACTGCCTCAAAAATGTCTCATTTGCGTCGGTAAATACATTCATGCCGGAGCTTATCAGCTGCGTGATCGTCATCCTGCTCCACCTGTGGAAGCACAATACCATACTGAGCATCGTCGCAGGCACAGCTATATATATGCTGTTGGTGCAGATGGTCTTTGTTTAAAAGTCCTCGTATCATTGCCGCCCTTCTCCTCTGCTGCTAACCTTCTTATAGCATATAAAGAATGCCGGCACGAGGAAGCAGTCCGCCAATATCCATGCCAGAGACGAACCCAATGCAGCACCTTCGAACCCAATTGCATTTGCAAGCACTATTCCGGCAAATGCCCGTCCGACCGTCTCCATGACACCGGATATCATAGACAATCCTGTATATCCCATGCCCTGTATCGTAAATCTGAACACATTAACAAATGTAAGGAAAACATTAAAGAGGTTCGTGCACATAAGATATGTATATGCATATTCTATTATGTCTGCACTCGGGTCTGAGAGGAATATTCCGACGATCGGTCTGCCCGCCAGCAGGGTAAACGGAATAGTTACGAGAACTGACCAGCCTAGACCCAGCAGCGTAGTCTTCCAGAGTCCTTCCTTGATACGTTTGAATTGCCCCGCACCCAGGTTCTGTCCTGCAAACGGTGTCATTATCTGACCGATGGCATCCAACGGACATGCTATAAGAAGCCGCACCTTATTGGCAACCGACATACCGGAAACTGCAGCTGTTCCGAATCCGTTTATGGCTGACTGAACAACCAGCAGACCTATAGCTGTAATTGAATATTGAAATCCCATGGGAACGCCCAGTTTGCACAGCGCCTTGATCACTATCTTATTACACTTCCAATCATCCGGCTGCATCTTTAATACATCGAATTTATTTCTTAATATCAAGAAACAATACGCTCCGGATATTCCCTGCGCAATTACTGTTGCAAGCGCTGCTCCGACTACGCCCATTGGAATCCACAGCATGAAGGCAAAATCAAGTCCTATATTCACGATCGATGCGATCACAAGTGCAATGAGCGGTGTCTTCGCATCTCCCAGACTCCTTATAATTGATGCCAGAAGATTATAGAAAAATGTACACGCCAGCCCTAAGAATATTACAAATATATAATCCCTGGCGTAATCGAATATTTCCTCCGGCGTAGACAGCCATCTTAGGAACGTTCCGCAAAATACACACGAAATCACTGTTATGACAACGCAGAATGCCGCGCATACCCATACAGAATTGGTGACATATTTTCTGAGTGCAGAAAAATTACCTGCACCAAATTCTCTGGCAACAGGAATGCCGCAGCCTGCACATATGCCCATGCAGAAGAACACTATCATAAAATTCAGGCTGGATGTTGAACCGACTCCTGCCAGTGGCTGCTCACCCAGTACCTGTCCGACAATAACAGTATCAGCCATGCTATACAGCTGCTGTATAGCATTTCCCAATGTCATTGAAATCGCCAAAATAATTACATGTTTCCATACGGAACCACTTGTAAGATCTCTTGTCATATCATTCCTCCGAGCACTATTTTATACTTCCTTTTGTATAAAATTGCAAGGCTCGGTTTCTAATGCTATCTGCCCCCGTGTTTTCTGTAGTAAGCAGCAGCATCTTCATAATCGAAGAAATCATAGTAATAGTAGTCGTAGAAATCCTCTTCATTAGAAAATCCTTCTACACTCGGTTCATTAGAATAAGTTGTTTCCTTTTTGCTGGAATTTGATTTATCAGACGTTGATGAATATTTTTTCCATTTATTATACAGCTTGACCTCTTGGACACTGTTGATTGATATCTTTGACGAAGCGGAACTATAACTAAGCACTTCCGCTTTGCATTGCAAATGTTCATGATCGATAATATCTGATTCATACCAAAGAAATATGCTTGTTCTTTCTGTTAATTTATACTCTACTGTATAATGTCCCAGTTTTGTATAATTTAGACTCCTTGCAGGCATTCCGACATACGGAACTTCTGGAATTTCTATTTCAGTCACAGCTGATGCAGCTGTATACACGCTCGTTCCAGTCCCTGATGCCATTATATATCTTGGTGAAATGCAAAACACACTTAATGATGTCAATATTGCTATTGCGTGTAGATGCTTAATAAAAGTCTTCATGTCTTGCCTCCTGTTATCTTTAATCGAAACTGAGTTATACTTTTGGTTGCATGTCTGGCTTGCATGTGCTGCTCAGATGAGCTTGGCAGAAATGTCGTTTCGCATCATTTTGAATTAACAAGGCTCTCAAACTTGCGTCATAGACACCGAATTTCAGCAAAGTCTTACGTCCTTCTGAATTAACAAGGCTCTCAAACGCATAACCTCTAATGCTGTCCAGATGTCTGGTCTTACGTCCTTCTGAATTAACAAGGCTCTCAAACGATGAGCTGCCCGCACATGAAACTTTCTACGTCTTACGTCCTTCTGAATTAACAAGGCTCTCAAACATGCTGATTCTGCTATTTCTTCTGCAGGAAGTCTTACGTCCTTCTGAATTAACAAGGCTCTCAAACTTTTCGTGTCGTCATAGATAACATGTAAGGTCTTACGTCCTTCTGAATTAACAAGGCTCTCAAACCTCAAATTCATATTTGTGGTTATCTCCGAGCTTAACATACTTGCAATATGTAGTTAATCCAGACCATAAGAATAAGAACTTTAATATTTTATCAAACACAAGTCTTTATCAAGTACCAAATGTCGTTCATGCGCTCTGCCATCCATTTCAATGCCTTCAATGATAAGAACATAAACCTTTTCATAAAAACAAAATTCATAAAATGATTGCAATTCCTCATCCGTAAGCAATTGTTTTAGATTGACAAAAACAAATAACTGTTTCTTCAATACCCTATGGACCAGTCTGACATACTCAATTATCATTTCAAT
>CAVAJR010000008.1:0-75056 GCA_963589005.1 Bacteroidaceae bacterium | reverse complement strand
TCGTACGAATAAGCGTTGTAGATATCATATATATCCTTACCGCTTGAAGGATTACGCACTGAAGCATCCGGATACAGCTCCTCGCTGGTCATATTGCCATAGATAGCTGTATATGATGAGCCCTCTATTCCGCCTTCAGTAGCAAAATAGATATATCTCTCACCTTCTTCATTGAATTTTGGCAATTTATTAAGATCGCATGACCAATAGAATACATTTGCTGATGCATCCCACATACGATCATCCTTAATGTCTGCTACCTTCTCGGCAAATGCATCAGGATCCATTGCTCCGACAGCCGCATTGAACATCTCGCTGAACAAGGCCGCATCAAAGTCATCTGACTCAATATATTCAGCCAGATTTATTGTCTCTCCATCATATGTGACATCATAGTTAGCCGACATTCTGTAGACCTTGAAATAAATGCTCGGTCTGTGCTCAAGAGTATCTGATAAGCCATTATCATACCAAACCTTATTCAGGGATATTTCTGTCGTGTCTGACAAAGTATTGGTGCTCTTCTTGGTAAACAAGTCGTGAGAATTGTGAAGATCACCGTATTCTTCTGAAACATCTGCAGTATTGCATACGTATCTGTCACCGCTTACAATTGCTGTGCCATTTTCTATTGGAATAACAGCACCGGTTTTTTTATCTACAATTCCGGTCTCTACGATTCTGTATATATATGCATTGCCTTCTGCGTCATACTTATCCAGTCCTCTTATAGAGACGGAGCTTGTCTTGCCTTCTTCTTTATATTCGTAATTGAAATTGTCAGATAATCCCAGATCAGCACTGCTTCCGGAGCCTTCCGCCGGAAGACTGAACTCCCATATAGTTGTTGGGTCTTCATATTTAATGTCTGTACTGTTATATCTGTACAGCACGAAACGGCTGGTTCTTCTCTTGCCTCCGTCTGCCCAGGTCTTAGACATATCCATGCCTACATCAGCAACTCTTGTATTAGTTATGATATATCCGTATATGTCTGAAACAATCTCTCCGTATCCTGAGGTTACATTATAGGTATACTCGCTGCATCCGTTCGGATCGGTTTCATCAGAAGCTATGGTACCTACACTGGTAACACTGTCCTGAGATGCCTTAATAATTCTCAGGTCTTCTATTGACAGCTCATCATATTTCTTCGAATTATAGTAATTGTATGTAGTATTACCGCCGTCATAGTCTTCTGTTCCTACCTCCACAACTACATAATCATCCTGGGTACCGACTTCTGTCAGTATACTTCCGTCCTTGCATACCTCGCCCTTATAATATGTATGCTCATGATACCAGTTATCACTCTCACTTATGGAAACAACATCCAGTAATTGAGGAGTGTTTTCCACGGCGGTATTTTCTATCTTGTATATAGCAAATACGCAGCTGCGTCTTGACAGCAGATCTCCTCCGTCCTGCCAATCCTTCATGAAGGCGATAGTTATACTTTCACCAGGACCTCTTAACTCATTAGTAACTACTCCCACAAGTGTTTTATCCGCCTGTCCGCACTTCTGGTCGTTACTTGTAATAATTGTATGTCCGGAAGTCGGATCAGTTACACACTGAGAATACTTGGTAGACTTTTACCATTTATATCCGGATTCTTCACCATATTTTTCTGCTATATATCCGCCGTCATCTGATTTTATCTCTGATGTAAGATAGGTATATTCCATGCCGGATTCGTCGAAGCGTTCCAGATTATCTGTATAATTGATCCAGCCTGTTGATCTATTAAGGCGTGCATCATATACAACATTGCCTTCGGAATCTCTCAATGTATCTTCATCCGGTTCTGTACCTTCAGATATACTGTGCTTGCCGTCATTTCTGGTGATCCTGAATATTGCATATGCCTCATCTGACAGTTCAGCTGTAACATCTGTGCCTGAAGCTATCCATTTCTTGACAGACTCAACCACAGTATTGGCCTGTATAACGTTGTAGATCACTGTCGACCTTACATTGGCAATCTCCATGGTTCCGTTTATATATGCAGTTGTATTTACGCCGTCAACACCGGCTGCCTCTCTGCCTATGACAGTCTTATTAAGGTCGTATTTATCGGATTTTTGATCACTGTCCTTGTATGTCAGCGGTGTTTCCCGTTCTTCGAATCCAAAAGCTGTCTGTATATAACGATATGTTATCTCATAACCATCCTCGTCATATTTGTTCACCCATCGGCTGGTAGCGGTCTTGGTCATTGCATTTCCGGAAAATCCGTCAAGTTCAGCCACTGGCATAGGCTCGCCATCAATATCATATTCTACATTTACCCATGACTGCGAAGTGCGATCCCATCTCTGCAGCTGTAATTGAACCCATATTCCATCTGCGCTCTGCATTGAAACGGCATCAAGTGTTACCTGAACACTAACTGTAACAGGTTCACTCTTCTTATTGTCTACTGTTCCGCCGTTCAGAATGTATTTGACATTGCCTGATTCATCTGTCAGAGTTTCAAATTTACTGATTATATCCTTGTTCTTATCATCATCCAGTTTGCAAGGCTCGGCATCTTCATTATCAATGTCAGATACATAGCCTTCTCCCAGATCCGTCTCTTTTATGAAATAAACCAGTCTCGTTCCGCTGGCATCATACATAGGAAGCTGAATATTTGCGCCAACCACGATACCTTGTGCATTATGAGTCGGCACAGACTCTGAACCAAATCCGTTAACAGGAGATGCCTCAGAGATATCCAATACGCTGCCATTAGAATCCAAAACAGTTTGCGAGGAGATGGCATACATATAGATCTTAGAAGCAGGTCTTTCTGATTCCTGAGTATCTCCGTCAGACCACTCCTTGTTGTATGTAAAGGTGGTTTTATTACTCAGCTTCTCTGTAAGAGTTCCGCCATTATACAGCGCATCAGCGCTGGTAGCATAGATGTCGTCATTTACATATGTACTGAGATAATATCCGCCATATCCGTCTACGCCTGTTTCTCCGGAAGTGGATGTCTGCTCGATATTAGAAGTTACCTCTATTATCTGTCCTGATTCATCTCTAACAACATTTCCCACCTGAATGCTGTAATTCAGCTGGTTTCTGTTGGAATCATAATTCGGAAGTCCCTGAAGTGAGAATGTTCCGGTTTCTTTATCAAATTTTACCTGGCTTGAGTCAAGATATTTTACTCCTGAGCCGTCGTATGCCTGAACTCTGAGAGCTACATAATTCCGGATAAAGTTATCTTCTGTAACTCTGGTTCCATATGAATTGTTATTGTCTAACCATTTTATCTGTGCAGAGAATTTGGTCTGAACAGTATTAATAATGCTGGTATCTGTATCAGCATAGATCGTCTCTGTACCTGCAGTGGTTGCAGCGTCATAACCGTCAATCACATTCT
Source organism: Bacteroidaceae bacterium (assembly GCA_963589005.1). Classification (GTDB taxonomy): domain Bacteria; phylum Bacillota; class Clostridia; order Lachnospirales; family Lachnospiraceae; genus RGIG5612. The sequence continues at coordinate 71,680 of CAVAJR010000008.1, read as the reverse complement.
TCTGCAGGATTCTGAATTCAACGGTATGCTCGTTGCCGTTTTCCAGATATTTATGAGGCAGTTTATTAACATCATCATAGATAAATGTCCATATACCGCCTGATGCATTAACAGCCTTACTGTCAGTACCTGTTATACCCATAAACTCAGTAAGTCCTGCCTGGGTATAATTGTCTGCTGTCAGGTCGTTCCACGCCTCAGCACCATCTACCTTAAACTGAAGCACATAATTATCCTTAATATATTGATAATCACCAGATGCTCCGTCAGGTCTGTCTACCAGATTGGTTTTATCCAGTGTCGTACTTCCTGAGTTATCATTCCATATAACGTCGAATTCTAATGTGTCATAATATTCACTGACTGTAGGAAGTGAGTTGTAAACTGTTAATATGTATTCGTTTCCCATCGCATCATAGATGGATATATTGCCTCGCTGTCCGCCTCGGCCTACTGTTACTGATGCGTCATAGTTAGGCAGCGGGCTCTTCTCATTTATGGTAATGGTTGGATTCTGGCTGCTTCCTGAAACTACCTGCTTAACCGGTTCATGGAAGGTGTCCGGAAGCATTTGCTTGGTTTTAAGCGCACTTATGATATCGCTGATGGACATCTCATCGGTTTCGAATGCTAATTCACCCTCGATGGTATATGTTTCTTTGGCGAGTTCAATGTTATCATCGCCTGCGGTTGCCAGAGCCTCATCAATAAGTTCTGACGCTGTTGTTATAACATTCTGTGTTAATTCGTTAATATCACAATATACAGACAGTTCCACAGGATATTCTGAGAAGCTGTCTGTATATGTCTGTACTAATCTTTCTGCATATGATATAGCACTGTCACTGTAAATTCTCTCTGTATAGAGAAAATCTGCGTATGATGCGCCATCCGGGATATGATAGATATCCAGGCTGATCTCATCCTCCGAATAAGAGATATCTGTTTCTTCTAATACTTCATCGATAACGCTGCTGATTTCCTCAGCGCTCAGTTCAAATTCTGTGTTCTGATAGAAGGATGTAAGCTCGTTCAGGGCTCTTGCTGAGATCTCATGCTTAACAGCATCTGCTGCCTTCTGTGGCTCAGCAGACATACTATTAATGCCCATAACGATGGATACCTGACCATTTGCCGTGTCAGGCTGGATCTTATCTCCGTCCTTATTGTACATGGTCATATCAAGAACATATGACTCGAATACAAATGCATTTGCCGGGCGCTTGGCACTTACAAATGCTTCTGTATCTGATGTACGGTCGATTTTCTCTACTGTGAAAGATGAACCTGTCGGCAGAACGCCTTCAGGTGCTGTAATGTGAACATACAGCTTATTGTCATCATCAATGTCTACAGATTCATACTGGTCAAATGCAGTCTGCTCTTCTTCTGTAGTTGTCTCATCCTCAGGTGTGGTTTCATCCTGAAGTTCTGCATCCTGCGAGGTTGTGTCCTCCTGAGTTGTCGGATCTTCCTGAGATGATGCATCATCTTGTGAGACTGTATCATCCTGAATGATCGGCTCCTCGGCAGACGGAGTTGCATCTTGCGGTGTATTCTCCTCTGCCTGAGTTATAGGCTCCGTTGTAATGCCGGTTTTCGAATCTTCACTTGCCGCATTATCCAGATCCTGATCATTGTCTATATATGCGTCCGCATACTCCGGTGTTATGTCACCGGATTCACCTGCTGACGACAGGTCCTCAAGCACAACATCCCCGCCGTCTCCTTCAACATAACTTGATTCTTCTGACTGTTCTATATAGTCTGAATCATAGTTTTCTCCTGCTAATACCGTAGATGCGGATGTTCCTGCCATACCTGCAACCATCGTGGCTGCCAACAATATGGCGATGCTTTGCTTTAACTTCTCGAACATATCCTCGTCCCCCTTCACACTAATACTTATGTATCTCACAAACTGTAATTGACAAAATCTTAAGTTAACAGCTATAGGTCATTTGAGTATAACATTTGTTAACATTTTTGCAACAATTTATGTGCCTTAATGAGAATAATTTATGTACCTTAATGAGAATAATTGGAGATCTTTAAACCATGCATTAAAAGCAGCAGTCGGCTTGCTTCGAGGCGGACAATACAATATATGGCTAAAATGCCTTAATTGCGGCTGCTTATCGCCTTATTTGGCGAACTCACATCCGCAATATTCCTGGCGGTAGAGGTCGTATTGCTTGGATAATTCGATGGATTTTTTATACCCTTCTCTTTTCTTAAAATCACCGGGAAGCCACATGATGTCATGTATTGCATTGCCACGCTGTTCTGCGTTAAGTTTTGCCTTGTCAGGCTCTTTTATACTTGCCTCTGACGGGTTAATATTTATCATTTTAAATTCTGAATCATGGGGCTGCGTATTATTTGGCTCTGCGTCAGTATTATTACACAGAGATAGGTTCACAATATTCTGGCCGACTGCATTTATAACCATGGCATTCTTGTGCGGACTTACGGTAAGAGTTGTGCAGATATAATCGAAGTTATATTCTCGTGCCAGTTCTAATGTCTTATTAAGCCGCAATTCAAAGCACTTCCTGCATCTGGCGCCGCCCTCCGGTTCAGCCTCATAACCCCTTACATAGTCCAGAAATTCATCATGATCATATCCGACCTCAATCAGCGGAACCTTAAGTTCCTTCAGCAGCCTGGTCTGCTCTGACAGACGATGCATGTATTCCTCCTCTGGATAGATATTGGGATTGTAATACAGCACAGTCACATCAAAGTATTCCTTCAGATATGTTACAACATAGCTGCTGCAGGGACCGCAGCAGCTGTGAAGCAGTACGCTCTTCCTGACCCCTGTCGACTGCAGGTTGGATATGACCTTGTCTAATTCAAGTTGGTAATTTATCTTGGGTTGTGTGTTCATCGTATTCTCCGTTTATTTAAACAATCTGGCCTTTATGTTTCTATGGTTCTGTCTTTCATAGATCACTTGACACTATCTTTATATGAGACACATGTACTTTCGCAGATTATTGTTCGCCTCGTAATTTTTGTAGTTCAATCTGCAGACACTGTTTATGATTTTGATAAAAGTTGATTGCTGCGCACTTAGTGCTCTCGCGATCCAACCTGACTTCGCAATACGAGCTATTGCTCTACTTGCTCATACAGGTTTGCCATGTGTGCCGGGACGGCGCAGCAACTGTGAGAAAACAATCAGCGAAGGCGTTTTCGAACAGTGGCTGCACGCCGAGGTTCACGGCACACAGCATGAATTAACGCACGTGACATAATAAATGTTTTATTGACAAAACGAAGTCCCATAAATCGAATGAATTTATGGGACTTAGAATGCTTATATTAATTGAATAACCATTTGCCGCTTCTCTTGAGCTGTGTATATTCCTTGTATGCCGACTCAAGAATATGACGCTCGTTGTCATACTTGAGCAGATAATATGCCTCGTGATACTTATAGAAGCCTGAATCTGTAAAATACTCCTCCCGCTGGGGCTTGGAATAATAACTGTCGCCTGACATCAGATACCAATGGACTGTCTTGCTGACTGTATCATCCGATGTGTTAAATTCATATTCACTGGTTCCCAGATAGCTCATTATCCTGCCATTGGCGCCGGTTTCCTCCTTAACCTCACGGACGGCAGTATCTTCATGTTCTTCATGACATTCAACCGTGCCCTTCGGGAAAACCCAGCCCTTATAACGATCCTTATAATTCTTATACAGCAGCAGTATCTTACCTCGATAGATCACAACTCCGCCACAGCTAACTGCTTCTTTCATTATCACTCCCCCTGTGCCTTTCTCTCTTCGCACACAGGAGTATACCACCCGCAAGGGAAAATGCAAACATCTGCAGGTGCATTTGTTATTGGCTGCCTGTTATTTTATATGCTCATGCGTAAACAAATGATCCTGACAATATTCATGGTTGCCGCTGCATTTTGAACAATATCTGAACATCAATTCCGGATGATCGATGTTAGTTCTTCCGCAGACAGAACATCTGTGAACCAACTCTCCTGAGGTGTCAGCCTTGTATCTGCCTTTATTAGATGAAGCATTAGTTGCACGATTCGTAAATCCTGCAAATGCACCGGAAGTATTGGCAGTGCTGCTCTGAGCATTCTTTTGAAACTGCGTTCTTCTCTTCTTGCCGGCATAATTTTTTTTCATTACTATGAAGAAGAATATTGCAAAATTGATGAACGATATGAGTATCGTAAGCATCAGTGATATGCTGCTCTGCCTTAAAACAAGAACCTCGTATGTGGATGGTGAATATCCGTAGTACATCTCAAGTGCCTGGGTTACGACTGATATCGGTGACAGCCATATAACCACGCCGCTGATCACCTGAAGTCCCAGGTATATGGCATCAATCCATGCCAGGATCTTCATCTTGATCGGCAATATTCCGAACAGGTACACCCTGGTATCAGGAAAGATAATCGCAAATGCAAGAAATGACGTAAGGTTCAGATAATTAGTGCTTACAAATATGCTCATCGCCGAGCCTGACAGCCAGTATATCAGCATCGAACCCAGTGCCGTAAAGAACCATCCAGAGAATATATACAGGTTGTATTTGAATGCACCCATATATTGTTCCAGCGTCTTGCCTATAAAGAAGTAAAACAGGAACATGAATATAATCAGGATGTTAAGTGACTGAGGAACTGTACATACCCAGGTAAATAGTCGCCACACCTGTCCTTTCATTACAAGTGAGGGATACAGAACTATGTACTCGTACCATTCAGGCTTGACCATGTATAAAACATAGCCGATAACGTATGCGCCAAGTATGTAATATATAAGATTTTTTACTGCATACTTGCCTAATTTTTTTTCTAACTTTTCTATCATGTGCAAAAGTATAGCATAGTGTCGGGGCATAAACCATAAATACTTCCTGCGTTATTTCAAATTTCACATTTTGAACACAGTAATTGTACATAATGAAGTTTTGCCGCAATTACCAGTTGCTCCGTCCAGTGCCGGGACGACGCAGCCTACTGTTAAAGATTTCGATAAAAGTTGATTGCTACGCACGTAGTGCTCTCGCAATCAAACCTGAATTCGCAATCCGAGCTATCGCTCTACTTGCTCATGCAGGTTAGCCTGTCCGATAGATACGAATTCGCTCGTGCGGGCACGGCTTACTCGTATCTAACGTTCATGACTTTTATCGCACATCAGCGAAGGCGTTTTCGAGCAGTGGCTGCGACGCCGAGGTTCACGGCAGGAGCAACTAACACTTGCATTAGAAAAATTGTTATAAAAATTTACTTTAATTTAAATTTATTATATAATGCGTAACCAAGCCATTCCATATGGCTTATTTGTATATGCAGACAATGCAATCTGCTTACCGAAGGATGATGTTATCATGCAGCTGAGACTGCATTAAATATTTTCAATATAGAATAAATAATCAGGAGATTTTTATATGGCGATGACATACAAGTTAGGTGTTGATATAGGTTCTACAACAGTAAAGGTTGTTATCCTTGACACGAATAATAATGTACTGTTTGCTGATTACCGCAGGCATTTTGCTAATATTCAGGAGACTATGGCGGCTCTTATAAATGACGCCAAAAAACTCATCGGCGACTGTCTCGTCTGCCCTGTAATAACCGGCTCTGGCGGACTTACACTGTCTAAACACCTGGATGTTCCGTTTGTGCAGGAGGTTATTGCTGTTTCATCAGCATTGAAATTCTATCTCCCGCAGACGGATGTTGCGATCGAACTGGGCGGCGAGGATGCTAAGATCATTTATCTTACAAATGGCATCGAACAGCGTATGAATGGAATATGTGCCGGAGGTACCGGTTCATTTATTGATCAGATGGCAGATCTGCTTCAGACGGATGCATCCGGTCTTAATACTTATGCCAAGGATTATAAGCATATCTATTCTATTGCTGCGAGATGCGGTGTATTTGCCAAGACAGATATCCAGCCTCTTATTAATGAAGGTGCGACCAAGGAAGATCTGTCGGCATCAATATTTCAGGCAGTTGTTAATCAAACTATTTCAGGTCTTGCCTGCGGCAAGCCAATAAGGGGCAATGTGGCATTTCTCGGAGGCCCGCTTCACTTCCTCGATCAATTAAGGGAAGCTTTCATACGAACACTGAAGCTAGCCCCTGAGGCTGCACTTCATCCGGATAATTCGCATCTTTTTGCTGCTATCGGTTCAGCCATGCAGTCTGATGAGGTTAATGCGATAAGTCTCGACAGCCTGTATGATAAGCTGGCCAACGGTATCAAGATGGCCAATGAAATAAATCGTATTGACCCGCTCTTTAACTCTCAGCAGGAATATGATGAATTTAAGGAACGTCATGCCAGGGCAACTGTTGCCAAGGCTCCTCTGAGCGAATATCATGGTAATCTGTTTCTGGGTATTGATGCAGGTTCTACGACTACCAAGATTGCATTGGTGGGAGACGATGGCGTTCTCAGATGGTCATTTTATGATAACAATCACGGCTCGCCATTGGCGACTACCATCAGAGCAATGTCAGAATTAAAGCCGCTGCTTCCCGAGGACTGCACTATCGCATACTCTTGTTCAACAGGCTATGGCGAGGCTCTGCTGAAGGCTGCATTAATGCTGGACGAGGGTGAGGTTGAAACTGTTGCGCATTATTATGCTGCGAGATTTTTCGAGCCGGATGTAGACTGCATATTGGACATCGGCGGTCAGGATATGAAATATATCAGAATAAAGGATGGTGCCATTGACGACATCATGCTTAACGAGGCCTGTTCATCAGGCTGCGGATCCTTTATTGAAAATTTCGCTTCGTCTATGAATATGAGTGTGCAATATTTTGCTCAGGCGGCACTATTTGCCCCTCAGCCTACAGATCTGGGTACAAGATGCACAGTATTCATGAATTCAAATGTTAAACAGGCTCAAAAGGAAGGCGCTCAGCTGTCTGAGATCTCTGCCGGTCTGTCATATTCAGTTATAAAGAATGCTCTCTACAAGGTTATCAAGCTTACTGATCCGGAAAATCTCGGCAAGAAGATAGTCGTACAGGGCGGAACCTTCTATAATGATTCTGTACTGCGGGCACTTGAGCTTATAACAGGAAGGAATGTTATCAGACCTGATATTGCCGGTATCATGGGAGCCTTCGGAGCGGCGCTGATCGCTCGAGAGAGATATACTGCCAGAGAGCTGGAGAATGCTTCCGCAGGATTATCAGCACCACTATCATCCATGTTAAGCATGGATGATATATTAAATCTGGAATTTAAAACCACATTGACTCATTGTAAGGGATGTACCAACAGTTGTCTGCTTACTATTAATAACTTCTCTGGAGGCAGAAAATATATCTCCGGCAACAGATGTGAGAAGGCACTGGGCAAATCCAAATCAGACGATACAGTTCCTAATCTGTTCAAATATAAACTTGAAAGAATGTTTAATTACGAACCTCTGGAGGAGTCATCCGCCAAACGCGGCGTTGTAGGTATTCCAAGGGTTCTTAATATGTATGAAAATTATCCGTTCTGGGCTACATTCCTTAAAGAGCTGGGATATTGCGTAAAATTATCGCCGTTATCCTCCAGAGACATATATGAACTCGGCATCGAATCGATTCCATCCGAGTCGGAATGTTATCCGTCCAAGCTGGCTCACGGACATGTGCAATGGCTTATTAACTCAGGTATAAAATTCATCTTCTATCCATGCATAGCTTTTGAACGAAATGAAACAACTGATGCTAATAACCACTATAACTGCCCTATTGTAACCAGTTATCCGGAAAACATAAAAAATAATATAGAAGATATCGCCGGATTAAATATAGAATTTGAACATTCATTTTTCTCCATGAAGGATCTGCCTACATTTACAAACGGACTTATCCGCGTATTCAGCAAGAAATATAATATTCCTGCTGCCGAAGTTAAGTCTGCCGCTGCTAAAGCCTGGACTGAGCTTCTTAAGGCGAAGAAGGATATTGAAGATAAAGGCGAGGAAGTCCTTAAATGGATGAAGGATAATGACCGTCAGGGAATCGTTCTTGCAGGCAGACCGTATCATATAGATCCGGAGATCAATCATGGCGTGCCGGAGCTTATAACTTCATATGGCGTAGCCGTTCTTACTGAGGACTCAGTTTCTCATCTGAGTCATGTTGACAGACCATTGATTGTTCTCGATCAATGGATGTATCATTCAAGACTGTACCGCGCTGCTAACTTTGTTAAGACACAGGATAATCTGAATCTTATCCAGCTCTTTTCCTTTGGCTGCGGTCTTGATGCTGTAACGACAGATGTGGTTCGTGATATTTTAACGCACAGCAAGAAGATCTATACAGTTCTGAAAATAGATGAGGTTAGTAATCTGGGTGCAGCAAGGATCCGTGTAAGATCCCTTCTTGCTGCCCTTCGAGGCAAAAGCGATATGGCTTCTGATATGCCATATCAATCAACTGCATTTAAACGGGTTGAATTTACCAAGCAGATGCGAAAAGACGGCTATACTATCCTCGCTCCGCAGATGGCTCCTATTCAATTCGACCTGATCAAGGAAGCATTTGACTCTGAGGGTTACAACTTCGTTATATTGGAAAATGACAATAAGCATTCCATTGATGCCGGATTAAAATATGTAAATAACGATGCATGCTATCCTTCGATCATTGTTGTCGGTCAGATGATGGATGCTCTCTTGTCCGGCAAATATGACCTGAATAAGACTGCCCTTCTGATAACTCAGACAGGCGGAGGCTGCAGGGCGTCCAATTATATCGGATTTATAAGACGAGCCCTCACCAATGCAGGGCTGGGTCATATACCTGTTATATCCTTCAGCGTAGGTCTTGAGAAAAATTCAGGATTCAGTCTTACTCTTCCGATTATTGTCAAGGCGCTGTGTGCATTAGTTATAGGTGATGTGCTGATGAAGGTTACGAATGCAACCAGACCGTATGAGGCTGTTCCCGGCTCCACCGATGCCCTGCATAAGAAATGGGCTGATATAGTTAAGGCGGAAATAGACAGACATGCATTTACCAAGAAAACTTCTAACAAGCTTATCAAAGCGATCATAAAGGACTTCGATGAACTCGAACGGATTGATGTTAAGAAGCCTAAGGTCGGCGTTGTCGGTGAGATATTGGTTAAGTTCAGCCCTGTTGCCAACAGAGATATCATAAGACTGCTTGAGAAGGAAGGTGCTGAAGGCGTAATGCCGGGACTTATGGACTTCCTTCTGTACTGCCTGTATAATAATTATTTTAAGGTTGACAACTACTCTGATAAGAAGATCAAGACTTTTGCTGCAAATGCCGGAATAAGATTTCTTGAATATATGCGCAGGGAGTCTAATGAGTATCTGAGACAGAGCAAGCATTTTGTTCCGGATTCTCAGATCAATGAACTGGCTCGCATGGCATCTGAGTATGTATCAACAGGCAATCAGTGCGGCGAAGGCTGGTTTCTGACCGGTGAAATGCTGGAATTGATCCACGAGGGCGTACCGAATATTGTATGTGTCCAGCCATTTGGCTGCCTGCCTAATCATATCATGGGCAAGGGTGTGATCAAATCCATCAGGAACAAGCATCCCGAAGCCAACATCGTTGCGATTGACTACGACCCAGGCGCATCAGAAGTTAACCAGTTGAACAGAATCAAACTGATGCTGTCAACCGCCAGAGAAAACGTATGAGCGAAAATGCTGCGTAAGCAGCGATTTTGCGAATGGCTCTGAATTAGTGTATCTGCCAGTCTATCGGTTCTATGCCATTAGCTCTGAGGAAATCATTGCATTTGGAAAAGTGTCTGCACCCGAAAAATCCTCTGTATGCCGACAACGGGCTGGGATGTGGTGCTTTTAATACCAGATGTTTAGGATTGTTCAGGATGCTTTCTTTTTCTTGTGCCGGTCTGCCCCACAGCATAAATACAATGGGCCTGTCAACATCATTAAGAATATGTATGGCAGCATCTGTAAATTGCTCCCATCCCATATTTCTATGGGAATTGGCCTGATGTGCTCTTACCGTCAGGACGGTATTAAGAAGCAGCACCCCCTGCTTAGCCCATTCTGTCAGATTGCCATGGTCAGGAATATCACAGCCCAGATCGTCGTGGATCTCCTGATAAATATTTACAAGCGATGGTGGTATTTCTACCCCCTTATTTACAGAGAAGCACAGACCATGAGCCTGTCCTTCATTGTGATAAGGGTCCTGTCCCAGGATCACAACCTTAACATCCTCCAACGGTGTGAAGCTAAAGGCATTAAATATATCTTCTCCCGGCGGAAAGATCTGTTTTGTATTATATTCTTCATTTACGAAATCATATAACTTCTTATAATATGGCTTGGCAAATTCCGGTTTCAATGCCAACTGCCAGCTGCTGCTCATAGGTGCCATTTTCTCTCCAATTTAGTTTTATTACACTAAGAAAGCCTCGCCCTGCACTGCTTCACTTGCCTGCGAGGCCTTCAGTTTTTAAGTTTCTTTATCTGATTCTTCGTCTGTATTATCAGACTTTCTGATTATCTTATCCTTCAGACCCTTCCACAACGGAATCTCTGACAGCTTAAGATGACTGTGCTTTTCCTGTTTTAAGTTATCTGAATGCTCTGATGTCTTATTTTCTGTATGCTCGTCTGATGCAATATGTTTCTTCCGTCCTGCCTGCTTCTTATCAGAATGAAGGTTAGGTGAATTAGATGAGCTTTCGGCTGTCTCCAGTTCAAAATAAAATGCCACACCATCAGGAAGATTATATACTCCGCATTTCTGATCAAGAGAATCTGCAATTGCCTTAACAATTGAAAGTCCCAATCCTGAACCACCATATTCTCTTGTTCTGGCCTTATCTACTTTATAGAATTTGCCCCAGAGTTTGTCTAATTCCTCCTCAGGAATGTTCTGACCGGAGTTAAATACGGTTACTCTTATGTGCTCTTCTATCTTCTCAACATTGATCCTTATTATTTTACGCTCGTCCATGTGATGAAGGGCGTTATTAAAATAATTGACCATAACATCCTCGAAGAGGAATTCGTCCGACCAGACATATGCAACATCCGTATTGTTGAAGAAAATATTTGCGCCGCTTTCCTCTATGATCACTATCATGTTGCGAAGGAATCCATCTATGACCTCAACTACATTAAATCGCTCCAGATTAACTGCACTCTTGCCCTGCTCTAACTGGTTGAGTGCGGATAATTTCTTGATCATGAGATTCATCTTCTCTGCTTCATCTATTATTACATCACAATAATAATCCTGATCTTCCTTACTTTCGAATATGCCCTCCTTAAGACCTTCCGCATATCCCGAGATCAATGCAATAGGCGTTTTCAGTTCATGAGATACATCCGACATGTACTTTTTTCGTGCCTCTTCTATCTCATCCTTAGCCTTTAATTCATTCTTGAGATTAAGGTTGGAAGTCTTAAGTTCTCTGATGGTCTGCTCTAATTTGCGGGCCATTTCTGAGACATTTTCCGAAAGTACACCTATTTCATCATTTCGCTTTCGTTCCTTGTCAAATGTAAGATCAAAATCTCCTTCATTTACCTTGACTGTAATCTGTGCTAAACGTTTCAGAGGTTCTGTAAATGTTCTCAGCATCATCAGGAGGATGATACCGAATATGATGGACATTATGCCGGTAACAGCAAGGAAGAAGCTGAGTGTGACAGTTATATGATTCTGTACGCCGGAATATGAGCATCTGAAGATAAATGAGCAGCCATCATTAAAAAATCCCCACATTTCAAGATAAGCTATGCTTCCGTCAGATGCATTAACTGTCTGAATAGTATAATTGTCGCCATATTCAATTATATTATTGCCGGTGTTTTCTCTTAAAAATGTAAGATTGTTAAGACGCTGATATAAGATATCAGTATTACCATAAGAAAAGGCAGTCGAGCCTGAGGGACTGACTACAAGCATTGAAAATGCATTCTTTTCGCATATTTCAGTCAATTCCCTGTAGTATTCCTTAGGTACACTGCCAAATCCTGTATTTAAATCCGATTCCTCATCATACATCTGCCTTATAATGTTATTGGCATTGATCATCTCCTGAGTAATGATCCCGACATAATATCTGGTTGCGAACATTGCGCAAAATCCCAGTCCCATCGCAAATGCCAGGATGAACAATGCAGCACAGTATGCAGCTGTCTTTTTTCTGATGGAGAATTTCATTCTGTAACCTCGAACTTATATCCCATGCCCCAGATGGTCTTGATGTAATCACCACATTTGCCTAACTTGCTTCGTATCTTCTTAACATGGGTGTCAATTGTTCTGGCGTCGCCAAAATAATCATAATTCCATACACTGTTAAGGATCTTCTCTCTGGAAAGTGCGATCCCCTTATTCTCTATAAAATAGCACAGCAGCTCGAATTCCTTATAACTCAGCTCTATCGGCTTGCCGTCAACGTTTACTATATGTGAGGTCTTGTTGACTTCTACCTTGCCTGCAGAGATTATATCCTGCTCATCCATTTTATGGGTTCTGTGAAGGATTGCATCAATTCTGGCCACCAGAATCTTAGGGCTGAAAGGCTTGGATATATAATCATCGATTCCGAGATCAAATCCCAGAAGCTCATCCATCTCTTCGCCCTTGGCTGTAAGCATGATAATAGGAACCTTGGAGAATTTCCTGATCTCTCTGCAGCACTCCCAGCCATCCATTTTCGGCATCATAACATCAAGGATGACAAGATCTATGCTCTTATCTGTATAAACCATCTCCAATGCTTCCTCACCATTAGACGCTTCAACTACCATATATTGCTTAGCCACCAGAAAGTCCTTGACTAATTTTCTCATTCTGGCTTCATCATCAACTACAAGTATTTTAAGATTATCCATATCTCACTCCTTGAATTTCTATAACATCGTGACATCTATATCTGCGATAAACACCATGCACCCGCATAGTGGATGGTGTTTATTTCGCGCGCTTCGCAGGCTCAACAGGGTCACGACCTAGCCTGTCCGTGTCATGTTATCAAAACTGTGTGAAAATTGTATGTAAACTACATATATTTTGCCTTAAAAATTGATAAATCCAAGATGTTCCAGGAGTATCTTGATCCCCAGCAATACAAGTACAGCGCCTCCTGCAAGTTCTGCCTTGGCCTGAAACTTGTTGCCGAATCTAAATCCGATATTAACGCCTGCAAATGAAATGACAAATGTTGTACATCCTATCAATAATATAGAGCACCATATATTGAGTTCTTCAAAAGAAAACGCTCCTGCACTCATGTTCAAAAATGCAAATGTCAGACCTACAGCCAAAGCATCAATGCTTGTAGCGATTGCCAGAAGAAATAATTCTCCTATTTTCAGTTTAAAATCCTCAGGCGCTTCATCAGGATCTTTCATTTCCCTGATGGCATCTATTATCATCTTGCCGCCGATGATCGCAAGCAATCCGAAGGCTATCCAGTGATCTATCTGAGTAATATATTTTTCAAAGCTCATTCCAAGGAGCCAGCCTGCCAGCGGCATTATAGCCTGAAAGCCTCCGAAGAATCCGGCAATCACCAATGCACCCTTAATATTTAATTTTTTCATTGAAAGACCCTTGCACAAGGACACAGCAAACGCGTCCATGGAAAGGCCTATTCCAAGCAGAAAAACTTCTAAAAAACTCATAACAGCTCCCCTTTCAACAAATTCATATACTATCTTAATTGCATAAAAAAAGCAATCAATGTATATTATTCTAAGTCGACATATTTAAAGAATAATTTATCTGCCTGACTGAAACCTCGGCGCGTAGCCACTGTTCGAAAACGCCTTCGCTGATGTGCGATAAAAGTCCTGAACGTAAGATACGAGTGAGCCGTGCCTGCACGAGCGAATTCGTATCTATCGGGCAGGCTAACCTGCATGAGCAAGTAGAGCGATAGCTCGGATTGCGAATTCAGGTTTGATTGCGAGAGCACAACGTGCGCAGCAATCAACTTTTATCAAAATCTTCAATAGGTGGCTACGCCCTCCAGGCAGACGAATAAAAATGACAAAATTTATACAATAACCGGAGAATTTATATACATGGCATTTGATGGAAGCATAGTTCATATACTTACTCAGCAGCTGCAGCAAGAACTTATAGACGGACGCATTGTTAAGATCGCTCAGACTGAGAAGGATGAGCTTTTTCTTACAATAAAAAAAGACGGATCGCAGAAGAGATTATTGATCTCTGTAAATCCGTCTCTTCCTGTAATTTATATAACTAATACATCAAAACAGGCGCCGCTGCAGGCTCCTGCCTTTTGTATGCTTTTAAGAAAGCACCTCACTAACGGACGCATTATTGACATCAGGCAGCCTTCGATGGAACGTATCATTGAATTTGAAATAGAACATTTTAATGAAATGGGTGATATTTGCCGAAAAATACTGACCATTGAGCTGATGGGCAAATACAGCAATATAATTTTCCGCGATGAGGACAAAATTATTGACTCCATAAAACATGTCTCAGGACTTGTAAGCTCTGTACGTGAGGTTCTTCCCGGACGGCAATATTTCATTCCGTTCAGTGAAAATAAAATCAATCCGCTTAATACAAGCATTGCGGAGTTCGAAAACAAGGTCTTCTCTCATGGTGCCTTGGCTGTATCGAAGGCACTCTATACAAATATTACCGGATTCAGCCCTATCCTCTCGGAGGAGATCATGTATTCGGCAGGATTGGATTCCGCCAGACCAGTATCCAGCTTTTCCTCTGACGAAATCAGGCAAATCTATGATTCCTTCTGCACAGCCATGTCTCAATTGGAACCGGGCTTAAGTAAGCCTAATATAATTTATAAAAATGAAGAGCCTGTGCAATTTGCCCCTTTTCATTTCAGATCATATGAAGATGGCCAGCATTCTGTAGTTGACTACACCGATATTTCAGAACTCTTGTCTGATTATTATTCGCAGAAACAGGTCTATGCTTCTGTGCGCCAGAAAACCGCTGATCTGAGGCAGGCTGTCCATACGCTTCTTAACAAGGATTATAAAAAATACGACCTGCAAATGCGTCAGATCAAGGATACTGAGAAAAAGGACAAATACAAGGTTTACGGTGAGCTGCTGACTGCTTACGGATACAGCGCCGAGCCAGGTGCCAAATCTTTTACAGTTAATAATTTTTATACCGGACAGGATATTACTATCCCGCTGGATCCGACAATTTCGGCAGTTGACAATGGAAAGAATTACTTTCAAAAATATTCCAAGCTCAAGCGCACGGCTGATGCACTTAATGAGATTGTAGTCCGGACTAAGGAGGAAATTGACTATCTTGAGTCTATCATGGTTTCTCTGGAGATGGTTCAGACAGCTGAGGATATCCATGATCTAAAAAATGAGCTGGCAGAATCCGGATACATAAAAGGAGCTAATATTTCCTCAGGTAATAAAAAATCAGGCAGCAAGCAGTCAGCCGGTAAAATCGGCAATAAGAATTCCAGCAAGTCATCCGCCGGCAAATCCGTCGCTCCTCTTCACTATATAAGCAGCGACGGATTTCATATGTATGTAGGCAAGAATAATTACCAGAATGAATATATAAGCTTCAAGCTGGCATCAGGAAATGACTGGTGGTTTCATGCCAAGGATATCCCGGGAAGCCATGTTATAGTAAAATGCGAGGGAGCTGAACTGCCGGATAAAACATTTGAAGAGGCGGCCTCGTTGGCTGCTCATTATTGCAAATCTGAGGGTGCTGACAAGGTAGAGGTTCAATATACTCAGAAGAAAAACCTCAAGAAGCCGCCTGCTGCCAAGCCCGGATTTGTTGTATTTAATACATACTATTCCATGGCGGCAAATACTGACATCAAGCATATAAAAGAGATAAAATGATTTTTAAATCAGTAAATCGGCAGATGTTCTCATAATCAGTCTGGCAGCATTGCGATACACCTGCATAAAATTATGGCATCGGACTAAATATCCGACAAAGCCTTAACAATAGTAAACCATGAAATTATCAAGACAAAACAAAATAATTGAACTAATAAACGAATATGAAATAGGTACCCAGGAGGAGCTGACCAACAGGCTCAGAGAATCGGGATATGACACAACGCAGGCTACTGTATCACGAGATATAAATGCATTAAAGCTTAAAAAAGTAGCAGGAAAAAACGGCCAGAAATATGTTATCTCCGATATAAAAACTGCAGACAGCAACAAGTACAGACGAATATTCAGTGACGGATTGATCAGAGTTGATCAGGCTGCAACAATTGTTGTTATCAAGACTATCTCCGGCATGGCTATGGCTGTAGCTGCTGCTCTGGATGAATTGAAATTTCCTCAGATCGTGGGCTCAATTGCAGGAGATGACACGATCATGTGTGCCTGCCGCTGTGAGGATGAGGCTAAGATCCTTATTCAGGAGATACAATATCTGTTGAAGGATATAAGTAAATCATGATTTTAAAAACCTCCGATCTTTTCGCGAAACTGATTGCGTTGAAGGATATGAGCAAATCATAATGTTAAATAACCTTTGACTAATCCTTCTGTAAATGTAAACGGATAGCTGCATGCCGGGTAAACCCGGATGGTGCGGCGACTGCTCAGCACTGCACATGTAGTGACCACCAAATCTTTATAACAATAACCATACCTACCCAAACAGGTGAGGAATACGAAATGCTGCAAAATGTACATCTTAAAAATCTTGCATTAATTAAAGAAGCTGATATTAATCTGGGACCTGGTCTTAATATTATGACAGGTGAGACAGGTGCCGGCAAATCCATAATCATCGGTTCTATTAATATGGCGCTGGGCGACAAGGCCAGCCATTCCTTTATCAGAAACGGAGCTGATCATGGCCTTGTTGAGCTTGTGTTTGACACCCATGATATGCGAGTTGCTCAGCTTCTTGCATCCTATGATATACCATTTGAGGATAACCAGGTCATCATTACAAGGAAGATAACTCCGGAATCAAGCACTGCCAAGATAAATGGCGAGGCAGTTACACTGTCCCGTTTAAGAGAAGTAACATCTCTTCTTGTTGACATTCACGGGCAGCATGAACATCAGACATTGCTTAATCCTGCCAACCATTTGGCTATTATCGATGAATTTGCCGGAAATAAACTAGAATCCGTAAAACATGAATTAAAGGAAAATTATTCCAAATATAAAAAACTCAGAAATGAATACCGACAATTTGCCCAAAACCCTGAGGAACTGGCTAAGGAAATATCCTTTCTGGAATTTGAGATCAAGGAAATTGAGGATGCGCAGTTAAAAGCAAATGAAGATACTCTGCTTGAAGCAGAATATAAGAAGCTCTGCTCTGCGCAGCAGATAAATGACGGGCTTATGAAGCTTCGAAGCAATTTCATTGATGGAGATAACAGCGTAATAAGCAGGTTGTCTGATGGGCTCAGGGAGCTTAACTACCTTATTACAATCGAGCCTGAATTAAAAAGTTACCAGTCGCCGTTAATGGATCTTGACTCCATTGCAAGAGATTTCGGGCATGAACTGTCTCATTTTATAGACTCGCATACCTTTGATGCAGTCAAATATAACGAAATCCATGACAGACTGAATGATATCAATCGTTTGAAGATCAAATATGGCAATTCAGTTGAAGAAATATTACATTACAAGGAAGAACTGGCAAATAAGTTATCTTCCATTAAAGATTATGCCCGCAATAAGGCTTCTATTGCTGCAAAAATGGATAAGATCCGTTCAGAGGTCAATAAGCTGGCACAAAATCTGTCTGATTTGCGAAAATCCTCTGCTCTTATACTTGAAAAACGCATCAGTGATAATCTCCAGGAGCTGAACTTTCTTAACGTTGACTTTAAGATCAGCTTCTCTAAGGCTGATAAAATATATGAAAACGGATTTGATAAGGTTGAATTTATGATCTCAACTAATGTAGGCGAACCTGTTAAGCCCCTGGTTAAGGTAGCATCCGGAGGTGAACTTTCAAGAGTTATGCTGGCTATCAAGGCTTCCATTGCAGATGCAGACCATACGGAAACTCTTATTTTTGACGAAATAGACACAGGCATCAGTGGCATTACAGCCCAAAAAGTTGCCGAAAAGATGGCATCCCTATGTCATGCAGCAAATATTTCAGATTGTAACGCCCATAATACGCAAAAAGATGCTGCAGGTAATATCCCGCAGCACCTTAACGGTCATCAATTGATCTGCATTACACATTTGCCGCAGATTGCCGCCATGGCTGATACACATTTTATAATAGAAAAATCTGTATCAGACGGCAGCACTATCTCAGGTATCAGAAAGCTCTCAGAAAATGATTCGGTACTTGAGCTTGCCCGCCTTATCAGCGGCAATATCATAACTCAAACTACACTAAAGAATGCCGAAGAAATGAAGGCTGCAGCTGCCTCGTCAAATACTACCACAGCATTTTCCAGTTCCTTAATAAACGAAGCAGGAAATTCCGGTGACGGCTGTGACTCCATGAATCTATGAACAGCTTCTCGTTTATGTTCGCCGAACACTGCCAGCACGACCTGTCTGCTGCCCAATAATTCTGATAAGCCCAGTGTCAGCCCCTGACTTATGTCAGGCATGCCATCAGCAAAATATTTCGGTGATACTTGCTTCGTTGTTTCTGACAGCTCTACTACTCTGGCCTTGCTGTCTTTCTTACTGCCGGGTTCATTTAATGCAAGATGGCCATTCATTCCCATTCCCAGCAGCAGGAAATCTATGCCGCCTGCCGATGTAACAATATCATGCATACGGCGGCACTCTGCCTCTCCTCCAAATGCGTCAAACATATGGATCTGATCTTCTCTCATTCCGACATGATCCAGAAAGTTACTATGCAGAAAATGGGTCATTGAGCCTGTATTATCAGCACTTACGCCTGCCCACTCGTCCATGGCAACGAAGCTTGCCTTGCTTAGATTGATTTTGCCCGATCTTTGTTCCTCAATAATCCGATCAAAAACAGGTATAGATGTATGCCCGGCCGCCAGACATATGAGCGCATCCGGCTTATGAATAAGGATATCCTTAAGCATATCAACTATATATTCAGCCGCCAGCTCCGGCGACTGGAAGATCTTCGTTTTCATCAATCCTTCCACAATGCCATAGGATACGGCACCTTCTTCTCTTCCATAGGCATGTTGACTTTAGCTCCTGTACGAGCGCTTTCATAAGCAGCATAAAGTATTTCAAGAACTGCCTTGCCATCCTCACCCGTCACCAATGGTTCCTTGTCATTCTGAACACAATCAATAAAATGCGCAAGTTCCTGAGGATATCCCTGGTTAAATGCTTCTTCAAATATTGTAAATGTCCATCCTTGCGTACTTCCTGCCTTCTCGGCCGCATATCCATATCCGTCTACGGAATATGTAAGTGCTGAATTGCCGTGGAACAGATCAGCATATGTTACGCCCTTATTGCCATATACCTCTATTCTGTCATCCATTCCTCCCGGCTTGGCCCAGCTGGTCTCCGCAATTCCTGTAACTTCATTGTCGAATTCAACTATCGTTATGCTGTTGTCATCGCAGTCTGTAATATCCCTATGAAAAACTGTATTCATATGCGCATATACGCTCTTCACCTTGGCACCCTTATTCATCCATCTGAACCATGCCAGGGCATGACAGCCCATATCCATCATAACGCCACCGCCTGCTGTTTCCTTAGAATAAAACCATTTGCTGTGGGGTCCGTCATGCTTTTCTCCCTGCTTTAGCATATAAACTCTGCCTACTGCGCCTTGCTCTACCATTTCCCTTACTCTCTCGTATTTAGGGGCGAAACACAGTTCCTCGGCATACATAAGCTTAAGATTTCGGCTCTTAAGTGCATCTATCATTTCATTTGCCTGCTCAAGATTCATTGCCAGCGGCTTCTCGCAGATTACGTGCTTATTCTTAGCTGCAGCCTTAAGGCAGGCCTGATGATGAAGAAAATTAGGAAGGCAGATATCAACTACATCTATGTCGCATTCATCAAGCATTTTATCAATATCCCCATAAACCTTATCAATGCCATACTTATCCGCTAATAATCGTGCATGCTCCTGCGTTCTGGCATAGATCGCAACAACCTCAGCATTTGATACAAATCTGGTATAACTCTCAAGATGGATATTAGCTATAAAACCAGATCCCAACACTGCTACCTTTACTTTTTGCATTTAGCTACCTCCTGCTTTTTTGTAATATTTTTTTATCATACTCTATGTCTATTATTCAAGGCTGATGGAAACTTAAAGTCTAAAAATTTTGTGAATTCTTGATTTTCTTCTTGATGTTTTATTTTTTAGTTGTATAATACGTTCTATTGAAACAGTCGAAGAACATAAGACAATCAATAAAAGAAAAGAGGTTTTTGATATGAAAAAAGTTATCGCATTAGTTGCAGTACTTTGCATGGGTCTTTCAGTTGCTCTTTCAGCTTGTGGTAGCTCATCAACAGAGACAGCTACAACAACAACAGCTGCTGAGACAACTACAGAAGCTGCTGAAACAACAACAGAGGCTGCTGCTGAAGAAGATACAACAGAAACTGCTGAGGCAGATGCTACAGAAGCTGCTGAGGCAGATGCTACAGAAGCTGCTGAAGAGTAATTCAAAGAATTTATTAATTTTTGTTTCAACTAAAAACGAGCTGGTACTTAATGTATCAGCTCATTTTTTATATTATTTAATATTTAATTGGATCTCGTTATTAATATTACTCAATAACAATAACTACTCCGCTATACTCTGTGCCTGGCTCAAAGGCATCAATCTGTGTTCCGCTTGCTATATCATAGCTTTCGAGGCTGTTGTCCATAGTGCAGTCTACATAGATTGTCATGTTCTTGCCTTCTGCCGGCTTAACTGTTGCTCCGTCTTCCATTGTAAAGCTGTATAACTGGGATGTACCTGCAACGTTCCATGTTGAGTCCGCATCAACGCTCATGCGAACGCCCCATACAGTTTCATATACTTCATCATGAATAACCAGAAGCGCATCTTCTTCATCACCATTTATTGATTCAAGCTGCTCTTTCCAGTAATTATTCCATCCCGTAAGTGTAGTTCCCGTAACCTTGCCTGTAAGCTCTGCATTTTCCAGAGAAACAACCATCTTACGCATGTAATCCTCGTGGAGGATATCGCCTGTTGCTGACATGTTCTTTAATGTAACTGCATCGCCTGCATATTCTGCTCCGTCTACAGGATAGATTCCTGATGCCATGCTGTCATATGCGAAGAATGACTGAACGAGAACGCCCTTTCTGCTGTTAAGTTCACAATTATCAAATGTTACTTGTCCGTTATGGCAAGCGATCTCAACGATCTCACCCTCTTCATAATCTGAAACAAGAGCATTCATTGCCTCGCTGCCTGAACTTGCTGTATTAGCTGATGCTGCAGTGAATTCCTTGCTTGTAAGAACTATATCCTCTGCGCAGGATGACAGATATGCATCACTAATATATGCACTTGCTACTGAATCTGCACCGGACATATCTGCATGGATCTTGATAGGATATGCATATGATGCAATTATAGTCTTGCCGTCTGCTGTAACTGCCGGAGACATAAGGTCAGCTGTTCCTGTATAAGGCGCTGTAGCGGCCTCATCAGCTGCCGACAGACTTGCAACAGTAAGCGTTGCATCACGGCATACTGTTATGCCTGTACCGCCGCTCATTATGCTTGAACCATAGACATACATTGTGCAGCCTGCAGCATCATAGATGGAATATCCTGTACCTGTCTGTTCAGCAATTGAGTTAACAACATACATTGTTGTAGATGTATTATCGTAGCTCAATGCTCCCCATGAATCTGTTATAGCTGCAGAATTAAGGAACCATACATCTCCTCCCATAAGAAGAAGTGCTCTTGTAGAATGGTTGATGATATAACTGTCTTCTACGATCAGATCCGAATATTGAGTTACATTCTTATCACGGGTTGATGACGGAATATGAATGCTTGGACGGCCAGTACCATTAGACTCAACATATGCATTGTTGATCAGAAGTGACTTGCCATTATATGCTATGCCGCAGCCTGCTGCTGTCTCTGTAGCATCCTCATCATATTCCTCGCCCTCTGTCATATTCATGATTATTACAGAGTTGTACTTTTCTCCATTAGGAGCATCATATACATCCTCTTCTCCGCCGAGGATAAATGTTGTCTCTTCGTCTGCAAGACTGTTAATAACCAAACCGGAATTGCCAACCTCATTTTCAGCATCCCATTCGATCGCTGAGCACTCAATATAAAGGTTCTTAATTGCATTTGCACTGCCTATGACAGGTGCATTCATCTCGCCAAGTTCGACCTTATAAGAGTCTGATGCATTGTTGCTTACTGTATATCCCTTTTCCCCATATTCGACATATACAGCTGCGCGTGAACCTAAGATATCAATTGCCTTGGTAGAATTGTCAGGCGGTCTGCTTGTAGCACTTCCACCCAGAGATGTATCCGGCGTACCTGATGATGCTCCTCCTGCCGATTCTCCCCCTGCTGACTCCCCCTCCGGAGCCTCGCCATCTGCCGATTCGCCGCCTTCAGCGCCCTGACTGTCGGCATTCTCTTCTGCTGCAGGCATATCAGCTGGCATACTTGCGGCAAATGTCGTAGCTGTCATGGCAATTACAAGACCTGAAGCTATCAGCATGGCAAAAAACTTGTTATTTTTCATAAAATAAAATCCCTCCTTCTGATTTTTTTATAAATATTGCCCATATTCATTTTCAGATTAACATAATGGCCAAAAATTATAAACTATATTTTAGTTTTTATCTGTTCTTTTTCTTATACATAGAATTTTGTTATGCATAATTTTTCTTTTATTTTCGCCCTATTTACAATATAATATTGCAAATTGATCATACATTTTGAATTTTTCTTTGCCTGCTTGTCCAATAGCACAGGAGAACAGCTAAGGTCGAATGCTGCATTGAGGATTTTTCCTATATGAATTCTAACAGCACAGGAGAAAACCATCAGCACAGCCAGGTTTATGTTGCATACAGATGAGCAAGCGCCGGTAGTATTCACTATAAACGGATCAATATAATTTGCAGAGGTATGTTATGAAAATAGTAATAAAGATAGGTACATCAACGCTTGCTCATTCAAGCGGAAGGCTGAATATAAGAAAAACCGAGGAGTTGTGCAAGGCCATAAGCGACCTGAAAAATTCAGGACATGAGATCATAATCGTTTCCTCAGGTGCCATCGGAATGGGTACAGGCAAGCTGTCTCTTAAGTCGCGTCCTTCTGATATGGCAACCAAGCAGGCTGCCGCTGCCGTAGGACAGTGCGAACTCATGTATGTGTATGATAAGCTTTTCTCAGAATATAACCATACTGTGGCGCAGATCCTGATCACTGCTTCTGACATCAAAAGCGAGAAAAGGCATCACAATTTCTCGACAACGCTCAATCGTCTGCTGGAGTTAGATACAATCCCTATCATTAATGAAAATGATACCATCGCGACAGAAGAGATCGTTATCGGAGATAATGATACACTGTCTGCCATTGTCGCCACCAGTGCAGGGGCCAAACTTCTTATCTTATTGTCAGACATTGACGGACTTTATACCGCTGATCCTCACAATGATCCGAATGCTGAGCTCATTCACGAGGTGGACGGGCTGTCTGAGGATATACTCAAATTAGCCGGTGGAAGCTCTTCTTCCCTGGGAACGGGCGGAATGAAAACCAAATTGGAAGCCGCAAGGATATGCAATGCAGCAGGCTGCAATATGATCATAGCCAACGGTGCCAAGCCGCAATTATTATATGATATCGCAGAGGGCAAACCGGTAGGAACATTATTCAGAGCAATGTGATTTTTGATTATTTGTTTCGCAGCGATATAGGCGGTATATCTGTCCCGGCAAATATACCGCATCTTGCAGCGATAGGATATAGATATTTATAATCCCGGGCATAAGTACTATGCTCGGCATACGGAGGAATAATTCATATGACCACATCAGAAATTTTAAAAAAGGCCAAGGAAGCCAAGAGTACATTCGTTAATATTGATACTGATAAGAAGAACGAGGCCCTCCTTGCTATGGCTGCTTCTATAGAGGCTGAGACCAAGGCAATACTTCTTCAAAACAGCACAGACATCAATGCTGCCAGAGGTTCGGTAAGTGATGTTATGTTAGATCGGCTGATGCTGGAT
Organism: Bacteroidaceae bacterium; assembly: GCA_963589005.1. Taxonomy (GTDB): domain Bacteria; phylum Bacillota; class Clostridia; order Lachnospirales; family Lachnospiraceae; genus RGIG5612. Next base: position 47,451 of record CAVAJR010000008.1, on the reverse strand, counting down.
AAGGCACGAATTAAAGGCATGGCTGATGGTATAAGAGATGTGGTAAAACTTCCAGATCCGGTGGGACGGATCATCACAGAACGTATCATTACGCAGGGATTAAAGCTCAGAAAAATAAGCGTACCTCTGGGCGTTATTGCAATCATATATGAAAGCCGCCCAAATGTAACATCTGATGCCGCAGCCTTATGCCTTAAGAGCGGAAATGTATGCATATTAAGAAGCGGCAAGGAGGCATATCATACCTCGAAGGCTATTGTAAATGCTATGCAGAGGGGTCTTATATCCGTTGGTCTTCCGGCAGAACTTATTAATATAATTGACGATACCACCAGAGCAAGTGCTAATGAACTCATGAAGGCTAAAGGATATGTAGATCTGCTTATCCCTCGCGGCGGTGCAGGACTTATTAATGCCTGCGTTGAACAGGCATGTGTTCCTTGCATCGAAACAGGCACCGGCATCTGTTCTGTTTATGTTGACGAGGCAGCTGATCTTGATAAGGCTATCCGCATAATTGTCAATGCTAAAACGCAGCGCCCTTCCGTATGCAATGCAGAGGAAACCTGTCTTATTTCTGAAAAAGTTGCAGAGAAATTCCTGCCGATGCTGAAAAAAGCACTGGTTGATGACAGGATTACTTCAGGCCAGATTCCTGTTGAATTAAGATTATGTGAGAAGGCTTTAAAGATAATCGCAGGATTTCCTGCTTCTGAAAAGGATTTCTATACGGAATTTCTGGATTATATAATTGCTGTTAAGATTGTAACTAATGTCAAGGAGGCCGTTTCTCATATTGCCGAGCACTCCACGCACCATAGTGATGCCATCATAACCGAGGATCAGGCTGCTGCTGATTATTTCACTTCACATGTTGACAGTGCAGCAGTTTATGTCAATGCCTCTACCCGATTCACAGACGGCGGCATGTTTGGGCTGGGCTGTGAGATGGGCATCTCGACACAGAAGCTCCATGCAAGAGGTCCTATGGGATTAGATGAGCTGACGAGTTATAAATATATCGTAACCGGTGACGGACAGGTGAGAAATTAGACCCACCCGCTTGCGCCACGCCATGAGCATCGGCGTGCAGCAAATGTCTTAAAACATCTGCACTTACTGTTTTCTCACAGCCCTGCAGCATCCCGACACTAATAACAAATGCAGCCTGCACTGTTTCTGCACAATGTAAGCTGCATTTTCTTTTTCTTATATTTCAATCTTCTGCAGGTTCAGTTTCTGACTTATCCATTGATCCGGCTGTTACAGCTGAGTCTTCGGATGCCTTATTTGTTGTAACAGCTTCAGCGGTGATCTCAGATGTTGCAGCTGCCTCATTTGTTGTAATCTCGGCTGTCGTATTCAGTTCATCAGCCGCTGCAGTCTCAGTCTCTGCTTCATCTTCACTATCTGTTTCTAAAAGTGTTGTCAGATCAAAATCTTCAGGTATTTCGATCGTTTCTGAAATGCCTCGTCCGTTGTTGAAGAACTTCCAGGTTCCGTCCTCATCCTTAACGATATACCACTCCCAATTTTCATAAAGCGTATTTTTATCAAATCCCTTGGCATCCTGCGGTGTAACAAAGTCAACATAGAACATCATTCCACCGGCATATTTTACAGTATCTTCTGTCATTGAATTGCAATAATATAAGCCCTTCAGAGACATCTCATCACCTGAGAATCTTATAGCCTGAATATTGCATTGAGTAGCCCAGTTGCCCATAGTCTCCTCAATGGCTGCTATACAAGCATCCATATCCTCTTGTGAATAATATTCAGATTCGCCATATTCAATGACCGGCTCGTCTAATAACTCTACCGGAGGTTTGGAACTGCCGCAGGCTGTAGCGAAGGCCATAATAAACATCACGGATAAAAATGCTGCCAGGATTCTGATCATATGCAGATTTTTCTTATTAACTATATTCATCTTGTCTATTTCCTTTCATTCACATGCTCGTCTAATATAGCATAATTATTCTCAGATAAAAGTGAAATTTCTGTTATATCACAGCCCTGGATAAGTGCTTCCTTCTGTTTTCTTGTAAGCCTTTTTATCTGCACTTCTCTGCTCATGGCGTCATGTTTTGTTTCATGCTCCTCAAAATATACCAGCTCCACCGGTCTTCTGGAGCTGGTATATTTACTTCCTGTCCCATTATTATGTGATATAAGCCTCTTCTGCAAGTTATTAGTCCAGCCTGTATAAAGGGAGCCGTCCGCACATTTTAGTATGTATGTATAATTCATTTAAAATCACTATATTAGCAATGCTGCAAATAAGTCTTGCTATTGATTCAGAAACCACTGCTCTAAGATTCCATACATTTCCCTGACTACGCTCACAGGATAAATCCACCATTGAGTCGCCGACGCAACTCCCACTGCATCCAGTCCGTCCCTTGCAGCATAAGTCAAGGATCTATATACGTGGTAATCGCTCGTTACTATTGCAACATTGTCATTAAGATTATTCTCCCTAATGATCTTTATAGAATACTGAATATTCTCTACTGTATCAGTAGATTCATCTTCAACATATATCCTGCCTTCATCAATACCCAGTTCAGCCAGATAAGCATACATAAGTGATGCCTCGGTACAAGGTTCATTAACGCCCTGCCCGCCTGTAACAATACATGCCGACAGCGGATGATCGATAAGATACTCATATGCAGCATCAAGTCTGTATTTAAGTGCCGTGCTTAAACGATTTTCATAAACCCTGGCGCCCAGAACAATAACCGTTCTGTTCTCGTCTGGATCATTCAGGTCTGCATTTGCTGAGTCTAAGACAATCCCAGTATCCGTAACCGCAGTCATATCCTTATCAGGACTGTCACTACTGCCGGATAATTTGCCCGTCGTACATGCACTTATCATGCATACCGAACACATAATAGCCAATGTTAATATAGATGCGCATATTATCAGCAGAAATATCTCAGCGATCTTACCCGGAACAGTATGCCAGGCTGTACATATAAATGAATTGATCTGCCGCATCCATATGCCGTAGAATAACGCTGCAAGCCCTAATCCAACGCCGGTAAGAGTTCCTATGTTTACTCCATGCGTAATAAACGTGGGAAGTATGAACCAGCACAGCATAATTATTCCTAATATGGCCAAAATCATTCTAATAATATCTCTCATATTCACAGCTGCACGTTCGGAGCCTTTATACATATCAATATTTCAGCAAATAATTGTCATATTCCCAGCTTGTAACGCGTCTGGAGTAATCAGCCCATTCGTTACTCTTGGCTGTAGTATAGCGGCCGAAAATATGCTGACCCAGAACTTCCTTAATAAATGTATCTTTTTCAGCCTTTCTGATAGCCTCATACATATTAAGAGGAAGTGTCTTAATGCCTGCTCTTGAAAGCTCCCGCTTACTCATTTCATATATATTCTTGTCAACAGGACGAGGCGGTGTAAGATTATTTTCAATTCCTTCCAGACCTGCCTCCAGGCACAGTGCAAGTGCAAGATACGGATTAGCTGACGGATCAGGATTTCTGAGCTCTATTCTTGTTGACTGTCCATTGCATGTAGGAACGCGGAACAGAGGTGATCTGTTCTTCGCTGACCATGCAATATATAAAGGTGCCTCGAATCCCGGAACCAGTCTCTTATATGAATTGATAAGAGGATTGGTAAATAATGTGATTCCCTCAATATGCTTCATAATTCCGGCCATAAATGAATATGCTTCCTTAGATAAGCCGATAGGATCCGTCTCGTCTACAAATGCATTCTTGCCATTTTTAGAGAGGGACATGTTAAGATGCATGCCATTGCCCGCCTTGCCATAAAATGGCTTAGGCATAAATGTTGCATACATATTATGCTTCTCAGATATAGTCTTGACTGCATATTTAAAGGTCATGATATTATCGGCAGCCTTGAGCGCCTGAGCATACTTAAAATCAATCTCATGCTGCGCAGGGCCGCATTCATGATGTGAAGCCTCAATCTCATATCCCAGCTCTTCCAATGCCAGAACAATATATTTTCTTACATCCTCGCCGATATCATTAGGACCCAGATCAAAATATCCGCCCTCATCATATGATTCCAGTGACGGCCTTCCGTTGGCATCTGTTTTCATGAGATAGAATTCGCATTCAGGGCCCACTTGGAATGAATATCCCATATCCTCAGCATGCTTAAGAGCCTTTCTGAGAATGTATCTCGGATCCCCTGCAAATGGCTTATCATCAGTTCCATAGATATCGCAGATAAGGCGTGCCACCTTGCCCTTCTCCTGATCCCACGGATGAATGACAAATGAATCAAGATCCGGATGCAGGCACATATCTGATTCTTCTATTCTTGCAAATCCATCAATAGAAGAACCATCGAACATCATTTTATTATCTAATGCGCGTTCGATCTGTGTAGGCGTAATCGAGACATTCTTCATTGCTCCGAAAATATCTGTAAACTGAAGCCTGATGAACTTAATATCCTGTTCCTTAATGATCTTGATAATCTCTTGTTTTGTCATGTTTTCCCCTTTCATGATCACACAAAGCGATCTGTTCATTTGTTATCGTAGAAAATAAAATTAGGATTTCTTTTTTTGAGTTTTCTTCTTTTGTACACTGTAGCCGAATCTGCCGTGACTCTTGCCCAGAGCAAAATACTCACCGTGCGAGTATGCGATAAGTCCCGCATCATTCAGATGGAATCTGCCCTTCTCATCCATATATTTATCGTCAACAGTAACCCCCGTCACATCAGCGATAAACATATCATGAGAGCCCAGCTTAATAACCTGTGACACCTTACATTCTATGCACACAGGACTCTCACCTATAGAGGGTGCCGAAACGCTTACTGAATCCAATGCAGTAAGCCCGCACTCCACGAACTTATCAATATTCCTTCCGCTCTTAACGCCGCAATAATCCATAGCCCTTACAAGATTTTGGTCTATAAGATTGATGACAAATTCCCCTGTTTCTTTAATTATGTCATAGCTGTATCTGTCAGGTCTTACAGATATGGATACCATCGCAGGATCAGAGCAAACCGTTCCTGTCCATGCAATAGTTATGATATTAGGTTTTTCTCCCGGGCGGCAGCAGCTGACCATTACAGCCGGCAGCGGATATAATATGTTGCCTGGTTTAAATGAAGCTCTGGCCATTATTATTCAACATCCTCGTATGGTCTTGTTGCATCACATACAGGGCCTTCAGCATCCAGATGTCCCTCAGAACCGCAATCCGGGCACTTACCGTAATCTTCGCCGAAATCAGCAATAAGGTCTATTGCATATCTGTATTTTTTGCCGCACTTATTGCATGTATAACACATATACTGTGCTCCCCAAGTCATTTTTATGTCCTCCTGAAACTTTTTATAATTTAGATACCCTTGCATACCAACATGAAGGGCTTATTAACATCACCGTTATATTAAATACACTTTTTACCAATATGTCAAATGTTGTCTGCGATTTTGACACAAATTTCATGATTTCTATATTCTATCATTATATTATGGTCGTTTTCGCACAGACACAGATACAGCGGGTCATATAGACCCGCTGCATTAAGCTTATTTATTATGCACTTTTAATTATGCATTGTATGGAGCAAGGTTAAGGATCTGACGAGCCTCATCTGGTGTAGCAACTTCACGACCAAATAACTTAACAGCTTTAACTGCTCTCTCTACGAACTGCATGTTAGATTCAGCAAGAACGCCCTTAGAGAATAATACGTTATCTTCCATACCAACACGGATATGTCCGCCTAAAGCGATTGCGCCATAAAGCATTTCCATAGCTGAATGACCAACACCGAAGCATGACCATGTGTAGTTGCCAGGTCCAACGAGTGAATCAGCTGTTTCCTTCATGAATACAAGGTTCTTCATTGTACCAGCGATACCATTTGCACAGCCCATGCAGAACTGGAAGTGTACAGGAGTTTTAAGAACACCCTTCTTGATGTAGTAAGCAGCGTTGCCGATCATACCTGGATCGAAAGCTTCGATTTCCGGCTTAACACCGAGTTCCTGGAACAGAAGACCGCAATCCTCAAGGAACTTAGGGCTGTTGATGAACAGACCGCTGTTTAACCAGTTCATAGAACCGCAGTCATATGATGCCATATCTGGCTTAAGTTCTTTAACGTGAGCAACACGGATCTCATCATCAGCGTGGATGTCGCCTGATGTTGTAAGGTTAAGAACGATATCGCAGTCCTTGTGAGCCTTGATAAGTTCTACTGTCTTCTTGAATCTTACTGGATCCATAACGCCGTTGCCTTCAGCATCTCTCATATGAAGATGAGCTACTGCAGCACCAGCTTTCCAGCACTGATATACCTCTTCAGCGATCTCTTCTGGATCAAGTGGTACATTTGGGTTATCTTTCTTTTTTGGCCATGCACCTGTAGGTGCAACAGTAATAATTGTCTTGTTCTTTAATGCTTTTAAATCTGCCATTTTGATTTCCTCCATAAACAATTAAATTTAAGCTTAAATTTGAATCAGTTTTTGATTCCAAGTATTTATATCACTTATAAGCGTTCATTTCAAGTACGAATCCCGGCTCACAGTGCTTTTCATAAGCTTAGAATTTAATAGTATCCCGTTATTCGGGCAAACCCGGAATAAGGTTTTGTGATCTCGATTTAATCGATTTTATTTAATAACTCTGATCTTTAAAATATCAGCTTTGTTGATCTTATCGATCAATCCCTCCGGATATTCTTCCATATCAAATAATGAATATCCGTAATCTCCCTTTACCTTGCCGAACATTCCCTTAAGCTCAGCGCCGGCTTCATGCAGTCTTGAAGCGATCTCTGCTGTAACAAGTGATGCTCTGTGAGCTACGCATACACGGATAACTCCGTCTGCTCTCCCAAAATCCACCGGAGGGAAGTTTACTGAATTAGTAATATTTCCATTTTCCATGAAGTCAACCAGCTGCTGTACTGCCATGATCGCGCAGTTGTCTTCTGATTCCTCTGTAGACGCTCCAAGGTGTGGGATTATAATAGCATTCTTCATTGCTGCACAGCCCGGTGTCGGGAAGTCACAGATATATTTTGCTACCTGACCCAGGTTAAGAGCTGCCTGCATATCAGGCTCATTTACCAGAGTATCCCTTGCAAGGTTAATGAAGATAACGCCCTTGCGGCATTTTGCAAGAAAATCTGCGTTGATCATGCCGATCGTGCTTGCCATGGCAGGAACATGGATCGTGATCATCTCAGCCTTGCCTGCCAGATAATACAGGTCATCTGTCATTTCAACAAGTGAGTTTAATGTTGCCTTAGCTTCTGCTCCCAGGTATGGATCATATCCGACTACTCTCATGCCCAGTGAAACTGCCATATTTGCGACTTTAATGCCGATCGCTCCCAGACCGATAACACCCAGAGTCTTGCCCATGATCTCATGTCCGGCGAAACGTTTCTTCTCCTTTTCGGCTGCTGCAGCAATATCAGGATTGCCAAACTCGCCTTCAGCCCACTTGATTCCTCCCAGGATATCTCTCTCTCCGGCTATGGCTGCAAAAAGGAACAATTCCTTAACACCATTGGCATTGGCTCCCGGTGTATTGAATACTACTATTCCCTCTTCTGCACATCTGTCCAGAGGTATATTATTGACACCTGCGCCAGCTCTTGCAATAGCTACAAGGTTATCATTGAATTCCATGTTCTTCATATCTGCACTTCTTACAAGTATGAGATCCGGATTGGCATCATCATTTGCCTGCTGATAATTAGCCTTAAAATGTTCCAGACCAACAGGTGCGATAGGATTAAGACATTTGTATTTGTACATCACGCATTCTCCTTTTCAAATCTATCCATAAATTCTACAAGTTTTACTACGCCTTCATATGGCATCGCATTATATATAGAAGCTCTCATTCCGCCTACAGTTCTGTGACCCTTCAGCTGAACAAGACCATTCTTCTTAGCCTCATCAATGAATTTTGCATTTAATTCATCTGAGCCGGTAACGAACGGAACATTCATCAGTGACCTGTATTCCTTCTCAACCGTTCCGATGAACATCTTGCTCTGATCAAGGAAATCATACAGTAATTTGGCTTTTTTCTCATTTCTTTCCTTCATTGCCTCAAGACCGCCCATGTTCTTGATCCACTTAAATACCTTACCGCAGATATATATACCGTATGCATTTGGGGTGTTATACAGTGAATTATTATCGGCATGAGTCTTATATTTAAGCATTGTCGGAGTACCCACAAGTACATCATCAGTAATAAGATCTTTTCTTATAATTACTACGACATTGCCTGCAGGGCCTATATTTTTCTGAGCACCGGCAAATATAAGTCCGTATTTAGAAACATCACATGGCTCTGAGAGGAACATAGAACTCTGGTCAGCAACAAGATCTTTGCCCTTTGTATTAGGAAGTTCCTTATATTTTGTTCCATAAATTGTATTATTCTGGCAGATATAAACATAATCTGCATTCTCAGAAACAGGAAGATCAGATACATCCGGGATATATGTGAATGTCTTATCCTCAGAAGATGCTATCTTGTTGGCCTGTCCGAATATCTTAGCCTCGGCAAATGCTTTCTTAGCCCACTGACCTGTAACAATATAGTCAGCGACCTTATTTTTCATGAGATTCATAGGAACTGCTGCAAACTGTGTTGAACCGCCGCCCTGAACAAAAAGAATCTCATAATTATCAGGAATATTCAGAAGATCTGTCAGATCCTGCTTGGCATCATTTAAAATCTTCTCGAAATCCTTGCTCCTGTGAGACATTTCCATAACGCCTAATCCGGTTCCGTTATAATCCAACATCTCATTTGCTGCTTCTCTGAGCACCTCCTCCGGCAGTACAGCCGGACCTGCAGCGAAATTATAAACTCTACTCATTTTGTTTTCCCCCTGTGCCATATAGGCAATGATCATTAATCATTTTGAAGCTGTCCAGAATAAGTAATAAAGCTATAAATCAACTCTATTAATTGTCCTCGGATATAACTACATTATTTTTGTATAATAAAGGAGGGAACCTGTATCAGATTCCCTCGCAATTATTAACCCTTATAACATGTTCAGAAACCTGTAATTAGTTGGCAGACTCACTAGATGACTCCTTGGAGGACTCATCTGATGATGTACATTCTGAACATGAGCAGCTCTCTTCCTTAGCTGTCTCGGTTTGTTCTGTCTTCTCTTCAACCTGTTCTTCAGCCTTCTTCTTGCCGAAAAACTTCTTAGAAGGTGCAGCATCAGCACTTGTTGTCGCTGCGGCAGCTCCGGCCTTCTCTACCTGTGAAATAGCCTGCTTAGCCATCGGAATACGACAATTCTTATTATTACCGAACTCTACAATAACTGTGTCATCCTTAACTGCAACAATCGTTCCGTAAAATCCGCTGGTAGTAAGAACGCTATCGCCCGGCTGCATCGCATTCATTGTATCTTCCTGCTGCTTCTTCTGTTTCTTCTGCGGCCTTATCATAATGAAATAGATAAATGCAGCAAAGATAACAATGTAAATCACGATGATATACCATGAATTACCTGAATTAGCAGTTGTTCCGTCTGTTGTTGTGGCCGTACTAGCAGTCTGGCCCGCGCAGAACGCTAACATATTTAATAAATCCATTTTCTTCCTCCAATATAGTATAACCGAAACCCACTAATCGAATACCATGAAAATCACTCTGATTCCTCGAATCCCTGTAATTTGCTTCGCTTATACTCTGCAAACCTGTTTTCCAGTATAGCCTCGCGCGCTTCGCTGACCATTTTATTATAAAAATACAAATTATGCAAGACACAAAGGCGCATTCCCAGCATTTCCTTTGCTTTTAATAAATGTCTTATATAACTTCTTGAAAAATTCCTGCAGGCAGGACACTGGCAGCCTTCTTCGATTGGCCTTTCATCCAGTTCAAATCTGGCATTGAACAGATTGATCTTGCCATGGTTAGTATATAAATGCCCATGCCGTCCGTTTCTGCTCGGATATACGCAATCGAAAAAGTCAACGCCCCTCTCTATGCCTTCTAATATATTGGCAGGAGTTCCCACGCCCATAAGATATACAGGTTTATTCTGTGGCAGATGTGGAACGGTTTCATCCAAGATCCTATACATCTCTTCATGGGACTCGCCTACAGCCAGTCCGCCTACAGCATATCCCGGAAGATCCAGTTCTTTAATGATCTCTGCATGTTCTATTCTGATATCCTCAAAACATGCTCCCTGATTTATTCCAAAGAGCATCTGCTCCGGATTAACTGCGTCAGGTTCATTGTTGAGCCGTTCTAATTCTGTCTTGCATCTCCTAAGCCATCTTGTTGTACGCTCAACACTGGGTGCAACATAATCTCTGGAAGCTACGCTGGACGGACACTCATCAAATGCCATTGCGATCGTACTTCCTAAGTGAGATTGTATCTGCATGCTTTGTTCAGGTCCCATGAAGATCTTTCTGCCGTCAATATGGGAATTAAAATATACTCCCTCTTCCTTGATCTTTCTGAGGCTTGCCAGAGAAAATACCTGAAATCCGCCGGAGTCCGTAAGAACAGGTCCATCCCAATGCATGAACTTACGAAGACCGCCCATCTTATGTACGATCTCATCTCCCGGTCTTACGTGGAGATGATAGGTATTGCACAGCTCTATCTGCGTACCTACATCCTTCAGATCCACAGAACTTACCGCACCCTTAATGGCAGCGGCAGTTCCTACATTCATAAATACAGGTGTTTTTACTGTTCCGTGAACAGTCTCAAATGTTGCAGCCTTGGCCTTACCTTCAATATTATCTATTGTATATTTCATACTTCCTCAGTCTCGGCCGGTGCCTCTTCAAAATATTCCTTTACTTGGATGTCAAGTTCATCCAACTGTTTATCATCAACAAGTCCCGGTGCATTTGTCATGAGACATGACGCATCCTTAACCTTAGGGAATGCAATTACATCTCTGATAGACTCAGCACCTGTCATAAGCATCATCAGACGGTCAAATCCGAATGCCAGTCCTGCATGAGGCGGTACTCCGTATTTGAACGCATCAAGAAGGAATCCAAACCTTTCGTAAGCCTCTTCATTTGTAAATCCGATAGCTCTGAACATCTTCTCCTGGATCTGCGGATTATAGATTCTCTCTGAACCTCCGCCCAGCTCGATACCATTAAGAACAATATCATATGCAGCTGCATGACACTTCCACGGCTCTGTATCAAGATAGTTCAGGTCTCTTTCCAGAGGCATTGTGAACGGATGATGCATCGCAACCCATCTATCCTGTTCATCTGAATACTCAAGCAGCGGGAACTCTGTTACCCACAGGAAGTTGAATTTGCTATGGTCAATAAGACCCATCTGCTCGCCCAGGTTAAGTCTTAATGCGCCTAATACAGCATAAACTATCTTATCCTTGTCAGCTGCGAAGAACATCATATCTCCCGGCTTAGCACCCATTTTACCAATGATATTACTGATCTGTTCCTCTGTAAGGAATTTGGCAAATGACGACTTATATGTTCCATCATGATTGATTCCCAGATATGCAAGGCCCTTGGCGCCATAACCCTTGGCAAAATCAACAAGAGCATCTATCTTCTTTCTAGGCATCTCAGCCATGCCTTCAGCAACAATACCTCTTACACTGCCGCCTGCAGCTGCAGCATTGGCAAATACTGAAAAGCCGCAATCCTTCACTGTGTCTGTGATGTCCTTAAGTTCCATTCCGAAACGAGTATCCGGCTTATCCGAGCCATATCTGTCCATAGCCTCCTGCCATGTCATTCTCTGAATAGGAAGTTTTACATCCACGTCAAGGATTTCCTTGAAGATATGAGCAATAAGTCTCTCATTTGTATCCATGACAGTATGCTGGTCTGCAAATGAGAATTCCATATCGATCTGTGTAAATTCCGGCTGTCTGTCAGCTCTTAAATCCTCGTCTCTGAAACATCTGGCGATCTGAAAATATCTGTCATATCCTGCGCACATCAAAAGCTGCTTATACAACTGTGGAGACTGAGGAAGCGCATAGAAATGACCCGGATGAACACGGCTAGGTACCAGATAGTCCCTTGCACCCTCCGGCGTACTCTTGCACAGCATAGGAGTTTCAATCTCAAGAAATCCTTCATTGGTCATAAATGTACGAACGCTCTGTGCCACCTTGCTTCTTAACATAAGTTTTTTCTGAAGCTCAGGACGGCGAAGATCCAAATATCTGTATTTAAGTCTTAATTCGTCCTTTGTCTGAATTCCGTCTTCTATAGGAAATGGAGGTGTCAGACTTTCTGAAAGGATTCTGAGTTCAAGAACCTTGATCTCAAGCTCACCTGTTGCAAGATTTTCATTAACTGCACCGCCACGTTTTTGTACCAGGCCTTTTACAGCAATAACGAATTCATTTCTGAGTGTTCCTGCCTTCTCAAATCCTTCCTTACCAATATTGTCTTCGTCAAACAACAACTGTACCAGACCGGAGCGATCCCGTAAGTCAACAAATATAAGGCTTCCGAGGTTACGTCTCTTATTAACCCATCCCATAAGGGTTACACTCTCGCCTAATTGTGCATTTACAACTTCTGCGCATCTGTGGCTTCTGATAAAGCCACTCATTGATTCTGCCATCTTCCTTCTCTTTCCCGGCCTGAGCCGATTTTATTTTAACTTTGATATACAACTGCCCGTTCCGTTCCGGCATCGTGGTTTGCAGCAGCCTGCACTGCCCCTATGCCGGAACAATCGGCATTTTATTCTATTGCGATCGTCTCGGCAATCTTATCTATCGGAGCTTCTGTCTCCGAGCTGTCACTCATGTTCTTGATCTTAACAATGCCGTTTTTAAGTTCATCTTCTCCAAGTATGATAACATATTTGGCTCTTATCTTATTAGCATATTTCATCTGTGCCTTAACTGATCTGTCCAGATAATCTGTTTCAACTACCATGCCCTTATCGCGAAGGCTCTTAACCAGCTTGTATGCTTCTGATTTAATATTGCCGATAACTCCCAGATATAACTGCGGCGCATCATCTGCTGCCAGTTCAATATTTTGCAGATTAAGGAAATATATGATCCTCTCAAGTCCCATGCCAAATCCTGCTGAAGGGATATCCTGCTTGCCATCAATCTCCTTAACCAGATTATCATATCGTCCGCCGCCGCATAACGTGAATCCATCCTTGTTAACGAATTCAAATACCGTCTTCGTATAATAATCAAGTCCTCTTACAATACCTGTATCCACCTTATATTCAATGCCCATATCCGTAAGAAGCTTCTTCAGCTCTTCGAAATGATTCTTACAATCTTCATCAAGGTAGTCAATTGTTCTTGGTGCATCCTTGACTATTTCCTTGCATTCCTCATTCTTGCAATCAATGATCCTCAGAGGGTTCTTCTCCATACGTTCTTTGCAAGTCTTGCACAGTCCGTCCTTATGCTCGTTTAAATATGCAAGCAATGCCTTATTATATTCCTTGCGGCAATTCGGGCAGCCGATAGAATTGATATGAACCTCCATATCCTTAAGACCCAATGCCTTAATAATATCTGTTACAAGCGAAATAAGCTCGACCTCAACCAGGGGACTTTCCGAGCCGACAAATTCAACACCGAACTGGTGATGCTGGCGTAATCTTCCGCTCTGCGGTTTTTCATATCTGAAGGCAGGTGTAATGTAATAAAGCTTGCTTACACCTGATTCTGCATACATGCTGTGTTCAAGATATGCTCTTATAACACCTGCTGTTCCTTCAGGCTTAAGTGTAATACTTCTGCCGCCTCTGTCTTCAAATGTATACATTTCCTTCTGTACAACATCGGTAGTTTCTCCTACACCTCTGGCAAAAAGCACCGTATGTTCGAACATAGGTGTCTGTATCTGGTGCATGTTATATCTTTTAGCAATGGAGCAGCATATCTTCTCGATCTCTTCTCTGCATTGCATATCCTTGCCATACCAATCAGCTGTACCTCTTGGAGCTTGAGTTATCATATATAATCCCTTTCCTATAAGTTTTGCTTTAAAATTATAATCATACAGGTTATCTGCTGCATGCATACAGCACTCTCACAGTCGTACCTGCATTCACGATCCAAGCTGGAATTTCACTGGCTCTCACAGTTTAGCCTGTCCTGTAAATACAGGATGTCGCGTGCCAGGACAGCGCAAACCCAATGTGGTATTATATCACTTTAGGGAAAAACTTCCAGCGTGATATTATTCCCTGAATCTGTGTACCATCCGTTCTTCCTTGATGGTCGTTGTATCGTTATGACCCGGAAGCACTATTGTCTCCGGCGGAAGTGGCAGGAGTTTCTCTCTTATCGACCTGAATAAGGCTGCTTCATCTCCGCCTTCAAAATCAGTTCTGCCCCATGAATGATAAAACAATGTATCGCCTGATACAAGTATGCCATTATCCTTGAAATAATAACATACCCCGCCCTCTGTATGTCCGGGTGTATGGATCACATCTATTTCCATGCTGCCTATGGACAGATGATCTCCGTCATGCAGCATTACATCATCCGGCTGCAGCATATAAGAAGCCTCCTGAAATCCGCCCTGATATTTCAGCCTGTATGCATCATCTTCATGAACATATACAGGAACCTGATATTTGCTCTTTATATCAGTAAGCCCCTTAAAATGGTCACTGTGGCAATGAGTCAGCAGAACTGCTGCCACAGTAACATCCATTTTATTGATACATTCTTCAATAAAATCTGCATTGTCACCGGGATCTACTATAACCGCCTGTCTTATTTCCTTATCATAGATGACATAACAATTTGTCTGGAGCATGCCCACTCGTATGCATCTGATCTCTATATCTCCCATACAATTCCTTCCTATAATGTCAGCCCTGAATCATTGATTTTTCAGGCTTTTCTTCAAATATCTGCCTCTTAAAGCAGAGCTTTCGTAAAACTTATCCGGCTCTGTCAGCCACATCAGCCTGTTCCTTACACAGTTTTTCAGCCATTAGTTGTACGCTGAATATCGATCACACCATCTATTATATTAAGCTTTTCAATCACTTTGCTCAATTCATCTGTTGATGCTACCTTGAAGCTCATCTCTATCGTTGCAACATTTTGCTTATTTGTAATAGACATAAGCTTGGTTATATTAATGCCTCTGGAAGACATGACCTTGGACACTTCAACAAGGATTCCCGGCTTGTTTTCAGCAAATATAGTAATACTTGCCTCATATTTTTCTTCTATAAATGCTGATGAAGGCTTATCCCACTCTGCATCTATAAGTCTGGCTCTGTCAGCTGAAGACATATTCAGAATATTAATACAGTCTGTTCTGTGGATCGTCACACCCCTGCCTCTGGTAACGAAGCCTACTATCTCATCACCCGGAACAGGTGAGCAGCATTTCGAGAACCTTACTGCAACATCATGTATGCCCTTAACGACTATTCCGTCACGATGTTTAGCATCATGATTATTCAGTTGTTCCTGAGCCTGTGCAGAGGAGGCATTTTCGATGACATCCTCATCCGTCATCTCATTCTTCTTATACTTCTTATTAAAGTCATCCAGAAGCCGGTTGATGATCTGGCCTTCCTTCAAGCCGCCGTGGCCTATAGCTGCAAGCACAGAATCCCAGTCCTTACAGCTGTATTTGGTCAGGATCTTGTCAGTAAATTCCGGTGCGAATATTCCCTGCTCTGTTATTCCTTTAGATTTAAGATATTTATCTATAAGTTCCTTGCCTCTTGCAACATTATCATCCTTCTGGATGTTTCTGAACCATTGATTTATCTTAGATCTGGCACCGCTGCTCTTAACTATATTCAGCCAGTCAAGACTAGGACCCCTTGAATTCTGGGATGTAATTATCTCTACCCGGTCACCGTTTTGCAGCTTATAGTCAATATTAACGATCCTGTCATTAACCCTCGCGCCAACCATCTTATTGCCGACAGCAGAGTGAATATTATATGCAAAATCCACGGGAGTCGAACCAACCGGAAGTGTTATAACATCGCCCTCCGGTGTGAAGCAAAATACCGTATCTGCGAAAAGATCCAGGTCATTTTTAATGAAGTCCAGATATTCTCTGTTATCTGATGTCTCCTTCTGCCAATCCAGAATTCTTCTGAGCCATGCGATCTTCTCTTCTTCATTGCGGCTCATGGTCTTATCGTTTAAGCCCTTTTCTTCTTTATACTTCCAATGAGCAGCAATACCGTATTCGGCTGTCTTATGCATTTCATATGTTCTTATCTGAACCTCAAAAGGCTGTCCCGTATGGCTTATAACCGTAGTATGAAGGGACTGATACATATTCAGCTTAGGCATAGCGATATAATCCTTGAATCTGCCCGGTATAGGCTTATAGTCTTCATGAATTGCGCCCAGTGCAGCATAGCAGTCCTTTATGCTGTCTACCATGATCCTTACTGCAAACAGGTCGTATATTTCATCAATATTCTTATCCTGTTTGATCATCTTCTTGTAAATGCTGAAGTAGTGCTTAACTCTGCCGTCGACAGTGCATTCTATGCTTGCATTTGCCATGCATTTTTTCACTTCACCGATCATCTCATCAATGTGAAGTTCTCCGCCCTTCATGCGCTCTTGCACATCTTCTACCAGACGGTAGTAAATATCAGGCTCCAGATACATAAGAGCCAGATCGTCTAATACGGTTTTTAATTTGGAAATACCGAGTCTTTTGGCAATTGGAGCGTAGATCTCCATTGTCTCCCTGGCCTTTTCTATCTGCTTATCTCTTCTGACATATTGAAGGGTTCTCATATTATGAGTTCTGTCAGCCAGCTTTATGATAATAACCCTGAAATCCTTAGACATTGCCAGGAACATTTTACGCAGATTTTCAGCCTGAACCTCCACCTTATCCGCCGCATACTGGAGCTGGGTAAGTTTGGTTACGCCATCAACCAATTCGGCAATAACCGGGCCGAACTGTTCCCTGACCTCATCCAGCGAAGTACCTGTGTCTTCTACTACATCATGAAGCAGACCTCCGCATATGGCTTCCTTGTCCATATCCATGTCCGTTAATATAATGGCAACGCTGAGAGGATGAACTATATAATCCTCACCGGATTTTCTCTTCTGCCCTTCGTGGCGTTCCTTGGCAAATCTATATGCCTTTTTTACCAGCTCCACATCTCCTATAGGATGTGACTGAGAAACCATGCTGATAAGCTTCTCATACAGCTTGTCTTCAGGCACAAAAGGCTCCTGTCTTATAAGTTTTGGCAATTGCTCATCACCGTGTTTGTTCTTTTTTATCAAATCTAATGTTGACATAATAATGACTCACTTTTCGAAAATTTCAACTTTTGATTGACACATAATATGCTGTTATGATATAAAATACCAGGTGCTCAGGGGAATCATACAATGGCAGTATGCCGGTCTCCAAAACCGCTCATGGGAGTTCGAATCTCTCTTCCCCTGCTAAAAGACCTCAATAACGAGGTCTTTTTTGTTATATGCAGATTCATCTGCGCAGAATCTTTAATTGGCAATAATCCATATAACTTCATTTCAATTTCCTATCTGCGCAAATATTCATTTGCGCAGGATTCCTTGTATAAATAGTATTTTCTATTACAAAAAAGAGATTTTACATTACTTTGCACTTTTCTGCAATAATACGATAGCTTCAGCTACATTAGAAACTCCTATCAGCCTTACATTATCCGTATTTTTAAGCATTTTCAGTGCTGACTTAGGTATGATACAGGTATTAAATCCCATCTTAGCAGCTTCCTTTATCCGGCTTTCTACCTGATTTATGTTTCTGACCTCGCCGGATAATCCCACTTCGCCTATGGCCATTACATCTGACGGCACTGCAATATCCATATATCCCGATGCTATAGCCATAATAACAGCCAGATCTAAGGCAGTCTCCGTTATTCTCATTCCGCCGGCGATATTTACATAGATATCGCATTCGTACAAATGAAGTCCTAACCTTTTCTCAAGAACTGCAATAAGCAGATTCATTCTGTTAAAATCAATTCCTGTTACGCTGCGTCTCGGGTTGTTTAGTCCCGATTTAGCAACAAGAGCCTGTATCTCGGCAAGTATGGGTCTTGTTCCTTCCAGACTGCAGGATACTACAGAGCCAGAGGTTCCGACAGGTCTTCCTGTCAGCATAAACTCGGAGGGATTCAAGACCTCGGCCAGACCTGTGGAGCGCATCTCAAATACTCCTATCTCATTGGTCGAGCCGAATCTGTTCTTAACGCCTCTTAATATCCTGTAGGATGCCTGAGATTCGCCCTCGAAATAAAGCACAGTATCTACCATGTGTTCAAGCATCTTAGGCCCCGCAACCGCGCCATCCTTAGTAACATGACCAACCACAAATATGGCTATTCCCATTACTTTGGCCCATTGCATAAGGACATTGGTACATTCTCTTACCTGTCCGTTGCTTCCGGGTGCCGATGCAACATCAGGTCTGTACATGGTCTGTATTGAATCGATTATGCATACCTCGGGCTGATCATTTTTCAGTACATTTTCTATAGAATCGATATTTGTCTCACTAAGGAGCTTCATATATTCATTAAACTCTCCAATTCTGTTGGCACGCATTTTTATCTGCTTCAACGACTCCTCGCCGGAAATATACATGACCTTGATCTGCTTATCGCTTAACTGCTTGCATACCTGCGTAAGCAATGTTGACTTACCAATGCCCGGGTCGCCGCCCACTAACACCAGGGAGCCCTTAACAATGCCTCCCCCCAGTACCCGGTCGAATTCTTTTATGTCTGTTTCAATCCGCTCATCATGCTCAGCAGAAATTTCTGACATTGTATATGCCTTGATATCGCTGAACAGGCCTCCTCCGATTCCTCTTCCTGCATGGGAAATGCCCTTCTTAATGCCTGAGGATGGAGCCTCTACCAGAGTATTCCACTCATGACAGGCAGGGCATTGCCCTGCCCATTTAGCTGATTCATATCCGCATTCTTTACAGAAGAATGATGTCTCTCTTGCCTTTGCCACGTTACGATTCCTTAACCTTCTTCACATTAAATGTGAGCTTATTGTCCTTAACGCCTACACTTACCTTATCTCCGGCTTTTATGCGTCCTTCCAGGATTTCTTCAGCCATTTCATCTTCAAATGCCGACTGAACCTTTCTCTTAAGAGATCTTGCGCCGTATTTTCTGTCATACCCCTGTTCCACAAGATACATTTTGGCAGCCTCACTTACGCTTAAGCTTATTCCCATCTGTTTAAGAGCTCTGTTTCTGATCTCATTAAGAAGGATATTTACAATACCCTTCATATCTTGTTTCGTAAGCGATGAGAATACTATGATCTCATCAATACGATTGATGAACTCCGGTCTGAATAAATGCCTTACTTCATTCATTACCGATTCCTTCATATGTTTGTATTCAATTTCCTCGCTCTTTTCAGCTGCAAATCCCAGATTCTTAGGCTCAGTGATCTTCGAAGCCCCGGCATTACTGGTCATTATGATAATAGTATTCTTAAAATCTGTCTTTCTTCCGTGGGAATCGGTTAAAATACCATCATCCAATACTTGAAGAAGTACGTTGAAAACATCCGGGTGTGCCTTTTCTATTTCATCAAATAATACTATAGAGTACGGATTCCTTCTGACCTGTTCTGACAGCTGTCCCCCTTCTTCATATCCTACATATCCCGGAGGTGTTCCTATCAATTTGGACACACTGTGTTTCTCCATATATTCAGACATGTCGACTCTTATGATCGCATTTTCCGTGCCGAACAATGCTTCTGCCAATGCCTTGGACAGCTCAGTCTTACCGACACCCGTTGGCCCTAAGAACAGAAATGAACCGATCGGCTTGTTAGGGTCCTTAAGTCCCACTCTTCCTCTTCTTATAGCCTTGCTGACAGCAGATATTGCCTCATCCTGGGCGATAACCCTCTTGTGCAGTTCCTTCTCCAGGTTCTTAAGTTTAGCACTCTCCTCCTGGGCAATTCTCTTAACAGGAATCTTCGTCCACCTAGATACAACATCTGCTATATCCTCTTCTGTAACCTTAAGTCTGGTCTTCTTATGTGCCTTGCCTGCCTTCTCCTGATATTGGTTAATCTGTGTTTTAAGTGAATCTATCTCCCATTTAACATCAGAAGCATGCTCCAGATCGCCTGTTTTTAATACTTCCTCCAGCTCTTCCTGAAGCTCTTTTAGTTCTTCTTCCATTTTTTTCATCTTAGGAGGAAGAATATATGTAGACAGACGTACCTTAGATGCTGCCTCATCCATGATATCTATAGCCTTATCCGGCAGGAATCTGTCATTAATATATCTTGTTGACAGATCTACCGCTGCTACCAACGCCCCCTCAGTGATCTCTACATCATGATGCTTCTCATAATGAGACCTTAAGCCCCTGAGGATTTCCAGAGATTCCTCTCTGGTCGGCTGTTCAATATATACCGGCTGAAACCTTCTTACCAGGGCAGCATCCTTCTCAAAATGCTTTCTGTATTCGTCCATGGTAGTTGCTCCGATAATCTGGATCTCGCCCCTTGCAAGTGCAGGCTTTAAAATATTTGCAGCATCAATTGAGCCTTCCGCACCACCTGCACCTATAAGTGTATGGATCTCATCCATAAAAAGAATTATCTGTCCGTCATCTGAGACCTCCTTAATAATTCTTTTTACTCTTTCTTCAAATTCACCCCTGTATTTTGAGCCTGCAACCATAGCCGGAAGATCAAGCGAAAGAATTCGTTTCTCGGCAACAGGTCCGCTAATCTCACCGGATACTATCTTCTGCGCCAATGCCTCTGCAATCGCAGTTTTGCCAACACCCGGCTCACCTACCAGACATGGATTATTCTTCGTTCTCCTTGAAAGTATCTGAATAATACGCTCTATTTCCTTTTCCCGTCCTATTACGGGATCACTCTTGCCTTCGCGTGCCTGAGCGCATAAGTCCTTGCTGAACCTTCCCAGAATCCTCTCATCTCTTCTGTTCTGTGTATTTTTA
The DNA here is from genome assembly GCA_963589005.1 of Bacteroidaceae bacterium. GTDB lineage: Bacteria > Bacillota > Clostridia > Lachnospirales > Lachnospiraceae > RGIG5612. The sequence goes on along the minus strand of CAVAJR010000008.1, from coordinate 26,423 downwards.
TCAGTGCCCAATTCAGCCCGGTGATTGTTCAGATTTTCTCCCATGGCAACAAATGTGTCTGTCATTATTTTCTGTTTATTGGCTCCTAACGCCAGAAGGATGCTATTGGCTGCACCTTCTGTCATTTTAAGCAGTGCCAGAAGAATATGTTCGGTTCCGACAAATTCCTTGTTGCATTTTTCCGCTTCCTTACCTGCATTATCCAGCAATTCTTCTGTTTTCGGTGTGAACCTCGCACCTTCTGACAGCGCCGTGCCTATATTTTTTGTAGAATTAGGCTTAAGTATCTTCCTTATTCCCTCCAGATTTATTCCATTAGCTGCCAATATTTTCTGTGCAGTGCACCCTTCCGTCTCTGCCATGGCAGCCAGAATATATTCCGTTCCTATATATGTCTCATTATAGCCTGCAGCCATACTGCAGGCAGCTGCCATAACTTCCTGTGCCAATCTTGTAAATGCTTTTTTCATAAATATTTCCTTATTTGCTTTATTTTTTGTATTTTTAAAGTATTGTAATTATTTAGTTTTTTTATGCAAAATTGCTGCCCTGGAGCTTTTTTGCCCATGCAGTTATCCCGTCGGATAAAAGTTCATTCTAATTCATTATATATTTTATCCACCAGCTCCTTGGCCTCTTCACGGCTTACGCCCTTTACTATGCCGCTGGCAATAATTGGCCGCATAAGCTCGCGCATTTTATCAAGAGACTGTATTTTATCAATATCAATTGAAACGACAGCGCCCTTTCTTCTGTCGACCTTGAGAAATCCATCCTGACGAAGGGAGGAATATGCCTTATTTACCGTATGCATATTGACGCCTATATCATCCGCAAGATTTCTTACCGACGGTAGAGACTCTCCTTCTCTAAGCTGTGAAGTAGCTATCGCAACAATTATCTGATTTCTCAGCTGTATATATATTGCTTCTTCACTATTAAAATCTATCTCTATCAACATCTTGTTACCTCTTATCACTATAAGTACATGGCTAACGCTACTTTAAAGTTCAGACATATGTACGCAGAGACGATGCAGCTTCCCTGCGCGAAAATGCCTGCGCTGATTGTTTTCTCACAGGGAGCTGCCCCGCCCCTGCGCGTAAGGCCTAACCTTTCCGGTCTAAACCAATTATAACATATCACTGACTTCTAAACGTTCTAATTGTTCTACTTATGATATAACAGCAAATCAGATAAGTCAATTGTCACTTTCGGGAAGGATCACATCTGAAGAAGTTAACGAAAAAGCAAAACAAAAAAAGCCAAAATCCCAGTTCTTTTTTCAGTCAAATATATGTTATACTCATACACGTTACTGTAATACACAATACAGAATACAGGAGAAACTATATGGCATTATATTTAATTGACTTTGAAAATGTACATGATTCCGGTCTTAACGGAATCTGTTCTCTTACCGAGCAGGATGAGGTAAGCATTTTCTACAGCAACAAGTCAGAGCACATGTCCTTCGACACACATGTAAACATCATGAAGAGTGAGGCACGTATTAAGTATATCAAACTCAGACGTTCCGCCAAAAACTATCTTGATTTTCAGCTCTGCACACACCTTGGATATCTGATTGGCTCAAAAACAGAAGGTCCGTATTTTATTATCAGCAAGGACACAGGTTATGACAGCATTATTGATTACTGGAGAGATCACGGCATTACCGTAACCCGCCAGCCTTCAATCGGATTTAATTCTATGTCCAATCGCGCTACCGGCCAGACAATCATCCAGGCTCAGCCAGCCAAAGTAGATGTTCAGGAAAACAATCATGTCATAACATTACCTTCTGTTCCAGTGTATTTTATCGGTTCTTCTGCAAATGAAAAACAAGCCAAGGAGGAAAATATCGAAAACGCCTCTACAGCTGAAGGTTTTGAAGCAGCTGAACAAATGTCAGTTTCCCAAGTTTCTGAAGTTCTTTCTTCCGAAACCAAGGAATCCACTTTTGTAAAAACGGCCAGAACCAGATCAAGAACAAGAGGAAAATCAAAACCTGCCACGGTTAATGATAATCCTCCGTCGGAAGAACCAATATCAAATATTTCTGAATGTGAAGGCACTGATGCGGATGCAGACAATGAAGCAGTTTTGCTGAAACCGGATGCTCTTCCTGAAGCTTACAGGAAGAAGGTCCGTTCTGCACTGCGAGGCAAAAACATCCCATCCGGCAACTACTCTGCTATATACAAGGCAGTTGTCAACAGTTATGACAAGCTGGCTCTTAACAACCTGTTAGTCAAGTCATTTGGCAGCAGCAAGGGCGGCGTTGTTTACAACATGATCAAAGACATTTTTACAGAGTATCATTCATCATGAACATTTGTGAATCCTGCGCATATTTCGTATATGACGACGAATTTGATGAATATTTCTGTGACATGAACATGGACGAGGATGACGTTGCAAGGCTCATGTCAGGGCATTACAAGGAATGCCCGTTTTGGAGAAATGGTGATGAATACGATACCGTTAAACATCAGGCATAAGCAGGTATTATCTCTACATTATTTCAAGACAAATAATACCTAGCCGTAATGCATATCGTAAGTTACCATTAAAAAGAGCTGCATTTGAAACATTCACTTAGAACCATTAATAACACGAAGATTTTCAAGTGACCTTCTCGAATGCTGAAAACAGAAAGACCACACAACTGACTGCAATGTCTGCTGGGTGGTCTTTTTCGTTGAATCCAATGTTTTAAGCAGAAAATCGGCATAGCAGGATTGCTCCAAACTATGCCGATTTTTGTAATTTTTTTCAGGATTTTTTCAGGATACAAAATCCCTATCTTTTCAAATTTTTATGTCCGCTGTCTGCTGAACATTTATCTGTCATACGAATCATTGCGGTCATCATCTCCGTCATAATAATCATCCTTCTTACGACGTCTTATTAAGATTATCAATACTACTACAGCTATTACAATAAGTGCTGCGATCGCAATAATGATCCATAATACCGCATTGTTGGTATCACCTGTCTTAGGTGCTGTCGGCGATACTACCTCTATTGTTGTCTCGCATGAACCATCCGTATACAAGAACTTGATCGTATGTGTTCCTGTAGGCATCTGATTCAGATAATCAGCATGTAACTCAACATATGTGCCGCCTGTTGTTGCTCCGAACCATGAATCATATTGAGTCGTTGCTACATTGTTGCCATCAGTCGTAATTCCGGTAAACTTGCTGTAATCTCCATCCAGACGGAACAGCAGTGTTGTTGTAGAACCCTTCTGATACTTGGCATTGATTCCCTCGATCAGATTGTAGAGATTCTTCCACTGTGCATACAGATTAACGGTTGCGCCTGAGGTTGCGGTAAGGTTCTTGATCTGACCCTTGTCTTCATATGCAGTTCCTGTTCCGTCAGCCTTAGTATTCCATCCGGCAAATACATATCCGGTACGAGTTATTGTATTTGCAGGAAGCGTTGCTGCACTGTCATATACATATGACTGGCTCTGCATTGTTCCTGAACCGCCATTTGCATCAAACTTAACTGTATATCTGATAGCTGTCCACTTAGCATAGAGCTGAAGGTTGGACGATACTGCATCATTGAAATTATATGCTGTGGTGCACTGTGTATCTGTAAACCAGCCGCCGAATACATATCCTGTTGCTGTCGGATCAGTTGGCTTCGATACCTTCTCGCCTGACTTGACTGTCTGCGGGTTAGGTGCTGTTCCGTGACCGTTTGCATTAAATGATACCGAATATGATGCACTCGGAAGTTCCGTCCACTTAGCATACAGCGTTATATTTCCGGTTACTGCTGTAGTGAAGTTATACATATTCTTGCAGTCCTGGTCTGTATACCAGCCGCCGAATACGAATCCTTCGCAAGTCGGATCGTTAGGCTTAACTGCCATCTTGCCATTTTCTATGCTCTGTGCTGACGGCGCTGTTCCCTTCGAGTTAACAAATGTTACAGTATAATATGTAACCGGTACCTGAGTCCACTTAGCATACAGTGTCATTGAGCTTGTTACAGCTGCATTGAAATCATACTGTGATGTGCAGGCCTCGTCTGTATACCAGCCGCCGAATATCCAGCCTGTCTGTACCGGATCTGCAGGCTTAACAACCTTCTCTCCTGATACAACCAGCTGTCCCTGTGGCGTTGTTCCATATTTAGTATAGAATGTTACACTGTATGTAACCTTAGCTTCAGACCATTTTGCATATATGGTAGTATTGGCGTTGATCGCGCTGTTGAAGTCAAACTGCTTAGCATATGTCTGGTCTGTATACCAGCCCTCGAATATCCATCCGGTCTCCGTAGGGTTAGTCGGCTGTGCTACCTTCTCTCCCTTCTTAACAGAAGCCTGAGAAGGACTAACACTTCCGTGGGCTGTTGAGAAGGTTACTGTATATGTATCTGCAGGACGTTCTGTCCACTTAGCATATAATATCAGGTATGACAAAACAGGACTGTTGAAGTCATACTGTGTTGTGCAGGCTTCATCTGTATACCAGCCGCCGAATATCCAGCCATCTTCTGATGGATCTGCTGGCTGTGCTACCCTTTCGCCCCTCTTAACCTGAACTTCTGAAGGAGCAACACTTCCGTGGTTCGTTACAAATGTTACCGTATATTCCTCTGTTACCGGCTTAGCTGCCCAGCCTGCATATAACGTAATATCTGCATTGATCTGAGTATCGAAGCTGAACAATGTAGTGCATGCTGCATCTGTACACCAACCGGTGAAATTATAATTATCATCCGTAGGATCATCCGGCTTCTGAGCCTTATCTCCAGGTGTTAATGCTTCACCCTGTGGAACTATAGTACCATGTCCATTCAGGTCGAATGTTACATATACATGTTCAGGAGCTGCCTGTGTCCACTTAGCATATAATATCAGGTATGATGTAACAGGACTGCTGAAGTCATACTGTGCTGTATATGCTTCATCTGTATACCAGCCGCCGAATACCCAGCCTTCTTCTGAAGGATCTGTCGGCTGTGCTACCGTTTCTCCGTCATTTACTGTAACTGCACTAGGTGCACTTCCATGAGCTGTTACAAATGTGACTACATAAGTTGCCGGTGGTATCTCTGTCCAGTGTGCGTATAATGTTATATCGCCAGTTATTACTGTATTGGCAAAATCAAATGCATTTTCCGCACTATCTGCATACCATCCGTCAAAGGTATATCCTTCTCTTGTCAGTGCTTCCGGTTCTGTTGCGTAGCTTCCTTCTTCTACTGACTGTGTAGCAGGTGCTGCCACATCTTCTGTCTGTGTATTAAAGGTTACTGAATAGTATACCGGCTTAGCTTCCCAGCCTGCATATAATGTAGTATCTGCATTGATCTGAGTATCAAAGCTAAACGGCATCGTACATTCTGCATCTGCATACCATCCGGTAAAATTGTATGCATCATCTGTAGGATCATCCGGTCTCTGAGCTGTATCTCCAGGTATTAATGCTTCACCCTGAGAAGCTATAGTACCGTGTCCATTTAGGTCAAATGTTACATATACATGTTCCGGGGCAGCTTCTGTCCAGTGTGCATACAATGTTATGTTGTCATTTATTGGTGTATTGGCAAAGTCAAATGCGCTCTCTGCACTTTCTTCATACCATCCAGCAAAGGTATATCCGTCTCTTGTCAGTGCTCCCGGATCCGATGCACAGCTTCCCGATTCTACTGACTGTGCAGCAGGTGCTGCCACTTCTTCTGCCTGTGTATTGAAGGTTACTGAGTAATATACAGATTCTTCTCCAGTTTCTGGGATCAGTTCTGTGTCTGGTTCTGTATCCGGCTCCGAATCCGAATTGTCCTGTCCCTGAGTCAGAATGATGTTGCCATCATCCTGAGTCTTTCCATAATACGAATTATCTGCATCATATGTTATATAGTTCGCGCCTTCATATAAAGAACCATTATGTCCGATGGTCATTCCTTCTATTGATGAAGTATCATGAGGGGATACGCCTACCGTACCTGTCAATGGCTCATCAATTTGCAGATCTCCGTCCAGATGAATATTATTAGCAGCGCCATTAAAATCAGTATTGCCTGTAACGCTTATACTTCCGTCAACATATACTGTTCCCGATGTACGGATAGCTCCGCCGCAGGCTGAAGTATTGCTTGTGATATTGGCAGATCCGTACAGGTATACAGTGCCTTCATTGTAGATAGCACCGCCGGCATAATCAGCTGTACACTGTGTGATCGTACCCGCCTCAAAACTAAGAGTACCTCCGGCAGCAACATATACAGCACCACCATATCCTGCACGGCTGTTTTTAAGTGTTGTACCTGAACTGATTACAAGCTTGCCGCCGTTTAATACATTGAATAAACTGTATCCACTGTAGTTTGAGTTGTTTCCATCAATGGTAATATCACTCAAATAGATCTTTCCGCCGCTTGTTATATTAAACAACGCATCGCCTGAAAAACCTCTGGAGATTGTATAGCCGCCCGTTAGGTAAATCGTCTTGTTTACTGTAATGGATTTTGTGATGTTGATATCAGAATTGATTCGGATCGAATCATCATCGGCTGCAGCATTTATTGCAGCACTCAATGACTTATATCCGGTTTCACCTATGAATGCCACATCAGGTGCACTTTCATCATAAGTCTCCTCACTATCGGAACTTGGTGTTCCCGTTTCGTCTACTGCACAATAGCCATCTGTGACATGATTATGTCCGGACTCCTCTCCGTCTGCAAATGCTGATACCGGTATCAGCATTAAAATCATTGCAGTGGCTATAAACAGACTAAGAATTCTCTGTTTCATATTTTTCGCCTCCTTATAATTAATTGGATAATTGCGCATTTTCATAGTAAAAGAAAAATGTGAATTTTTTATGTTTTTTTTGTCACTAAACTGAGCCAAAAGTAACGCATCGTGCAAATGTTCCTGTAAACAGGTTCTGAATTGATCAATCCTTTTTGTATGTATTTTCCATTGACTGAATTACTACTGCTGCCATATCAGTTCCCAGACGGCACGCCTCCTGAATTGGCATATTGCAAATGAGTCCCGTCGAAATTCCTGCAAAATATGAATCTCCGGCACCGGTTGAATCAATTATATGGACCCTTCCGGCAGGGCATGTTCCATTCGTACCATCCCGACATGCATAGACTGAACCATCCTTATCCAATGTAACGATCATGCATTCCATATTGAAATCTTCTAATTTATCTTTAAGAATATCCAGCATTTCATCAGGGTCCTTGCTCTCTGTGTCCACATTAAACAGCTGGCCTGCTTCTATCCTGTTGCATACGAAGCATTTGCATTTGTTTATATATTCCAGCCGATCAAGAGCTATTGTCATGTTGGAAATAACGCCATATATATCAATATTGTATTCCTCCGCCAGCTTAAATACCCTTGATACAATCTCATCTTCAATATCTATCTCAATTGCAATTGCATCTGCATCCGCAAATATTTCATCACCTTTTTCATCCAGCAATCGGCTTATAGGGATCAGGCTCTGCCTTTTCGACAAATTTGCACAGACATCTCCTTCTGGTGTCATAATGGCCATCCATGTGCCTATTCCCTCCGGTATCCTAAGCATATGATCTGTAATTACTCCCGATGCCTTAAGATCAGACTCTATGGCAGCTCCCGGTCCGGTGCTGTCGGTAATGCTTATAAACACAGGATTGAGGCCGAGGGCTGCCATATCCTGTGCGACATTTCTGCCTACACCGCCATATTTATACTCAATCCGTCCTGCATTTCTGCCATTTGGTATAAATGTTCCCTCAGGATATCCCTTGATATCCATAAACACGGTGCCGATAACTATTATTTTCTTATTTTCTAATTTATACATAAATGTAAGTGTTCAAATATTTATCCGGTAGTTTTACGCAGCTCATCCGATTGATGCGAGCTTTATGCAAGCATCGTCTAACGCAGCCCATGTCTTCAATCACACAGGATTGCTGCAGCTAAATATAATATATCTCTGTCAGTTAAAATATATCAAAAATTTCCTTGTCCCTCAATGGCAAAAGACATATACTTTAATTGCTGCAGATGGTGAATATATACAGTCATGCACCATACTGCCAGAAATTAAAAATTACAGGAGGGTTCATCATGAGTGAATTTGAAAATGAAAACAAAGCAGAAAATGAAGCATTGAACAATAAGCCTGAAGCAGCCGAATCAATGGAGGATTATGCAGCTGAACTCAATAATTCTCTTCGTAAAATCCGCGAGGGTGATGTTATGGAGGGCGAGGTAATAGCATTCAATGAGCATGGTGCAATCCTTGATCTTAACTATTATGCCACAGGGCGTGTACCCGCAGAAGAAATGAGTGCCGACCCGTCATTTAACATAATGACAGATGTCCATATCGGTGACAGATTTACAGGAATCGTCAAAACTGTAGACGATGGTCATGGCAATATTATTTTATCCAAGAAAATGGCAGAATCTGAATACTCCTGGGATGCATTAAGGCAAATGCAGGCAGACGGAGCCATTATCTCCGGAACGATCTCCGAGGTTGTAAAGGCCGGAGCAATCATGTATGTCAAGGGAATACGCGGATTCATTCCTGCATCAAAACTGGGTATCAAATATGTTGAAGATACAGCCCCTTACCTGGGCCGCAAAATGAATGTCAAAATATCCGAAGTAAATGAAGAACAGGAGAAACTTATACTCTCTGCCAAGGAAATCCTCACAGAAGAATATGTTGCTGAACAGGCTAAAAACATTGGCAAGCTGGCTGTAGGAAGCATCATTACAGGAACTGTAGAGAAGCTGGAAAGATACGGTGCTTTCGTAGATATAGGCGACGGTATTTCCGGACTTCTTCATATTTCTGAAATTTCAGACAAAAGGATCAGTCATCCTAAGGCTGTTTTAAAGGTTGGTCAGGAAGTAACAGTTATGATAACTAAGATCGACAATAACAAGATCAGCCTGTCAATGAAGGCCGTTGAAGCTGCCGAGGCAGAAGAAATTGAAGAAGAGGCACACGAATACAGAAGCGAATATGTGCCTAATAATCCGTTTGCTGACATTTTCAAGAATATGTAGCAATTTTATAAATAACTGAATTTACTTAATATGCGCCGGTAACCCGGCGCATATCTATTATTATATCAGACTGATGCTGCCCGGGTTAATTTCCAGCCTGCGAGCCTTGTATAATACACCCACGGCCTTCTTAAATGCATTTTTGCTGAGGCCGAAATCCTTTTCTATAATCTCCGGTGCAGCCTTGTCATCATATCCCAGACGACCGCCCATTTTTTTTATCAGAACATATACATTCTCCGCATCAGCTTCCAGAGTAAGGAGAGATTTTTTCTTTTTCTTTTCATCCGGCGTTGCACCCTTGATGAATTTATCTATCCACATGGAGGCGGCAAGGCGCTCGCTTCTGTCAAGATATAATGCAACAGGATAATACATTCCTTCCTTTACCGCTTCAATCTGCTGTCCGAAGGGAAGCAGCAGATCCTTTTCCAGGCCCCAGTCGAGAAATGCGCCTATTTTGGTAACCTGTTTAACCCTTAATACAGCTATTTCACCCAATACAAGCTTGGGTTCGTTTACCGTAGCAATAGGTCTGTCGCTGGAATCCTTATAGACAAATACCCTTATCTCGTCTCCCACCTGCGTACCTGCCGGTACCTGCTTTCTCGGAAGCAGAACTCTGCTGTCCTCTGTTCCCAGATATACCCCCATATTTGCTGCAGATACCACCTTAAGCACCTGCCATTTGCCATATTTATATGATCTTACTTCGGAATTTTGTTCCATAACCTCTCCCATTTTCTATCTTCACAAGACATGCATTTGCATGCATTTTATAATAATTGATCTCTGTACCGATTTCGCATATAAATGTCCCTATCTGCACAGCAGATATTCTAGTTAATAAAAGCAAAAATTGTCAAGTTATAACTTCCATATTACAAGCCGGTATAGAAAATTAATAAGAAATAATATAAAATTTATGCATTCAGCAAGAATCAACTATCACAAGGGAAGGAATTCATATATAAAATGCAATTATCAGAAACAAGTATACAGAAACTCGAACGAGCTATTGCCTCGCGTCTGCCGAAGGATGAACTGAAAAAATGGTTAAATGCCAATGCACAGCCTTATAGAGAACTCATGACCTTCTACAAATGTGCCATCATGGAGGTTGAAACAAAATTCAATGTTATGAGTGAAGAGTTGTCTCTTCAATATGATCGTAATCCTATAGAAACAATAAAAACCAGATTAAAAAGCGTAGACAGCATAATGGAAAAGCTGGGCAGAAAAAAAATATTTCCTACAGTTGAAGCCATAGAAAATAATATATTTGACATAGCCGGAATCAGAGTCATATGTTCATATGAAGAAGATATTTATATGATCGCCAAGGCTATCTTAAATCAGGATGATGTTACTCTGTACGAGGAAAAGGATTATATCAAAAATCCTAAACCTAACGGATACCGCAGCCTTCATCTCATCATAGAAACGCCTATATTTCTTCATGACCGCAAGAAGATAATGAAGGTAGAGATCCAGCTGCGTACCATAGCCATGGATCTGTGGGCCAGTCTTGAGCATAAGATCAAATACAAAAAAAATCTGCCGTCAAATGTTGCGGCAGAGCTTGAAACTGAACTGTTTAATTGTGCGGAATTATGCAAGACATTGGACAGCCAGATGGCCTCGATACAAAGGCGTGCCGATATATACATCGGCTAAAAGCCTTGATCAATTATTGTTATATTCATTCACAAGTACAAATTCATTTTGTTTCGTGCCATAATCCTCGGCATACATAACAGGAGCTGTGAGATATCGTTTTCATTCACCGATTTCTTGCAGCTCCTGCGTTCGTTCTGCATATTATAATTTAATCCGCTTTATGCCGTAAGCTCAGGCATACAGGATCTTACTGGCGGACTGATTTTCCTCTGTTATAGAGAACCAGAAGCAGTATCAGTATTGCCGCATTTAAAATATTTCTTACAGGCTGTGTAGGGTTAAGCGATGTAAGAAGGTTCGACAAGAGTATCATTACAAGCGAACCTGCAATACTTCCCTCGTATGTTCCTGTTCCTCCCGCAAATGTAGTTCCGCCTATTATAACTGCGATCAACGACTGATATGCATAGTCGTCGAAGATCTGACATGTTGCAGTCGACATATAAGCTGCACCCAACATGCCTGCAAATGCAGCTAATACTCCCGAGAATACATAAGACAATACCTGCACCTTGGTAACTCTTACACCATTTAGTCTGGCCGCAGACGCATTGTTGCCTACCATATACAGCTGTTTTCCGAATCTTGACCTCTTCAAAATGTAGAAAACTATAGGCCAAATGATCATGGCATAAACAACAACATGAGGGATAACACCGAATATTTTAAACTTTACCGTTGCCGAGAACAGGCTTGATGCGGTTCCGCTTAACACTCCCTGGGTAAATATATATTGAAGTCTTGTTACAATATTAGATATAGCCATGGTTACGATCATGGCCGGAAGCCCTATCTTGACGCAGCATATGCCATTAAGAAATCCCACCACAGCACCAATCGCAAGGGCCAGAACAAGAACCTTCAGGAAATGTCCGTTTTCACCTTGCATTGTATATGTTGTCAAAACTGCTGTCGCTGACATGACCGCGCCGACAGAAAAGTCCATGCCGCCGCTGATAAGCACCATGGTCTGACCTGCTGCAGGTATACTGAGTATTACCGTCAGGAGAATAATATTGCCTATTGCAACCGTATTAAATCCCTTCGGGTTAATAATAATGGTAACAGCATATAAAACCGCAGCAATTATTACAGCCATTAACGCTGTATGTGTCTGTACGAAATGATTAATATTGGCAACAGCATCCTTTTTAGCATTAGGTTTAAATGTCATAGTATTATTTGGCATATTTCTCACCTCGCTTAAATTGAGCCTTCAGACCCTGATGTAAAGTCTTTCTTTGTTCCTTAGCCGTAACGATCGTCATAAGCAAGCCTGCGAATATGATAATATCCGAAACGAAATTCTGCCAATACGAGGTTACAGAAAATCCGATAAATATCTTGGAAAGCAATGTAAAGAAATAATAAACAGTATTCTGTATAAGTACCAGGAAGCCTCCGCCGAATACTCCGCAGGAGATGGATCCCCAGCCTCCCCAGCCCATACCGCCGATAATGGCCGCAGACAAGGACTTGATGCCATAATCCTCACATTGAAGCGGATTGCCTGATGCAGACATAAGTGTAAGACATATACCTGCAATACCTACGAAGAATCCTTTTATAAGAAATGCCTTCATCTGAACCCTAACAGGATTAATTCCGGCTGCAAATGCATTTCTCGGATTAGTACCTACAGCATAGATATGCTTGCCAAATGGTCTCTTGGAAATAAAGAGCCATACAAGAAGCACAGCTGCAAGGACCAGTGCACTTACCGGAATGTAATTTAAAAATTTCAAAAATCCCGGCGGATCCTCGAACAATCCGTATATAGTAGACTGATACGGTTTCCAATATGCCTTCGGTACAGAGCCCTGCGGCACGTTCATGATAAGGACATTTATTCCATTGATCAGATATGTAAGCGCATAACTGGCCAAAAGAGCCGGCAGCCTCAATACCGAACAGCATGCGCCGCATAAAGCGGATATGGCAAATGCTGCCAGCATTGCAACGATCCATCCCACCCATACAGGAGTGCCCCATTCCTGCGGCACCATAATGCATACTACATTGACAAGAGCAATCTGAACACCTATTGAGACATCCATCTGTCCCACAAGAAGCAATAGTGCCTGTCCTATGGTAACCAATATAAACGGCAGGTTAGTCATTATAATTGATTTCAGCGCTGACGGCTGAAAAAATGCTAACATGCCCTCAACTGACAATCCCCCCGAAAGGCAGGCTGACCATCCCTGGATTATTATGTTAAGCAATAGAACCGCCAGAAACAGCATACAGCCCGTAAAGGCAGGTTTTCTTCTAAATCTTTTTAATGATTCTCTCATTATTCTGCCTCCTTTCGAGTCGTTTCCTTAACACCCATCATCGCTGAAACTAAATGCTCTGCTGTCTTATGCTCTCCTGAAAGCTCTGCTGCAACCTTGCCCTCATAAAAAACATAGATCCTGTCAGATATTTCCAGCAATTCTTCTGTATCACTGGCTGAAATTATGACAGTCATGCCATTTGCCGCACATTCTCTCAGGATATCATGGATTTCATGCCTTGAATGAATATCAACTCCCTTGGTAGGATCATCCAACAGAAGAAGGTTCGGATTCATTGCTATCCATCTGGCTACAACCAGCTTTTGCTGATTGCCGCCGGAAAGCGAGCTTGCAGGGTCCTTTAATCTGCCTATCTTGATATTGTATTTCTTGACTGCGTCCTCGGAGAATTTCTTAACCTTCTTAGCAGACAGATAAGCAAATAATGACTCCTTGGCTGAATTGCCTGCAAATATATTCTCCATAATCGTTCTTATGTCAAATATTGCTTCCTTATTCCTGTCTCCGGATATAAAACCGATACCCGCCTTGACGCCATCTGCAGGCTCCTTGAATTTAATCTTCCTGCCCAGATATTCTATCGTTCCGCTCTGCGGTATAACTGCCCCCAAGATGGAACGGATGACCTCCGGCTGTCCCTGTCCTTCCAATCCTCCGATTCCGACAATTTCTCCCTTATAAGCCTTCATCGAGATATCCTTGACCTTAGGTTCAACGGATATCCCTCTGATATCAACAACAATATCTCTGTCGTCATGTTCTGACATCGTGCCGCCCTTAGTCTCTGCATGTTTAGGTCTCGCACCTGTCATATGATAAATAATATCATCAAGTGTAAAATCCGAAACCTTGCCTGAGATCACAGTCTCACTGCTTCTCATGATCGTTATAGTGTCACAGATGTCAAAAATTTCATTCATTCTGTGAGTAACATAAACCATCGACATGCCTTCAGACTTAAGTTCGCGCATTATTCTGAATAATGTTTCGATCTCATCATAATGAAGCGATGCGGTAACCTCATCTAAAAGTAATATCTTAGGCTTCTTAAATACAGCCTTCGCCACCTCCAGCATGCTCTGGGTCGATGGCATAAGAGTCTGCACATAATCTTCAGGATCGCAATCGATATGAAATCTGTCCAGCAGTTCTCTTACGACTTCTCTGGACTTTTTCTCATTTACCATTCCTGATTTTTCAGTAATTTCACATCCTAATAATATATTATCCTTTACAGACATAGTCGGAATAAGACTCAGATCCTGAAATGCAGTCGCAATTCCTTCTCTGGCCGAATCCATACCTGAATGGATTATCTTCTTCTCGCCGTCAATATAAATCTCACCATTATTTGGCGCTACAAGTCCTGCCAGCACCTTAACCAAAGTGGATTTGCCGGACCCATTTGAGCCTGCAAGCGCAACAATCTCACCATCGCCCACAGACAATGATGCCTTATTAAGTGCTGTGACGGCTCCAAATCTTTTATCAATGCCTTTCATTTCAAGCAATGACAATCACCTCCCGCCTCAAAATATTTGATATTTTAGAGTTTTATAAATCCCAACAAATGCATTTGCTGATATTTATAAGGCTCTAACCTGGGCAAAATTTCATTTTTAAATGCAAAATCAACGGATATCTTTTTCGCAATATATAAGCATGCCGGCGGCTGATAAACCGCCGGCTTCATTAAGCTGATAATGTAATGCTTTATTTGAAATATGTATCTGCAACTTCCTGATATGTAAGCCAGAAGGAAATAGAATCGCCTGCTTCATAGCTGTTAGCAAAATCCTCGATTGACTGGCCTTCTATCTCTGTGCCGTTTACAACATCCTGATCTGTATACTGGATCTTAGATCTGATCCAGATCTGATGTGTATCTTCATAACCCTCAGCATATACACCATCCTTAAGTTCCTTACCTTCATAAAGGTTAAGAGCAAAGTTCAATGCTGTGGCACCTACTCCAGGTGGGTTAGAAAGAACAATATACCTTGTAACTACCTCATCCTTGTTGATTTCAAGGAGCTTCTGCATGTAAGCACCTGTGTCGCCAAAGCCGATGAATTTCGGATAATCAACGCCTGCAGCTGCGAAAGCCTCAAGAGCGTTATCTGCCATCTGTGATATTAATACGCCGTCAAATTCTGTACCTGAGTTAAGAATTTCAGCCATTAACTGCTGTGATAATGTTGAATTCCAGTCGTGGTTTCCTGTTGCAACAACCTCTAATTCATACTCTTCAATTGCTTTCTCAAATCCACGCTGACGGTCTGTGTTGGCCTGATTTCCTTCCAAGGCTGCGATCATAACAACCTTAGCACCCTTGCCCAGTGCCTCGCCTGCGTAACATCCTGTTGTATATCCCAGATATTCCTGATCGGTTACAATATTAAGTATATCTACATCTGTTGACATATATGCACAGTCTGCATTGATATAGATTATGCCTGCTTCCTGAGCTGCCTCAATAACAGGATCGAGACCGGTTGTAGCTACAGGGTCATTAACAATGATATCATATCCCTCATTGATCGAGTTCTGTAACTGCTGCTGCTCTGTACTTGCATCTGAATTAGCTACAAATGAGTTATAGCTGACATCATAGCCGTAATTGATAGCATCAGCTGCTGCATCCTGAATATCGAGCTCATAACGAACACGATATGGATTGCCCTCAACTACTGCGTTGTGAGAAGCAAGCTTCAGAGAAGTTGTTCCCGATTCACCCGCCATCGCTGTTCCTGCAAAAGCAAGTACCATTGCACCTGCAAGAACGATGGATGAAACTTTTCTTAATTTCATTTTTTCACCTCCACTTAAAATGATTTACTTATATATCACAGGAGCGGTCATTGCCCTGCTCCTTATGATCAAAAAAAATAAATTAATCCCCCAAGTCATTATATAATTTACACATAATCCGGTCAAATCATTTTAGATCATTTATATTTTTTGTTGAATATGCCTAATAAATTGTATTTTTTATGTACAATCCTTCCCGATCATCCGGCAAATGCATTTTTAAATTACCAGTTTTCCTCAATACTCTCGCCTGTCAGAGTATGTTCGCACGCTGTCTTAACGGCATCTGCAAATGACGACTTCATGTCAAATTCTGTTACTCCGTTAATTTCCACATTTACTCTTCTAAGACTGCCCTTATACAGCTTCATTACGTCAGGTGATTTGCCTTCGATATTATAATTATAGGTAATTGTCATGATAGGACTTCCTTCATTAACAACATCTCCCAGATATAATCCGTCTGATGCTGCACTTGTAACAAGGCGATAAAAGCTGAAAAACAGGTCCTTATCCAACGACTGCCCATTTACCGATGCGCAGATATTTCCATCCTCATCAGCCCAAGATTCATATACATAGGTTTTGCCGTCAAACTCCACTGTCAGATCAGTCAGATCCGTCCTCAGGGGAGATAAAAACCATCTCATACACAACTTAGTATAATCAGTTGATATAAAAGACGGCGGTTCTATTAAAAATACTACTCCGCTTCCCAGCATATATGCCATATAGTAATCACCTTCCGGCACAAGCCTTAATTGGTAATCGGCAATATAATCTGTATTATTCTTGAGTGAAAAATCCACTTGCATATATGGATCGTCAAATCCCAGTTTACTCAATTCCTCATCTGTTATGTTATATTGAACAACATCTATAGCCTTTATTCCCAGAACAGATCCCAGTATTTCTATTCCATATGTCTGGTCCAACTCGTATGTACCATTCATATGCACGATGTGCGTAGCCGGTCCGAAGGATTTGGCAGCAAGTTTAGTCTCAGTGTCAGAATCCGTTACCGCCTTGATCTCTATTGTCCTTTCCAGTGCGCTTCCTGAAAAAGTAATATCTCTTATGGCGCTGAGTGGGCTTGTAACCGCCAATTCCGGCGTTACCTGATTTGATATGTAATTTTCCTTCTTCAAGAGAAAATACCCCACATCCTCTTCAGCGAATATATATACATTTCCGCTTTCTTCCTCATCATTCAGCACCATTCCATAATAATTGCCGCTTAACGGTTCCTTGTTTCCGACAGCCACAGAGAAGCTGCTGCCATCTGCAAATTGCACTGAAACTTCTGCCGTTGGAGCATCAAGACCATAGGTCTCAAGGTCCTTGGCATGTTCCTTCACCAGCCTTAATGCTCCATATCCGCTTGCATGGTACATAAGCTCGGAAAATCCGTCGAAATCCACAATATTTACCGGGATATCATCAAATACATACCCGTCCTCCTCTGAATCGTAATATATGGAATAATTTCCGTATTCATTGGATATATCAAGCCTGAGTATGTCTGTTGCTTCCTTGTCTGCAAATACTTTTGCACCGATATCATATTTCTCTGTTCTGTTGTTAATCACGATCAGCGCTGCTGTCAATATAATAATTATACCAAGCCCTGCGCCGATGAATTTCAGCAATTTCTTTTCCATATTATTACCTGAAAGCCATTCATGGTCGTTGCAGCCTGAATGGCATGTGCCATGCATCCATATCGGACCTATCTATATCGTCTTCTCAGATATACAAATATACCCGTAAGCAGCACCAGAAGCGGAATTGCGACGCATAATATGATGCTCCATGTCCTTGCCGCACTGGTTGTAATCGCAAGTTCATTGCCCTCCAGTGACTTTGATTCAATGGAAACTGCCCCTTGCCTGTCTGTTATGGTATTAAGTACAGCAATCCAATATTGCGCATTTGCAATAGATGTGTTTGACAGAATTGATGAAGACAAGGCATATGCTGATGAGGAAACAATTACATTGCTGTAGTTGTCAGATGATGTCATCATGGTACTCATCAGCAGTGCAGGCATCGGTCCCCAGGAGGTTGCCTGATCAGTAGTAAAATTACTTCCTGCATCTGATGGTCTTACACCTGCTGTTGATGAAAAGTTCAAAAGCTCTGTTACCGTCTTATTATCCTTGTAATCAAATACTGCACTGATAGGCTTGGCTGCCGGCATTAATACCTTCTCGGAAGGATCTTTCAGCAGGTTTTTAAATGTTTCATCTGCATAATCTGTAAAAGGATAGTAAGGCTGATATCCATATGCATAGCTTTCATTTGTTTCAAATATCATGCCGTCGTCTACAGACATGCCCCAATCCCGCAGGAACACATTAAGATTTGTAAGCTCTGACTGTTCGGCACTGGCTGCATATATAAGCGTCTTGCCATATTCACCATTGTTATATAAGAATTCATCAAACTTGGATAAGACGTCCTCCGACAGATCCTGGGCAGGTGCCAGCAGAAACAATACCTCATATTCATTAAGTGAGCCGGTGACCATGTCTACCTCACTTACTATGAAATTATTATTTGCCAGCATTGTCTCCAGGGTGCTTCTATCCTCAGATACCGCATTGCCTGTCAATATGCCTACATATACAGGATCATCTGTAACAGCACCTACAATCGCCGACGTTACTGCTTCCTCAACTCTTGAGCCTGATACCACAACAGAATTATTTTCATCATATGTGTATGTAAACATTCTGGCCAGCGGCAGCTGTTTTACAGCATATGGTCCCGATACGATCACATCTCCTGCAGACAGCGTAAGCTCCGGATAATTGGCCGCAAATGAAGGATCCGTTGTATAATCAATATATTCCAGCGATATATGATGGCTGTACTTAGGATATTTCTCCAATATAGTTCTCATCTGAGTCAGATACGTGCTACCTGCAAAGCCGGATTTATCCGACAGAACATATATTTCAATATCATCAGTCAGATTTTCAAGGATTTCCTTAGTATCTGCTCCTATATTGTATGCAGCATTTGCAGTCAGATCAAAGCTGAGCAGATATTTGTCAGAGAACTCTGCAGCAAGTACATTAACAAGCGCAGTAATCGCTATTGCAATTACTATCAGTACAGCCAGAAGTGCATTAAGGCGGCTTGTTTTATTTTTAAATATTTTTTTCATATCAAGCCCTTTCTAATTCCAGCGTTTTCTCTCCAATACAGCTGTGCTGAATGCTAAAAATAGTGCAGCAATGCTTATGAAGAAAATAACATTTTTTAATTCTATTACTCCCAGCGTAAATGGCGAATATCTCTCATTAAAAGATATATACTCGAAAATATCCTTGAAAAGCGAGCTGTTTACAACATAAGAAAGTGCATCTGCCAGCAGCATGAACAAGCTGACTGCAAATCCCAATACCGCTGCTATAACCTGACTCTCTGTAATTGACGATAAGAACAGGCATATCGAAATCTGTGCCATTCCAAGAAGAAATAATCCGATAAAATTGCCTATGACACAAGGCCAGTCTACCTTGCCATAGAATGATGCAATAACCGCTGCTGCCAGTGTCCCTGCAATTGCTATAATAAAGACACACGCTGCCGATAAATATTTGCCTATAATTATTGAAAACCTGGATATAGGCGCTGTTAAAAGAAGTTGATCTGTTTTGGATCTTATTTCTTCGCTCATAAGTCTCATTGTTAAAACAGGAATCAAAAATAAAACTACCGAAAAAAGGAGCGAATACAGCTTATTAAAATCAGTAGTTGCTCCATACAGATTGTATGTAAGGAAATAATATCCTGTGAAAAAATACGCAACCGCAATGATCACATATCCTAAAGGAGTACGAAAATATGCTTTAAATTCTCTCTTGAAAATTGCTGACATTTTACATATCCTCCTGTCTGTTTTCTGACATTTTTATTTTAATATCCTGACCTGTAAGATGAAGAAATGCATTCTCTAACGTTGCCTCGCTGCTTGTGATCTGAAGCAGTACTATTCCTGCAGCTGCAAATGTACTGAATACTTCTTCTCTGATGTCCATGCCATCATTTCCCGTAAGGATACAGCTTACTGTTCCTGCTTCCGACTCCGGCAGGAAGTTGTAGGTTTTAAGACAATCCATTGATCTAAGTACAGATTCTGCCTCAACTCTTTCAGTCTTTGCCCTGATCGTAAGCCGGTTATGATCAACTGCTGAAAGCGTAAGTTCCTGAGGCGAACCGTCAGCTGCAATTTTACCCTCATGGATAATTATGATTCTGCTGCATATTGCCTGTATCTCCGACAATATATGAGAAGATACTATTACTGTTGCACTGTCTCCTAATTTCTTAATCAGCTGTCTTATCTCAATGATCTGTGACGGATCAAGGCCTACTGTCGGCTCATCTAATACCAGCACCTTAGGGTCAGCGATCAAGGCCTGTGCAAATCCTACCCTCTGCTTATATCCCTTCGACAGATTTCTGATCATTCTGCCTGTCAAGTGCTCTATGCCCACCTGGGAGCATATCTTCTCTATATGCTCTGATCTTAGCATTTTATTTCCGGTAAATCCCTTAAGGTCACATACAAAATTCAGATATTCTATTATGCGCATATCCGAATAGAATGAAAAAACCTCCGGCAGATATCCGATAACTGCCTTGGCCTTATCCGGTTCCTTCAGCAGATCACAGCCATCTATCATTATGCTGCCCTGCGTAGGTGCAATATATCCTGTTATGCAATTCATAGTTGTACTCTTGCCTGCGCCATTAAGACCCAAAAGTCCAACTATTTCACCTGTTTTAATACTGAAATCAAGCCCGTCTATCGCAGTCTTGTCACCGTATTTTTTTATCAGATTTCTAACTTCTAACACTTTTTTATTCCTTTTGCTGACTGTTAGATCACTATGCTTTATATAAATATTTTGATTAACCTGTGGTGCATAATGATTATTTATGGTAATTATATATTAGTTGAATATTCTGCTCAATCAGATTTTGGTCGGAAATCTGATGTCTTTTTGCAAACGGAGATGATATATGTCTTACCATTAAGCAAAAAACAACAGACAGCTATGACGAATATACAACACTGTTAATTTCTCAAGGAAATGCAGATTAATCCAACAATAAATGAGGAGTATTGCCAATGAATTACAGAATGGGCATTGATATCGGAGGAACTACCATCAAGGCAGGCATAATAGATGATGAGTTCAGGATCTTAAAAAAAGAAGCCGTCATAACTTCGCAGAATTTCAATCAGGCTATGGAATCTATCTTCAACCTCGCTGACGATCTTACCAAGCAGCTGGGGATCAAGATATCAGATTTTTCCGGTCTGGGCATAGGTGTTCCGGGATACGTAGTACCCGATACCGGCAAACCTCTTTTTTTCAATAATATCGACTGGGAAGATGTATCCTTAACTGATACCTTGAAAAAATATTTTTCTATACCGATATATTTCGGAAATGATGCTGACTGCGCGGTAATTGCCGAAAGGTATGCAGGCGCCGCCCGAGGACATAAGAATGTTGTAATGATAACCCTGGGAACCGGTGTTGGCGGCGGTATAATCATACATGACAGATTATTTACAGGCGGAGACAAAATGGGTGTTGAATTGGGGCATATTCCTATCGTGCATGACGGAGTGCCATGTACATGCGGTCTGCGAGGATGTATTGAAGCCTACGCTTCCGCCACTGCCCTTATAAGGCAAACTAAAGAGACTATGAAGCTTCATCCTGAATCATCGATGCATGAATGGGTCAAGGCTCATGGCGATGTTACGGGACAAACATCATTTGACTGTGCTATGTCTGGCGATGAGACTGCGCAATATGTAGTTGACAGATACATCTCATATATTGCCAGCGCCACAGGAGGATTTATTACTTTATTCCGTCCGGAGGTCATTATCTTCGGCGGCGGAGTGAGCAATGCCGGAGATTTTCTTATTGACAGGATAAGAGAGCTTCTGCCTAAATATACATTTGCATATGATCTTATCGGTGCTCCTCCTATAAGACAAGCCGCATTAGGAAGCGACGCCGGCATCATAGGCGCCGCCTGTCTTGAAATGATGTAACTTAAGAAGGGATTGCATAAGTGTATAAACCCTATGCAATCCCTCTTTATTATTTATTTCTGTAATCGTAAAATCCGATTCCTGCATTTACACCAGTCTCGCCCCGGTCGATCTTTTCTTTTAATTTCTTGCCTAGTCTGTTGATCACATGACCCTCTTCATCTGCACCCGGCATCATCTTATTGATATTATAGATGGTATCAAGGCCTACTCGGTCTGATATTTCAAGCGGTCCTGACGGCGCACCGGTTGCCAGCTCCCAGGTCTTGTCGATTGTCTCAACATCCGCATATCCGTCTGCCCACAGCTCCATGCCGGCCCATTGGAACGGAAGAAGCATGGTATTAAGAAGATATCCTGCCTTTTCCTTCTTAACAACCAGAGGAACCATATGGATCTTCTTAGCAAATTCTATTACCATATCTGTCGTCTGCTGTGCTGTTTTAGCATGGCCCATGACTTCAGCTGTATTTCTCTTCCAGATACTATTGGCAAAATGCATTGCACTAAACTTCTCCGGACGACCCGTATGTTCGGCAAATGTGCTCGGAAGAAGCGTTGATGAATTAGAACAGATGATAGTTTTCTCCGGAAGAAGATCTCGGATTGATTCATAGAAGGCTGTCTTAACCTCAGGGTCTTCTGTAACAGCTTCAACTATAAAATCAGTATCATCAAAAAGATGTTCCATATCACTGACAATCCTAAGCTTATTAGTGAAATTATCCCTAGCTGTTTCTATTATCTTATCTAACCCCTCTTCAGTCAGATTCTCCCAATCGCTTATAAGACCCTTAGGATATACAGATTCCTTAGCAGGTTTTCCGATATATTGGCGTGACGCCTCAAGGTCATCTAACATAAGGCCTGTATATCTCTTGATTTTGGCCTCAGTCTGCTCAATAGGATCTTCTTTTCTGATCAGGATGGTGGTATTGTTGCCTGAAAATGCATTCATCAATGCTATCTGCGTACCTAATACTCCTCCGCCTGCAACAACAACATTTTGATCTTTCATAAATTTTAACTCCTCTCATTAATGAAATTCTCTCTTGTTTTTGCTCAACGCAGATAATTGTACAACATCCTTCGTCGTCATTGCAACGCATTTGTGCATTTTAGACAATTTTTATTTTTTGTGTCTCAGGGATTTCAGGGCATCTACTCTGTTATCTATAATATCCTTAACCTCTTCCAGGTCGTCCTTGATATTTTTAAAATCAACCTTAGTATTAATACCCAGCTGATTGAAGAATCTGCTCTTCTCATCGGAATCATATCGTTTCCTCTGGAGCAATGCCTTGAGTTCATCATATTTGACGATAACATCGTGATCCTTACCATAAGTCTTAATGATAGCTGCGTTTTTACCGGAAAATACCAGATCGATAATGAAAACGCCCCAGAACATACCAACGAAGAACGAAAACCACATATTATCAGCCCACCAATATAACCACTTCAATGCAATATTATGTATAAACAGATAATATCCGGCACCGATGGCTGTCCAGATAAATGTAAACAGCGGGCAGATGATTCCCATTATATTACCCCAGCGTTTTCTGTAATCCCAAAGTCTCATGTTAAGGACTTTCAAAAGGAATAGACCGCCTACAAATTCAATGGCAGTCATTACTGCTCCGATAAGAATTATTACAACAATTGCAGATGCATCTGGCCATAAGTCATTGATAATAATGCATATTCCGCACATTGCCGCCAGGCCGACTCCATATATCGGAAGATATGGGCCTACACAAAATCCCGGATTTATAAAATATTTGCCTCTTGGGCCTTTATGAGTAACCAAATTTCTAAAGAGCCACTCCATACCCCATCCCAGACAGGCTCCTACGAAGAATAAAAAAGCCAGTGCCAAAATTACATACATGCGCTGCACTCCTCTCCAATCAAGTTTGTTCACACGTTTATGATTATATATATGCAACAGATTTATTCAATAATACATACAGCTGCCGCATTAATTGTCCTGCTGCCTACCATGAAAACTTACTCATAAATTCCTGATCTTCAGCCGAAAATGGGACATCCTTAGCGCACATCTTTTTATCCTCATCAGTAATTTGTCTTATAACCTTGCAAGGATTGCCTACAGCTACTGACATGGGCGGGATATCCTTAGTAACTACGCTTCCTGCACCTATTACTGAGCCCTGTCCGATGGTAACCCCCGGCGTCACTGTTACATTGCCGCCTAACCATACATTATCCTCGATAACCACCGGCTTGCCGCACTCAAGGCTTGAGGCACGTGTTTCCGGGTGGATCGGATGGCACGCCGCATATATGGAACAATTAGGTCCGATAAGTACATGATTGCCGATCGTTATAGGACCTGCATCCGACAGCGTGACATTGCCATTAATATATGTGCTGTTCCCTACTGATATCAAATATCCGTAGCTGCACCTAAATGGCGGTATAACTGATGAATACTCGCCAAATGACTTGAAGAAGCCCTTCAGCAATTCTGATCTTGTGTTCCATTTATCCGGCGGCAGCTGATTGTAATTATATGTAAATAATTCCGCCTTGTTCCTGTCTTCCGTCAAACCATCTAATCTTGGTGAAAACGGCTTGCCATTCATAATATTGTCTTTATGATTCATGTTGTTTCATTCTCCTTAATAATATTCTGCTTCAATTCTAATGCTGCTTCCTGATCTGCCTTCGATTACATGGATTTTCTTCGGAAGGCATTCCTCCAGACGCGCCACATGTGAGATGATCCCTATCTGCCTCTTGCCTGCTGCCAGATGATTAAGGACTGATACCGCCTTATCCAGTCTGCCGCTGTCCAATGAACCAAATCCTTCATCTATAAACATGCTGTCTATCTGAATCGTGCTTGCACTCTCCATCTGAACGATGTCAGACAGACCCAATGCCAGCGATAATGAAGCCTCGAAGGACTGACCTCCCGACAATGTTGCAGTCTCTCTATAAGTGTCTGTGATAGTATTTAATACTTTAAGTCCCAGTCCCTGACTTGAACGTCCGTCGCCGGTTTCATTTGGCACAAGACAATACTCACCGTCCGTCATTTCGGCAAGATGGATATTGGCCTGGTCAATAATTTTACGGAAGAAATCACCTAGCACATAGCGGCTGAAAGAATATTTATCGTCAGCAATTTTTGCCAATGGCGCCAGCTTCTTCTCAACTCGTTCGTAGATCTTTCTCTCCTTATCCAATGCAGAGATCCTGCTCATTACCTGCCTGTTAATATCAAGCTTAGAGGCAAGATCCGTTTGCCTTCCCTCAAGCCTTTCTATTTTATCAGCCAATTGATCTATGGAGTCACTCAGTGCCTCAGTATCTTCTCTCTTAACTCCCTTAGTTGACGATTCAAGTGTCTTAATTGTTATCTGCGCATTGCTGACTTCATCTGTATATCTGCGGATCTTATCAGTATTTGTCTTGATCCAAGCATCAAGTTCTTCCCTGTCCAGCATACGTTTTTCAGGCGATAATGCGCTTTCAAGCTCACTGTCATCGGCAAAATCCTGCCTTTTTAATGCATCCTTGTAACTGCTCTGCGCCTTATCCATTTCAGTATTTTTGTTTTTTTGTTCCTCCAGAGCCGCTATTATATTGCCCTTATTCTCCGCCTGCTGCTGCATACAATTATTATATTTGCCAATAATATCTGCCATCTCAGCATCTAATATTCTGATATTATCCTGAATTATCTGAACATATTCCAGTGCCGCCTCCTTTGATCCAGGAAAGCCTTCTAGCTGCCTGCTGCAATCTGACGCCTTCTGCTCAGATAATTTCAATTCCGTCATAAGGCTATTGACAGCGGATATAAGTTCCGATGATAGATTCTGCAATTCAGTTATATTTTTATCCGCCTGTTTCTTCTCTTCCTGGGCCTTATTCTTCCTGTCAGCGTCCTTTACCGCCCTTTCATATGCCTCATTTGCCGCCTTTCTGAGCTCCTTTTGCTCATTTTCAGCATCATCTATCACATCACCTTCAGATATTTTTTTCCAGCTGATCTCACCTAACAAGGCACTTACTTCTTTCATGCAATTGTCAAGGGATAATTCATATTCCTTCTTCGTGCTTTCAAAACAATTCGATATTGAATTTTCTTTTTCTTTGGCTTTATTCCATTTATTAAGAGCCGCATCTACAGTTTCTTTTGCCGGAACCTCTTCATGAAGGTGTGCAAATGCTCCTATATCCGCTGATGAGTGCATACTTCCGCATACCGGACATGTCACAATTTCCTGGGATTTAAGCTGCATTCTTAGATCCTCGGCCAAAACTCCTGCCTGCCCATTTAAAAATGCCTTATAAAGCTGCAGATGTTCTTCTTCCGCTGACACTGAATTTTTCTGAGCTGTATGGAGTTTTTTCTCCAGCTTAGTTTTTTCATCTGAAAGCTCATTCGTTTTTTGAACCGCCGCCTTAAGTTCTGCAAGCTGTGCTATCCCTG
>CAVAJR010000007.1:2643-90080 GCA_963589005.1 Bacteroidaceae bacterium | reverse complement strand
GCTGGAAAGCCTATATTTTAAGCATTCCAGCACTTTTTACTGTCAAAGATGGGATAGTAGCACCTTCAGAGTAATTGTTCCAGATAATAATCATTGCCATTTTTGTTGACAAGGCTTTTTTTTGGCTATATCATCAGTTAAGCGATGTATGCATTTCTGAGATTGATATTTGGATTTTATATAACAAATATCCGCATACACAAGCACAATTAAAAAAGCAATTTTGCAAAATGCAATTCCGGTTATTATATGCATTAGGTTTGTAAGGATAGAAATATGGCTAATTTCACTGAACAGGCAATAAAAAACACTTTTATAGATCTGCTGAATGAAAAACCGCTGAATCAGATTACGGTTAAGGACATTGTAGTAAAATGCGGCATTAACCGTAATTCTTTTTATTACCATTTTCAGGACATCCCGAATCTTTTAGAGACTATTGTTAAGGATAATACTGACCAGATCATTCAAGCCTACCCTTCTGTTGAAACACTTGAAACAGCATTTGAAGCAGCATTGACATTTGCACTCCAGAATAAACGTGCGGTGCTTAATATCTTCAATTCAGCCAATCGTGATCTGTTCGAGCAAAATCTATGGAATGTCTGTGATTATGTTATAAAATCTTATGCTGACAATTTCATTGCCAAATCAAGCACTGCATATAAGCCATTAAATGACAAGGATGCCGAGGTTATCTACAGATACTATGTATGTCAGCTGTTCGGCACAGTTACTTACTGGCTGGAAAATAAGATGCCCGGCGATATTATCGAAGATACCAAGCGTACCTGTGAACTTCAAAAAGGCGTGCTTGAGTATATGCTCCACAACATCGCTGACGAACATTCACATTAGATTTAGGGCTATAACAGTTCAGTGTAAATAACAAATTCAGACAGTTTCCCTCATTTGCCTAAATTCCAGGCAAATAAAACTGTTGTGTCTGGTTTTTGGACAATTTTCATGACTATGTCTGGTTTTCAGACATAGTCATTTTTTCGTCCGTTGAGAAGATGGTTGATTCTGTTTATCATTCATGACGTACAAACAATTTGACGATTCAGAGGTTTCATCGCATCGGATTGGAACCTATGTTAACAAAATATATCTGTAACTAGTTTATATATATAATCTTACAAAGGAGGTTCATCATGAAAATTCGTTCAACTACACCTATTAAGGCAGCTAAGATCGGATACATCGTATTGTCATCACTTTTATGTGTACTCGGACTGCTGTTAATAATTTTCCCGACAATTTCATTAAGAGTGCTTACTCCTATACTCGGAATAATGCTGATCATTTTCGGTATTGGCAAAATTGCCGGATATTTTTCAAAGGACTTATACAGACTTGCATTTCAATTTGATCTGCAGTTCGGAATATTAATGCTGGTGCTGGGAATAATAATCCTCGCCAGACCATTTGCGGCTATTAACGTATTTCTGATTTTTATCGGTATTACAATTCTTGCCGAGGGATTATTCAGAATCCAGACTGCGTTTGATACTCGCCAATTTGGTCTGAGCAATTGGTGGATGATATTAGTTCTGGCGATAATCACAGGTATTGTCGGCGTACTTATCGTCATCTGCCCGTCAGAAAGTGCTGTAATCCTGACTGTTTTCTTGGGAATATCACTTCTGTCTGAAGGTCTTCTTAATCTCTGTGTGGTAATAAGCACAGTTAAAATAGTTAAAAATCAATACTCTGATGTTATAGACGGAGAATTCAAAGAAAGGGGTTAATTAAAATTTATGAAATTTTCCAAAGCAATTGTCAAATGGCGTATTCCCATCTTAATCATAACTCTTCTGCTTATGATCCCTGCGACATTTGGCATGATATCTACCAGAATCAATTACGATATGCTCACCTATCTGCCTGATAATATTGATACTGTTATCGGTCAGGATGAACTGCTGAATGAGTTCGGCAAGGGCGCCTTCTCTATGATTATAGTTGAGGATATGTCAGATGAAGATGTGGCATCATTAAAATCACAGATTGAAGATGTTGACCATGTTGAATCCGTTATCTGGTACAACTCTATCGCAGATCTGTCTGTTCCGATGGAGATGCTGCCGGATGAACTCTATGACGCATTCAACAAAGAGAATTCAACCATGATGGCTGTATTCTTCGATTCTTCCACATCTGCCGAAACTACAATGCAGGCTATCAAGGACATCCGTGGTTTATGCAACAAGCAATGCTTTATCTCAGGTATGTCAGCCATGGTAACAGACCTCAAGGATCTGTGCGAACAAGAGGAGCCTATCTATGTAGCCATCGCCGTTGTTCTGGCGGTTGTAGCTATGATAGTTTTCCTGGACAACTGGATAGCACCGTTCATATTCCTGATCTCTATTGGATTTATGATACTTCTCAATATGGGAACCAATATCTTCCTCGGAGAGATCTCATATATAACCAAGGCTCTGTCTGCAATATTGCAGCTGGCTGTAACCATGGATTATTCCATCTTCCTGTGGAGTACATATAATGAATTAAAATTCCTGAAGAAATTGGATAGAGATGACGCTATGGCAGTTGCTATCAAGGAAACTCTTACCAGCGTTGTCGGAAGCTCAGTTACAACAATTGCAGGATTTATAGCATTATGCTTTATGTCCTTTACTCTGGGATTTGACTTAGGTATCGTAATGGCCAAAGGTGTACTGTTAGGCGTTATCGGTTCTGTAACAGTTCTTCCGTCCCTTATACTTATATTTGACAAGCCTCTTCAGAAGACCATGCACAGGCCGCTTATCCACAAGACAGATAAGCTTGCTGAAAAGATCATTAAGATATTCCCTGTCTTTCTGATCATCTTCTGCCTCTTGATCGCACCTGCATACTATGGTTATTCTAAGACAAATAGCGAGGTTTACTATCAGATAGCCGAAAGCCTTCCGAGTGACCTTGATTTCCAGATTGCCAATAAGAAGCTGTCTGACGAATACAATGTAGGAACAACTCATATGCTCCTGGTAAATGCTGACCTGGATAGTGATGATGTCAGATCCATGGTTAAGGAAATGGAAGATGTAGACGGCGTTGAATATGTGTTAAGTCTTGAGTCTGTCATTGGTTCAAGAATTCCGGAATCAATCTTCCCTGAGTCTATAACATCTATACTTAAGGGTGACAAATGGGAACTCATGATGATCGGTTCTGAGTATTCGGTAGCATCTGATGAAGTTAATAGTCAGATTGATAAATTAAATACAATTCTTAAGAATTATGATGAAAGCGGTCTGCTGATAGGTGAAGGTCCTTGTACTAAGGATATGATCGAAATAACTGATACCGACTTCAAGGTCGTAAACTTTGTCTCAATCATTGCTATATTTATAATCATACTTCTGGTTGAGAAAAGCATTACACTTCCTGTTATCCTTATCGCGATCATCGAGTTGGCAATATTTATCAACCTGGGACTGCCTCACTTCTTCGGACAGAGTCTTCCGTTCATTGCCCCGATATGTATCAGCACGATCCAGTTGGGCGCAACTGTAGACTACGCTATCTTGATGACTACAAGATACAAGTCTGAACGTATCAAAGGCGGCGATAAGAAGTCCGCTGTCAAGACAGCACTTAGTACGTCAATCCCGTCAATCATAGTTTCCGGTGCAGGATTATTTGCTGCAACATTCGGAGTTGCCCTGTATTCAGACATTGACATTATCAGTTCAATGTGCATGCTGATGGCTCGTGGCGCTATTATCAGTTTGATCTGCGTAATAGTCTTCCTTCCTGCAGCACTTATGCTCTGCGATAAGGTAATATGCAAGACCACACTGGGTATGACTAAGCTGAAATAATTTTGTTGCACTGCATTCGCAATCCGAGCTGCCGCTCTACTTGCTCATGCAGGTTAGCATGTACGATAGATACGAGTTTACTCGTGCAAGCACAGCTCACTCGTATCTGCCGTACAGGACTTTTATAGCATATTGGAGGTAAATACTAATGAAAAGAACATCTTTACATAAAAAAATTCTTGTAATAACAACTGCTTCTGTTCTCTCTGTAAGTATGGCTGCAGGCTGTATGTTCGTATATGCAGCTGATGACGCCGAAGTTGCAATTGAAACTGAAAGCACAACAGCTGCCGATGAAGCCGTTGAAAATACTGATGAAGCAACTGATGCAGCTGACACAGACAGTGAAAATCCTGTATCCCGTCTGAAGGATGAAATGGTATATGTATTCGCTGACAGTGACGGAACTGCCAACAGCACTGTCGTAAGTGACTGGTTTACGGATGATGAAGGAAATGATAACTATACCATGACTGATTCTGATAACGACCTGCCGGTAGATATCAAGGTCAGCTACACTCTTGATGGTAAGGAAGTTACAGCTGATGAACTTCTCGGAGCTTCCGGACATGTAGTTATTCGTTTCGACTATACTAACAATGAGTCTGAAACCGTAACTCTTAAAAAAGATAATAAAGTATCATTTCCTATGATGATGGCTGAGAAGAATATCGCTGCATCCAAGGCTCAGGCAGGTGTTATTGAAGATACCGATGCTGATGCCGAAGACGCAGGCAGTGATAACGATGAGAAAGAAGCTACTGTCTACCTTCCATTTGCAGTTATCACAGGCACAATGTTCGACAATGACAAGTTTTCGAATATTGAAGTTACCAACGGCAAGGCTGTAAATGACGGTGACAGAACTATAGTTGTAGGCTGTGCATTCCCGGGACTTCAGGAAACATTAGATATCGATACTGATACATTTGAGATTCCATCTTATGTGGAGATCGCAGCTGATGTAACTGATTTTGAGATGAACATGACACTCTCATTTGCAACATGTGACCTGTTTAAGGAACTTGACCTTGATGATATCGACACACTGGACGACCTGGATTCTTCTATGGACGATCTTAAGGACGCTATGAAACAGCTCATGGATGGTTCTGATGAATTATATGACGGACTTGATACTCTGCTCAGCAGTGCTCAGGAACTGGCAGACGGCATTGGTTCAGCAGCTGACGGTGCTTCACAGTTAAACGACGGCGCAGCTTCATTGGACGAGGGCGCAGCCTCACTTCAGACAGGTATTGACTCACTTTACGAAGGTCTTACAACTCTTGATGACAACAGTGCTTCGTTAAATGACGGTGCTAAGACAGTATTTGAAACACTTCTTGCTACTGCCCAGTCTCAGATCGAAGCTGCCGGTCTTGAAATTGATACTCTTACAATTGAAAATTATGCAGAGACATTGAAGAATCTGGCTTCAACAATCAGCCCTGAGGCCGTTACAGAACTGGCTCGTGAGCAGGTAAGAGCCGTTGTTGAAGAACAGAGAGATTATATAACCTCTCAGGTTACGGACGCTGTAAGAGCTGAGGTTGAAACTCAGGTAACAGACGCTGTAAGAGCCGAGGTTGAAACCCAGGTTACAGAAGCGGTTCAGGCCGAGGTTGAGTCTCAGGTAACAGAGGCGGTTCGTCAGCAGGTATTGTCACAGGTGGTTTCAGCCGCTGCAGACATGGATCTTGACACATATAATGCTGCTGTTGAGTACGGACAGGTTGATGAGGCAACTCAGGCACAGATAAATGCAGCCGTTGATCAACAGATGGCTTCTGATGATATTAAGGCAACTATTTCAACAAATGTTGATGAGCAGATGGCTTCTGACGACATTAAGGCAACTATCTCAGCAAATGTTGATGCTCAGATGGCAACCGATGACATTTACCAGACAATCCAGACAAATGTTGATGCTCAGATGGCAACTGATGATATTCAGAAAGCAATTGAGACTAATACCGAGGATCAGATTGACCAAGTTATCGACGAGCAGATAGACTCCAATGAAGAGATCCAGACTCAGTTGGCTACTGCCAATGCCGGATATGAATCTATAGAATCAGTTATAGCATCTCTTGACAGTTATAACACATTCTATGAAGGTTTGGCATCTTATACAGCCGGTGTTGCCAGTGCCAAGGATGGTGCCAGCCAGTTATCTGAAGGCGCAGCTACATTAAAGGATGGCACTGCTACTCTCGCATCAGGTGCAAGTGAATTAAATGACGGCCTGACAACAATTAATGATAACATGCCGGACCTTATTGATGGCATTACCAAACTCAGAGACGGTGCTCAAGAATTGGCAGACGGCATAACCAAGTTGAATGACGAAGGCATCCAGAAATTAATTGATGCTGTAGATGACATAGATGAAATTGTTGACAGAATGAAAGCTGCAATTGATGCGGCTGACAACTATCCGGTATTTAGCGGAAACGAATCAGCTGATGCTGACACAATTTGTCAGTTCATATACAGAACGGCTGAAATCAAGGCCGATGATTCGTCAGATAAATAAGCATATATCCATAATTCGACCCTCTAGTAAGTGAAGCAATCCGTCACGCAGGTACATCCCGTGTGGCGGATTGCTTCGTTTAAAGACTAATAAGTGCAACTTATTTTCCGTTGTATAAGAATAATTCTATTAAATCTTCTTTTGATTTCTCATGAAGGCACACATCAAAACCCCAGGTCTGCGTAATCCTCCGGCAGAAAGCGATGATAGATAATGTGACAGCCTTCATCCTTGAAGCAATAATAATATTTATCGTCACTATCCTTGAATCTTATCAGAAGGTCAAATTCTTCATTATCAATTGACTGAATATCCACATTTTCATTTTTTGATCTGAATAAATCCTTGATCTGTTCCAACGTGCAGCCATGTGAGCCCACAAGTAAAACAAGCTCTTTAATAAAGTCATCTCCGTCTGTATGCTCATGTACATACTCTGCACCTTGCTCCGGAATCAGAAAGCAGAACCGATCTTTCTTTCTGCTAACCTCTACCGGTCCCAGATGTGCATCTGTATATTCGCCGAATGATCTTAATATATCATCCATTTTCTCAGGCTGCGCCTGTACTTGCAGAATATGGCACAGGGAACTGAGCGGATAATACAGGCGGATAGTCTCCCGTCTGTATCCTAATTTGGCCTGTTCTTCCTTTATTACATCTATAATATTATTTTCTAATTTTTCAAAATTCATAATTGATGCTTATCTGTCATCCAAACTGATTTGCTTAGATCATTGTCTTGAATTTCTTGCAGTATCATAATTTCGTGCAGCCAAAATTATTACAGGCCAGCGGCTGAAAATCTCGTATTCATCCACCTGCATGCAATATTATTCCGCTGCATTAAAGAAATTCAGGCAGCGTTCCTTATAATCTGCTGCCTCGTCATATACGCCGTGACCATAGTTTTCATCATATAAATACATCTCACATCCCAGTGCATCAGCGATTTCCTTAGAACCCTCCGCTGTTACCACATGGTCTCCTTCAGATCCCAGCACCAGCACCGGGCACTTGATCAAGGACAACTCATCATAGCAATTAAATGTGGTACATGCCTCTGTCTGAATCAGGAAACGCTCATATTCTTCATCAGTAATGCCTTGATTAGAAGTGATCAGATAATCTCTGTATTCCTTCAGTGTTTCCTCTGAATAGATATTGTCTGCAAAGCTTGCCAGCAAGCCTTCCTCGTCCTTTTCCCTGGCCAATTGTATCCACTCATTTGCTATATGTTCAAATGTATCATTAGGCCGCGCCAGCGTAGAACCCAATACCATCTTGTGAACCAGTTCCGGATAATCAATTGCAATATACATTGCGATCATACCGCCCTGAGATGCGCCGAATATATCAGCATCCTGAATGTTAAGAGCCTTCATGGCTTCAGCTGTATCCTCAGCCATATCCTCTATCGTATAGCCTTCCTTAAGCTCTTTAGTTCTGTCAAATACGTATACCGTATACTCTTCTGTGAATTCCTTGTATGCCTCTGCAATGGCATCAGCTGAGCCCATAACACTGTGTACCGAAAGTCCAGGAAGGATCACGAAGCTCTTCTTACCATTTCCAAATATCGCATAATCCAT
Organism: Bacteroidaceae bacterium; assembly: GCA_963589005.1. Lineage (GTDB taxonomy): Bacteria > Bacillota > Clostridia > Lachnospirales > Lachnospiraceae > RGIG5612. The sequence continues at coordinate 82,116 of CAVAJR010000007.1, read as the reverse complement.
CTCAATATCTCCTGCTGAAACCGTCTCTACACTGGTAGTTATTGTTTTATTATCGTCTGCCGCATCGCCTGCCTGCTCATTTTCAGTTTCATCCGTTCCGTCAATAACCGGCTCTGATATTACATTTTCAGATAAATCTCCTTCTGCCTGCACGTTCCCGGAAATCTCACTTTCCTGCGCATAAATGCACTGAACTCCCAGCATTCCTGCAGATAATGTGCCCGCAAGCAGCACTGCTATACATTTCTTAATCATTTTCTCACTCCTTCATGTATGATTCACAATTGTCCAAGGCACAATATACCACCGGCTTCGAAAATTATCCATATAGTATACAAATACGAGATTTCTTTATTAATGCATTTCTACAGTACAGTCCACATGAACACTAAAACGGTGCAGCCCGTTTCCGAGCTGCACCACGTAATGTTTCAGTATGATTTCCGAAGTTATTCTTCTACTTGAATAAGAAGTTTCCTGTATTTGCCAGAATGAATGGAAAATACAAATCATTATGTGCGTAATCTGAAATTACAAAGTAGAAATTGTTCTCCTCTGGATCTGTTCCGTATGAAAATGTATCTGTCTGTGAATAGAAATACTGCATCTGTGTAACATATTCACTGATCATCTCCTGATCAGCTGGACCTCCGATGTAGCACATCAGATAGAAGTCCAGATCTGGATTGGCATCAATTGCTTCCTTAATGTAGTTATATGCTGTCTCTGCATCTGAACCTGAAGTCTTCTCTAAGTTTTCCTGCTGCTCTTCTAAGATTCTGATATCTCCACTGCATGGAATCCAGTATTTGAAGTATTCAAAATCACTATGCATTACTTCCCATGTACAGATAGCACCTCTCGAATATCCTGCCCATGCTCTGTGGTCGCGAGAATCCTTGATTCCCTCACGAGAGAAATCACCACAATATACGTTAAACTGGCTCTCAATCTGAGGAATCAGATCATCAATGATTTCATCGTAGTAGTTGGCTGCAATACCTTCGTATCTGCCATCGCCTGCAGGGCTGTCACCTTCTGTTGTATATTCATTTTCATCAGTTTCAAAATAGAATGTCGGGCAAATGATAATGCATTTTTCGAGAACCTGTGTAGACTCGTCGAACATATTTGCAAATAAATTGTTGCAGTTTGCTGACTTCATAACATGATCCCAGAACTCATTTGGTGATCCACTGTTGCCATGCTGGAAGTAGATGACATTGTATTTAGTCTCAGTATCATTCTCGTCATATCCATATGGCAGATATACTGTGCAGTATTTCTCATATGTCTTGCCATCTTCATACGCGTCAGTTGTATAGTGGAGTCTGAGTACCGTACCCTGGTTAGGATTGTCATATAAATTGTAACCTTCCGGCAGCTGCTCCCAAACGATAGGCTGATCAAATACATCCTCTGTAATAATTGTTGACCAATTCTCAAAGTCATATTCTGCAGCTGCATCGTCAGCTTCTGCAACAGTTTCCTTATCTGATATTTCAGCTGTGATTGGCTCCCATATATTCTCACTAGCCTGTGCATCATCCCACATCTGTTGTGCATCGCCTGATACGAATCCTGTTAGATCGTAATCAACTGTAACTACGCCATCTGCAACTGTGCCTTCCAGTATCTGTTCTTCGTCGAAGCATTCGAATGTGATATAGAATGCACTGAAGTCATCATTTGTTGATACTGTGATTTCAGCATCTCCGAAGCCATATGTTCCATCAAATACCTTCACCTGTGTATAGTCCTCTGGGACTTCACTGGCCATCGTCAATCCCGCTGTCGACAGAACCATCGCAGCAGTTAAAGTTAATGCTACTACTTTTTTCATAAATACCTCCAATTAACAATTATATTTTACAAGGTTTCTGCGGATTCATTCTAGCATTTGACCGCCCGAACCTCTCCGATCCAATATACATCACTAACCGCAGCAAATCCGTGACAGCCATATTTGTTTATGACGCCATCTATCTAAACAAGGGATCCCCAAACTTGTAATGCAGCATTTAACGAATCCAGATCTGGATTCTTTTTTCACTGCAGAAACAACCTTACTATGTGGTTTGTAGCTGTCGTCTTCAAATAATGGCTGCATAGATTGAATGATTCTTTGTGTCGTCAATCATAGCAATGATGTACTCACTATTGCTATCACACAAAATGACATTTACATTGGAATTTTTGACAACATCAAAAAAAGGCTATGATTCCGCAGCTTTATACCCGCGTTTCATCAGCCTTTGCCATTGGTATCCAGTATATTTATTATTTTCTTTGTTTGCGATATTCCACCGGACCCATTCCTTTTTCTATTTTAAATGCTCTAATAAAACTTGATGTATCGTTATATCCTATCTCTTCGCCAATTTTTCTTATACTTTCTTCCGTATTTTTCAGCATCAAAACACTATATTCAATTCGTATTGCCCTAAGCAGCTGCGAGAAATTCCTTCCAAATGTTTTCTTTATTAATCTGCTCAAATATGCTTCATTGTATCCGATGTTTTGTGACAATGCGGATAATGTGACCGTCCGGTAATTGTTCTGCATATAATCAATGATTGTCCAAATGTTATTGTTTCCACCAAACTCATCGAACTCACTCTTTGCATCAACAGAGCGCATAATAATCCCCATTAGTTCACACATAGAAGCCGTGACCATCATTTTATGATTATAATGTGGCTGATAACATAAGAAAGTGATAATTTTTATCAGCCTGCGCTCCCCTTTTGCGATATTGTCCTTAGGATTGCGAATTAATAAACCATTTGCAATCCTCTCATTAAACATACAATTACGCATAAATGCAGCAACCACATTATTCAGCATGAGCACATCAAACATTACCGTCCTAAACGCAGTTCTATTAATTACAAGATTAAGTAAAATGCTGTCGTTGTCATCGCAGACTTTGTGTTTTACACCAGGAGGTATAATCAGAAAATCTCCGTTTGACATCTGATATCTGATATTCTCACAATATTGTGTACAACTGCCCTTCCACACATAACACAATTCAAAAAATTCATGCTGATGCCATATTTCTGGTAAATACGAAAGATGTCTAAACAAATAGCAACGATATCCATCAGGTATAAACAAATTCTCAAGTTCTGAGGCATCTGTTAGATTTATATTCATAATATCTATCTGTATTTCATCTATAATATGCTCATACACATCGTCATCCATCACGAGAACATCAGATTTGTCTGGAAATATAGGTTTCCTGCCACAAATCATTCTTTTTGTTTTAAAATATCTTCGTGCCTCATGTATCAATTTGTCATCCTTGAATTGTCCATAATGTTGCCGTAAAAAGTCCTCCAACTGATTGAAACTTACATATTTCTCATCACTCATAATAGAGCTACCCTTCTATCCCTGCGACTTAACAAATGCATTCACAATCCTTGCCGTAATTCCCCATATTGTATAATCCTCATATTGGTAGAATAACTCGTGTGTAACCCGCTTGCGCCATGGGTAATTCCTGCCGCCATTTATCCTGTCAAACGGAAAATCGTCACCTATAACCGGTTTAAAGCTAACATCATACACCTCCGGCTCATAGCTTTCGAAGAATTCATACGGTACGCAAAAGACCCTCTCCACCTCATCACTGCTATAACTTGCGCTATAATCATGAAGTATGCCCACATAGGGGTATATAACAGCATTCTCTGTATGAAAAATATCCATCCTTCCAATCACTTCTACCTGTGATTCCTGCACGCATAATTCCTCACATACCTCTCTTATTGCTGCCTGCTTGGAAGATTCATCCGGTTCAATCCTACCGCCGGGAAGGCAGATGTCTCCAGGTTGGTCAGCGATTCTGCTCGACCTTATCTCGAACAGCAAGTCATATCCTGCATCCCGCTTCAGAAGCGTTATCATAACTGCACTTCTTGAAATATCCTCCAGTCCTATGATGGACAGCTTGTGATTTCTGATTTTGTCTAAATCTATTCCCATATTATTTTCAGTATATTGTTATCTTCATTTATTGAAAATCACCCAGTAAATTCTTGGATATTATAATCAAAATACAGGAAACTTCAAAGAAAACTTTCAATAACGCAAATCGCCCCCAAACCCATATACCAACACACATTTTTGTGTATAAGCATACGATTTGGAGGCAATTCATGCAATATGCATAAGTTTAGGGACGTCTCAGCCAAATAGGCTGATTCAATCATCTTTATTCTTCAGAGGTTTCGATTGCAGTGTATCCTTCCGGAATCTCAATGCCGAGGTCCTCGCAGATTTCTGCATTGTATTCCTTCGTAATCTCTGATGCGAACTGAACATCCATTTCTGTAATATCTGCGCCATTTGCCAATATATCTACAGCCATCTTACCTGTTGTGTATCCAAGGTCGTAGTAGCTGATTGACAGGGTAGCTACGCCGCAGCCTTTGCACAGACCCTCTTCTCCTGCTACAATAGGAACGCCTGCAGGACGTGCGATCTGGTCAATGATACCTGTGTTAGAAGCTGCTGTATTATCTGTAGGGATGTAGAGCACATCACATGCATCGCATGCATTCTGTGTTACAGTTGCAACATCATTGGTATCTGTAAATCCGTAAGAAGCAACCTCATATCCAAGAGCTGTAAGTTCTTCTGTAATTACAGTTGCCTGATATTCTGAGTTAGCCTCAGCTGTACAGTACAGGATGCCGACCTTCTTAGCATCCGGGAATAATTCCTTAACCATAGCTGCCTGTTCTGACAGTGGTGCCAGATCAGATGTACCTGATACATTATATCCTGTCTTGCCTGACCAATCAGCAATATCAAGTGCACTTGCATAATCAGTTACTGATGTTCCGAGAATAGGAATATCAGCTGTTGCCTGTGATGCTGCCTGAAGAGGTGCTGTTGCATTGGCAAGGATCAGATCGTAATTAGCTGCAACAAATGCATTAACGATTGTTGAGCATGTAGCTGAATCGCCGGAAGCATTCTGAATGTCGAATTCAACATTTTCCTCTCCCAGACCTTCCTTTACAGCATCCATAAATCCTTCTGTTGCTGCATCAAGCGCAACATGCTGTACCAGCTGGCAAATGCCGATCGTATATTTCTTAGTCTCTGTCGTTGATGCAAATACTGTCGAACCAGCGATAGCTGTGACAGCTAACAGTGTACTTAATCCAATTGCAAGTTTTTTCTTCATAGTTTCTACCCGCCTTTCAAATGTCTATTGATTTCTCAAAAGATTTATTGTGTATGAGCGGCAGTTTAACTCTTTAAAGTCTTGAAGTCAATGAGGATTTTCCTTAATAAATTTAATAAATATAATGGTTTGGTTTAATTATTTTAATTCAGCCCTTTAAAGTCCCAAAGTGTTGCTGTTAAGCTGCTGGCAATCAGCTTACGATTTTCTTTTCTGTCCATGCAGCCACAATGCCATGTCTCTGAGCGTTGTTTCAATCGGACGCGGTTTATATGAGAATCTGTTAGTAGCTGCCGCATGGCTGAATTGTCCGTTGGATGCCAGGACAGCTATAGAATACGGTGTAAAGAATAATTTCTGATTTCTCTTCAAGCTGTATTTCTCATAATATACAGCTATGAATTTGGCAATTCTCACAGGAAAGCACAACGGCCGATAGCATTTGCGGACAGCCTTGCCGACAATACTCAGCATATTCCAGATGGTAATATAATGTCCGGATAAAATATAACCTCTTCCCTGTTCTGCATGTTCGGCGCAGCCTATGATTCCATCCGCTACATCACGGACATCTACAAAATCATAACCGCCGTATACCGCAAATGGCAGTCGACCTGCAATAAATGATTTGACCATGGATGTGAAGCTGCCGTTTTGTACATCACCGGGACCTATGATTCCGGACGGAAATACAACGCTTGCATTCAGCCCATTTTGTGCCGCTTCGAATACGATCTCTGTGGCCAATGCCTTACTCTTGGAATAATCATCCTCCACAAGACCGGGTGAAAATACGCATTCCTCTGTTATTGCTGTGCCCTTTGGCTTCTCCGGGATTGCATGAACAGAGCTTACATATACGAGCTTGCCTACCCGATGCTCTGTACATTGCCGCACAACATTCCATGTGCCCCAGACATTTACCTGGTAGAGCTTCTGTCCTGGATGTGAAGCAACAGAAACTATTCCGGCGCAGTGTATGACACATGTATTTTCATCTGCATTTGTGAAAAATTCCTTCAGTGAATCCATATTGCATACATCGCCGGTGACTGTGTCTACCTCCTGCGGCAGCATATCTTTATATGGATCCTCAGGCAGTACCAGTGCTGTGATATTCGCGCCGCGCTGCGCCAATTTATCTATAACAGCCCGTCCGAGAAAACCGGTGGCGCCTGTAATAAGGTATTTGCTGTACATCATAATAACCTCCTTCCTGCCATCAACGTCTCATGCTTTTATTTTGTACATATAGTATATAAAAGATGCCGTCTTCAAGCAAGTTTTAGAGCTGTTTTCACAGATTTTTCTTTTTATATTTTATGGCTTTGTTATTTTATAAGCAAAAAAAGCAAAAAATATTTTCCTGATGCATCATGACTTTCCGTATGCAGAACATCCTGATGTATTCAACAGGTCAGATACCACAAAATACTAAGAGGGCGCATACGCGCCCTCTTTATCACAATTATGATTTATATTACAGCATAGGTGACAGTCCGATCACGCCGCACAGCAGACAGCATATCACCGGGATACCTATAGAAGTCAGTATTACTGTCAAGTAACCTGGCAGCATAGTGTCCTTATCATTCCAGTATCCGTATCCCTTGTTCATCAGCATGATGGCATTCATTCCCATTGCCCAGAAGAATGATGACTCTAACATTACAGGCATCAGTACAACTATCGGATTAAATCCCATAGCCACAGCAATAGGAGTAAAAATAGCAATCAGTGACGGGCCTATGGCCGAGGAGGTATTTACCAGAACGTTAATTGCCAGACCCATAATAAGTGTTGTTACGATTGAGAATAACAACGGACTGGAGATATTCAGATGCGTCTTCAGGAAATCCGTCAGCCAATCCACTACGCCCGTAGTTGTCAGCAGTCTGGACATCATAGGAATGATACCCATACACATCAGAATACGGAGCGGCACCTTGCTCATGCTCTCTCGCACCGGCGTTGTTCCGATCACCGGCAAAAACGAGATAAGGGCAAATAGCATCGCCATCTCTGCGGTATTCTTGCCAGCAATCATCAGTGCAACCATTACAACTACAATGATCACCCAGCGAATTTCAGAACCGCCCAGCTTACCAAGTTCTTTTTTCTTTTCTTCATAATATTCCTTGGACGGTAATTTATATCCACTGTTTTTTACACCGCTGCATTTAATATAGATCATGCAGAACGGAACAACCAATACTATAAACGAGATACAGCCGAAGAACGCCCACTGGGCATAGCTAACAGTATATAAGCCCTCAGATGCATTTTCCATCATACTGATAGCAATAGCATTACCGTAAGGGCTGCCGCTTATCAGCGCACATCCGCCGAACATAGATGCAGCAGATACAAGCAGCATCAATGCTTTACCAATATTACTCTCGCCCGGCTTTTCACCCATAACCTCGAGTACGCTGGCAGCAATACTGCTCATAAGGATCAATGTAGCAATATTTGACACAAATGCTGACATCAATGCAGTAACGATTCCAAATACAACTACCATTCGCTTAGGTTTCTGACCGAAATGTTCCAGGAAGAAGTAAGCCACCCTGCGGCCAAAGCAGGTAAACTCGCATCCCATGGCTACGATAACCATGCCAAGCATAGAATAGAATTGAGATGAACCCAGATATGACTGTACATCCTTCCACTCCCAGAATGACATTGCAATGCCCAGAAATACCATAATAAGACCGTCCACCATTACATCCATGCCGGAAAATACCATGAACAGCACTAATGCAACAAACAGCCCGAGGCCTCTGGAAGCCATCTCTCCATAAGCAGACAGATCGATAAGAGAGATCAGAAAATATGCTGCCACGGATACAAGTATTGAAATTATCAATTTTTTTGTTACCGGAACCTTCGTACTAAATCCCTTGATATCAAACAGTTTATCCTGCAGAGCAGGTTTATCATTAGTATCCATAATTTTCTCCCTTTCTCTTATAGTATCTGTTCACCCGCCGCCGGACGCATATTAGGCGGCAGAGGATTCTTCATGCCTACACGATATTCCTGATCTGTAGCCTTTTCCTTCCATACTGCAGAGATACGCTGCTTAGCAGGCATGATCAATGTAACTGCCTGGCGCGGGCAATCGTTAACACACGAACCGCAGAACCAGCACTCCTCTGCAAATACAACGATAGGCTCCTTGCCTTTTTCAGGATTAGGAATCATTACATCAATAGGACAGACATTCACACAGTGGTTGCAGCCTATGCATTTGTCGGCATCAAACTGCAGCACACGACTAGGTCCGGAAAACGCCGGAAACGTATAGATATTCTCAGTCATGCTGTTCCTCCTTCAGCCCACAGAAGCGGCGATAATTTTCTTCATAGTTATCGGCATACTCGCCTTCCTTATAGTACGTGCAGGACATTTTTCTTGATACAGCCTTATCGCCTTCCATATGGACCGGCAAAAATACATGCCATGCAGGGTCATCCTCAGGATGGTCTATTCTGTTGAAATTCAGTACCTTATTGCTGGATTTTCTAGCCTTGGCTGTCTCCAGCAGGAATTTATCCAATGTCAATATAGCTCGGCTCTCAATTACACGCACCAATTCATGCGGATTGGCCGCATATGTACGGTGGCCCTCACTTTCCTCCAGGCTATTTATGCGGGCAATGCCCAGATCCATGATTCGCTCAGTCATGCACGGTCCCAGATAATCCTGCATAATGCGGGCAGAAGCATAATTTAATTCTTTCCAGCCTATATCACCGCCCTCTTGCATTACAGGCTCATAGCACCACGCTTTTTCCTTATCGATCTGATCTCTGTCAGCCTCTGCCATATCATGTGTCTGTGCAAATATTGCTGCCTGACGGCCTGCATATCGTCCTGTGGTATGAGATTCACCATGATTGCCATTGCCAAACAGACAAGGTGCACCAGCAGCAAATAATCCCGGCAAATTGGTCATCAATCGCCAATCTGTCAGATAGCCGCCCTGACCGCCCAGAATACGTATAGATTGAGGTGTACTCTGCATATTTCCCCAGAATATACCGCCCTTATAAGAGTCAATTCCGTATACAGGGCACTGGAGCATATCCTTATCCGGATCAAATCCCCACTGTGTATAATTCTTATATACAGAAGCCATAGTTTTGCCTTCATGGCCAACCATCAGTCCAAATACTGCACGGCGAGTCTTAGCATCCATTCCCGGAAAATCTGCATACAGCGGCAGCTTATATTCTCCTGAACGGATTTTATCTGGCAATTTAGGATCAACCACAGATTCATTATAACTATTATCAACTGATAAGCCGAACAGCCCGATACCAACGCCCAGGGTGAATTTGTCTTTATTGCCCGGCAGCATGGTATCTTCCATAGATACTTCCTTGCCTGCACAGTTGACCATATGCACTTCTTTGCCTTCTGCGTCAACGATCTTGGTACCATAGTAGGTATTGCCGGTATTGCCCATGCTGTATGGTGCATATCCGAATCCTGGCTTAATATCACGAATTGCGTGATCCATCATGCAAAATTCTGCGCCGGCCTTAATGCCTGCAACCCAGCCCAAACCAGCCAGATTAAGATCCATCATGGAATTGCTTTCCGTAATCTCCGGAGCAAAATTCCATACACGGGATGCCCCGCCGGTAGCTACTACTACAGCCTTAGCCTTGAAGATATAGAACTCTCCGGTACGGCTGTTAACGCCCATGGCACCGATAACCCGGGCTCCCTGCTTACCATTTTCTGTCAGAAATGCTGTGATACAGATACGATTTTCAACATGTACACCCAGGCGTTTCATTTCCTTATCAACACAAGGCTTGATGCGGGCACCATAAATTCGCAGCATATGCCTTGATTTGTTATCATAGGCAAATAATAGTCCTGTCTCCTCGTCTCTGAAATCAGCTCCTTTGAATTCTCCTTCAGTATCGCGGATCTTCACACCCATTTGCTCAGCTTCCAATAAGGTATCCCAGCCCTCCTTGGCACAGATATACCTTGCTATTCCGTTGGTATATCCGCCGCTGACATGCATGGCAGTATCCGTAAATTCCTCCGGGGTAACTGTCGAACACGGATTAGTAACTGCGTTCAGCCAATGATCTACACCGGCTCCGCCTCGGCCGCTTCGGCTGCTATCCCCGCGATCCGCTACAATGACGCTGGCTCCATACTTTCTTGCCTCAATTGCGGCTCGCTCACCGGCTACACCTCCGCCTACGACCAGTACATCAGACTCGAATACATGCTCGGCACCATAGTGCACCTCGTAAGGCCACTGCGGCACTTTGCCATTTTTCATTACATACTCATGCCAATTCATAGTACCACCTCCTCTTTTGTCATACGTCGTATTGTCGCACATACGACTAATATAGCGTGATAATACTTCCGAGATTGTAGTATGTCAAGCAAATTCAGCATCAATATCGTGTATTTTATTGGTCAAAAATTTGTACATAAAAAAAGTGGAACAATCAATTTATTCCACTAATTCAAGCAATCTTTCAATCCCCTTCAGCCATATTCTTTTCCATTCGCAGCAGGTAATCTGTAAGCTGTGCAACCTCCTCTTCACTGAAACCTTTCAGCAGCTTGCCCTCCAGCAGATGCATCTGCTCTTTCATGCCATCGTGGGTTTCTCTTGCCTTCGGTGTTACATGCAGGCGTTTGCGCCTTATGTCCTCCGGCATCCTCTCACTTGCCACATATCCTTTTTCTTCCATCAGCAGGATCACCTTCGATGCCGTAGAACGGGTAATCCCGAATTCCCGCTCCAGATCCTTCTGGAATGCATCCTTGCCATGCTTTTCCTGATTGGCGATAAATCGCAATATCCAGCCATTAACTCCGCTGATGGGATAGTTGTAATTGGACTTAATATTCGAGTCTATAAAACGAGTAACATAATTAGATAATTTATGCAGTTCAATACTAATGAAATATCGAATCATAGGTTCCTTCCTCATTTCCAGCTTAACCGGCAGCTGCAATTATATGCGCAATTCCTTATGCATAAAATACTACCACGCATATGGGCATTCTGTATACCATTCATAATATAAAACTTGCCGGTCATGGGCATTTATACACTCCATGCCTCATCAAGCTGTCTGTATTTCCTGTTTTTGCGGCAGCATAACGGTAAATGTGGTTGTCCCGCCTTCACTTACTACCGATACCTGACCGCCATGCAGTTCACAGACTTTTTTAACAATAGCAAGACCTATTCCGTTACCTTCTGATGAGTGTGATTCATCTGCCTGATAGAATTTATTGAAGATATGGCCGATACTTTCCTTCGGAATATCCTGACCATGATTGGAAACAGAGACCAGAAGACATTCTTTTTCCTCAGAGATATTAATTGATACGGTACCATTAGGTTCAGAAAACTTGAATGCATTGTCTAACAGGTTGACCCAAACCTGTTTTAACAATTCTTCATTTGCGTAAATTATATATTCACCGAACTGCATATCCAGATATATATTACCTGATGTCCATTTTTCTACAAGCAGCAAGACTGCCCCACGTATCTGTTCCGAAAGATTAAATCTTGTAACATCTGTAAGAATTGTCTGGTTTTCTACACGAGTCAGATTCAGCACATTATTGGCCATGTCAGACAGCCGCAATGATTCCTCTTCTATGATCTCAAGGTATTCTTCTTTTTGTTCATCTGTGAGATTGCCATGACGCAGGAGTTTAGCAAAACCTGCGATAGAAACAATAGGCGTCTTAAATTCATGAGAAAAATTATTAATAAAGTCACTGCGCAGCATTTCTGTATGTTCCAATACTTCCGCTGTCGTATTAAAGCCCTGTTCAATCTGCTTGAAGGCAGGATGAGATGCAATAAGTCTGCCAAAATGAAGCCTCGTCTTGAAATCACCTTTGGCCAATCTGTCAAGCTGCTCTATGATCCGTCTGATCGGCTGCAGCATTATCTTGCCTGCCAATGTTGCAAGAAGGAATCCAATGATCAGGCTGGCATAAAAGAGAACCTTCAAAACGCTCGGAAGTCCTACCTGTCCTTCAGTCATTTCTATAATTCCAAGGTCAGTCAGTGCGTAAACAGCGCCGATCACCAGCAATATAGCTATCGTATTTGTTATAAAAACAATACCGGATATCAGAAGTGTCAGCGCAATCCTGCTTGTATGCTTTCCTTTGTTCATACCTTCTTCACCGCCTTATATCCCAGCCCCCGGACAGCAACAATTTCGAATTCATTCCACCCTTCAAAACGTTTACGCAATCGTCCCACGTGAACAGTGACTGTTTCCCAGCCTGTTTCACTGTCAGATCCCCATATATCATCCATTAATTGAATACGGGTGAAGATCTGTCCAGGATAAGAAAGCAGCTTGTAAAGCAGCAGGAATTCCTTCTGCGGCAGCTCCTGTACAATACCTTTTTTCGTAACAGTAAAGGAGTTGTAATCCAATGTAACATCACCGATCGTAATTTTTCGTTCATTAACAATCTGTGCTCGGCGAAGCAGCGCCTTGATACGCAACAGCAGCTTTTCCTCATCAATCGGCTTGGTAATATAATCATCTGTTCCCACAAGAAAGCCTTTTTTCTCATCTGAAGGCAATTGCTTAGCAGTTACCATCAAAATAGGCAGAACATTATCTGTCTTGCGGACAAGACGAGTGAATTCGTATCCGTCCATTTGCGGCATCATAATATCCAGGACTACCAAATCAATATGTTCTCTATCCAGTATCTCTAATGCCTCTTTCCCATTGGCTGCCGTAGTTACTGTATAATTGGCATTTTCCAATACAGCACGAAGCAGCATTCTTGTATGCTTATCATCATCTACAACAAGAATGTGAAACATAAATATCCTCCTCGGCCAAGTTGTTTTCAATAGAATAATGCAGCAAAATCAGTTAAAAGTAAACTCATATTCTGTTTACTTCTCCGTAGCGAGGCTTTTTAGCAAAAGCTCTCGTATTCCATTGCTGAGAGTATGAGTTGTGCCATTTTTTACTTCATCTGCAGGAATTACCTGTACGATGTCCAGATATACATCTGAATGACGACGGAATATATTTTTGTAGATCTGTTCCGTCCCCCTCATAGACATGACTGCAATCGGTACATCGGCTTTTTGAGCAATGCGGAAAATACCATCATGAAAAGCAAGCAGTTCGCCAGTCTTGCTCCGGGTTCCCTCCGGATATACTCCGATAGACACCTCGCCGGTTTTAATCAGGTTTGATGCCTTATTGAGCGTTTCCAATGCCTTTCGCGGATGTTCTCGATCAATCGACAAAAAGCAGCATTTTCGAATGATTCTTCCGAAGATCAAGATATTAAAGTTTTCTTCTTTTGAAATAAAAGCAATATCCCACTGTTTCAAAGCAAGCCATTGTATGATCGGATCAAAATTAGAGCGGTGATTTCCGACAAATAGCAGTCTTTGCCCCTTAGGTATCTTCTCCAATCCACTTGTATGTACTCTGATCCGCAGCACTTTCAAAGTTATGGCGGAAGCACTATAAAGCAGGATCCGATAAAAACGACTATTTTTTGTATACTCCTTTTTCTTATCAACAAACAGGCTGCAAATCGCAAGAAAACTAAGACATAACAGTATTATTGCAAGGATTCCCAGTAATATATATACAACAGCCATTTTTTACCCCTTAAAAAAATCATGAACTGCGTTCGTCATAATATAAGCCCCTCGAAACATTATCTGCGCTATGAATATGATTCTCAATGACCGCCTAACGAAAACTTCGATTCTGTTCCTGCCTTTAGACGTCTGAAGTTTTCCCTATGCCGCAGCGCTACAAAAACTGCCATTGCCATATTGATCAATACTACGTATAAGGATGCCCCAAACAGCAGCAACAGCACAGGGCCGCACAGCGTTGCAGCAACAGTCGCAAGAGACATGTATTTTATGGTAAGCAGCAATAAGATCATGATTACCGTCACGATCAATCCCACTCGCCAATCCGCCACCCAAATGGTGGAAAGACTAACAAGAAATCCCTTACCGCCCTTGAAGTTGTACCAAATCGGGTATGCATGTCCGAGAACGGCAAAAAGTCCCGTATAAACTGCGCCTAATTGATAGAGTCCCATGCAGCTTTCAAATAGCCAAGCAAAAAGAATAACAACAAGCGCTGCTTTAAGAAGATCCAATGCCAAAACCGGCCATGCCCATCTATTCCCAAAGCATCGTTTGAAATTTGTAAAACCCGGATTTTTGCTGCCACAGTTACGAATATCTGTTTTATAAATTGCCTTAGAAAATGTAATCGCAGGATTCCATCCGGCGACCATATAAGCAACAAGTGCCGCAGCAATATACAGCCATATCCTCATAACAATACCTCTCTCACTCCAGAATTAAAATATAATCATATATGTCCTGCATTCCATTGATGACATATATTTCCTTGCCGGGATATTGTAAGAGAAGCGCTTTTTTCAGTTCCTCAGACTCAGATATGTCAGCATTCCTGCCTCGGATTATCAGGCATATCTCATGATCAGAGAAATCCAATTGTTCAATTGTACGGCAAACTGTCTGAAAGCGCGAACTGTCTGCCGCAAGTATCTCCTTGCCTGCAAACCCGATATATTCTCCCTCATGAACCCCTGCTGCATCACGAATGCTTTTGGAGATTTCTGCCGTGATCACTCCACTCATAGCTTCTGTGAGCTCAGAGACTATCTGATCTGTATCACCGCAGTCTGTCGAAAATATCGAAAGCGCGGCATATCCATCGCCAATAGTATGACTGTCGATCACGCGTATATCAGCATCTTTATACATGCCGGCAGCCTGTTTTGCTGTAAGAACTATATTGCCGTTATTAGGCAGGACAAAAATCGTTTCCGCATTGACCCGAGCAAATGCCTCCAGAAAATCCTCCGCAGATGGATTCATGCTCTGTCCGCCGTCTACAATTACATCCGCTCCGCGTTCAGTAAACAGATTTTTAATTCCTTCACCTGCAGCTACTGCAACAACGCCATATGGTTTGCGCTCACTTCTGGGTTTCACAAAAAGATCTGACTTGCCAGGCTTTGTATTATTATGCTGCAATGACATATTTTCAATTTTAATTTTCAAGAACTCACCATACGTTTGGCAAAATGCTAAGACTCGGTCCGGTGTCATTGTGTGAATATGTATTTTTACAATACTGCCGGTCTTAAAGGCAACAACACTGTCTCCGATTCCTTTGAGATAATCTGTCAGCTGACTGACTTCAAATGTATCCGGGTCTGTTTTGCAGCGCTGCAGGCGAAGAAGCAGTTCTGTGCAATATCCATATTCCAACACACTGTCTTCAGTGAAAAGATTCAGATCTATGTCCTGATTTGCTGCACTTACAGGAGCAATTTCCGCATTCTCTTCCTCATTTGTAAATACCTTCTGCATACCTTCAGCAATGTAGACAAGACCAGCTCCCCCGGAATCAACAACACCAGCTTTCTTCAGCACCGGAAGCATTTCAGGTGTCCTCTCCAGTGTGCGTTTCGCCCCATCGAGGAAATCATTAAGCAATGCTTCCGGTGAGGCTGCGTTCATTTCTGTTGCATATTCTGTGGCACATCTCATAACGGTAAGCATAGTCCCCTCTGTAGGCGTCAAAACTGCCTGATAGGCATGTTTTGTTCCCATTTGCAATGCTTTTATCAATATTTCACTGTCAGCCTCATCTACTCCGTCAAGGCCATCCGCTATGCCTTCAGATATTTGCGACAGAATTACACCGGAGTTGCCGCGAGCACTAAGCAGCATTCCTTCAGAAATACGTCGTGATACCTCTGAGACAGATGCATCGCCTGCGCCTGCGCTGTCCACGCCTCCAATTGATGTCAGCAGCATATTGTCGCCCGTATCTCCATCAGGAATGGGGAATACATTCAGATTATTGATGGCCTGCACGTGAGAACGTAAATTTGCCGCACCGGCCCTGATCATTCTTGATAGCAATATTCCATTAATCGTCTGTGTCTGAATCATTGGCTTAAGTTTCCTTTCATGTTCTGAACAAGTAACATTATGATAAAATATTTATTGATCTGCCCGCAGCCTGAATGCAGGCTTTATTTTTCTTCAGCAACATAAGTTACCGGTCTGCCAAATGCCCATACTCCTATCGTGTCCGGACCGGTAGATGCACCTACTATAGGCCCGATATATCCGACAGAAATATCCTTGCAGTCAATTTCGTTTTGAACGATCTGTTTTAATTCTTCAATTTCATCCGGCTGGCAATCTCCGTGAGCTATATATATCGTTTGTTCATTTGCATTGGTAATGTTTTCTTTCAGCATAGCAACAATCTCATGCAGTGAGTTATGGCGTCCCTTGACTTTCTTAATCGCCGCCTGAGCACCATTTGCATCAGCGATCAATATAGGTTTTACTCCCATCAGATTGCCAAAAAATGCCGACGATGCAGAAACTCGTCCCGCTTTTTTCAGATGCTCCAAGGTATGTACCGTTGCAAATTCCTGCACGGTCTTACGTATACCCATAATGTAGGTATTAATCTGCGCTGCACTCTTGCCCTGTGAGGCCTGCTTGGCAGCCTCCATAGCCAGCATTCCTTCGCCAATTGTTGAATTCAGAGAATCAATGCAGTAAATGCTTGCATCCGAATATTTTTCGAGCAGTTTCCTTGCGACCACATGTCCTGTATTTACTGAGCCGCTTTGTTTGGACGAACATGCAATATAGACAATATCGCATCCTTCATCCAAATACTTACTGAATACATGATTAAATTCATCAACAGAAACCTGCGCTGTCGTGATGCGTTTTCCGCCGCGAATTGTTTCATAAAGTCTGTGCGCCTCATCCGGCGTCCAGGTAAGCAGCGCCGGAGATTCTATTCCATCCTCAATCGTAGACATCCTGACATAGTCAATATCGTATTTTTCAAGCTGCTCCGCGCTAAGGTCAGCGCATGAATCCGTGATGATCTTAACTGTTCTCATAATAAACTTCCCTTTCGCTGTTATATGATAAATCCTTGTAGTATCGCTGCATTTGCATGCCTAATTATAATTATCCATCTAGAATCTAGCAGACAATTCTAAACTAAAACGAAACTATCGGATAAAATACATCAAAAAAAGAGCTCGGATAATCTTCCCAAGCTCTTTTGATTGCCGTGTTTGATTTGGTATGACTAAATGTCTCCGGCCTCTATATTTTCGCTATTTTTCAAGCGTTGCAAGATATGCGGCAGCCTCATCAATATCTTCCTCCGCAAATACCTTGAAGCCGGCATTTCTCAGGTACTCAACAGCAAGCCCCTGTCCCGGTATTTTGGTATCCGTAAATGTTCCGTCATAAATGACCTTGCTCCCGCATGAAGGGCTCTCTTGCTTCATAATGCAAAAGGCAACATCATTCTCTTTGGCAAGCCGTAATGCTTCCTCTGCTCCTTTGATGTACTCGACAGTAACGTCAGGTCCTGTGCAGGCTATAACTTTGCTGCCGACTCTCTGCGAATCAGGTCTTGGAGTAGGCAGTCCTCCGAATACCTCTGGACAGACCGGAACAAGACGCCCTTCTTCTTTCCATTTCAAATAGATGGGATTGTTTTCTGTGCAGTCGCCGGCATCATATCTTACTGTTCTGCCGCCATAGAGACACTCGCTTGTAAGTATTTTTTTCATATGACACACCTCCGTCAATAAATTTTAGGTTTAAATATATCATACAATTGCGTAAATTTGTTAAATTATCCCCAATACATATCGACAGTTGTGGAACAATATTCGAGAAAATTGTTCCCCAAAAGGAGTAGTTACACTGTTGCCATATTGATTTCAGATACAAAATGCGGCATAGAGAGGAACGATTTTTTTATTGTCCTCAAAGCCGAAGTTTTTGGCAGAGAGCTTGATAGCATAGGCGGGCTTGTAGGTGTCCATATAGACCTTTAAGCTCTTGGCTCTGGTGTTGTCGGCAGACTTGACCTCAATGGGAATGAGCTGCCCGTCACGCTGAATGATAAAATCAATTTCAGCCCCACGCTCAGACTCCCAATAGTAGGTGTGGTAGCCGTTAATGGAGAGCTGCACATTGACATAGTTCTCCGCCATACCTCCCTTGAAATCGTTGATTTCCTCGACCATATAGAGAATGTCATTGGCGGCTAAATCCTTCTTGGCGCAAAGCAGTCCTAAGTCGGACACATAAATCTTGAACGCATCAATATCACGGTAGTTTTCAAGCGGCTTTTTGATTTGCTCGACCTTGTAGACCTGTGACACTATACCAGACAGGCAGAGCCATTCAATGGCATTTTCAAATTCGGAAGCCCGTCCGCCTTTCTTAATCAACTTATATTGGAAACGAGTATTCTTTTTTGAAAGCTGAACGGTTATATTGTCGTAAACAAGTCTTGTTTTCTTGATTTCATTCAAGTTATTATACTTGCTCATATCATTGAGATAGCTTGCAAGTATCGTATCCTGCGTATGGCGGACAAGGATATAATCCTTTGTTTCGGCAAACTGCATCACGCACTCCGGCATACCGCCGACCACAAGATACTGACGGTAAAGCTTGGTATTGCGGTCTTTAAGCTATGTACCCAAAGTCCACGAAACGCGGAATTTTGAGCCGAATTTGTACCGTGGAACATTTCCGATGCTCCTCTGGGTACCTTAAAACATTATATTATGGCAAAAGAAAAGAGCCAGAAAACCTTTAATTTTCAAGCTCTTTCATAAAAAATTATTCATGCGGAAGATGGGACTTGAACCCACACGCAAGCAATATGCACAAGATCCTTAGTCTTGCTCGTCTGCCAGTTCCGACACTTCCGCATTGGACTGTTGATTTCTCAACCGCGCAAGGAAAAGTATATCACAATAAAAATAAAAATCAACTACTTTTTTTATTTTTTTATTCAAGCATTTTTCAGCTCTTTTCCATTGCTCTCATTATTCACAACTGCAGAAAGTCAGAAATTGTTTTTCGGTCAATATTTCAATTTTTTCTCGGCTCTATTGCGTTTTTATTTAAATTGTATATGCTTATCATGTATACAGGCTAAATTCTGATCTTCAACAATATTGATTATCAGAAACGAGCCATCAATCTAAAAATCAGGGGATCGGGTCAGCGGATTCGGTCTTCATTTATGCAGACGAACTATGAATATACAAGAAACAACTCTATCCAACCGATTATACACTAACTGCACACTGTGCCCCAGAAATTGCGGCGTTGACAGATATTCTGAATTAGGCGTCTGCCAATGCTCCGACAGACTGCGTGCGGCACGCGCAGGTCTGCATTTCTACGAGGAGCCATTCTTATCCGGCACAAACGGCAGCGGCACTGTGTTTTTCAGCGGCTGCTCCCTCAGATGTATCTACTGCCAGAATGGACAGATATCTCTTGAAAATCGTGGATTTGATATCAGCATCGAACGGCTTGCAGAAATCTTTCTGGAGCAGCAAGCCAGAAAGGCTCATAATATCAATCTAGTTACCGGAACTCACTATACTCCTTCAATTGCCTGCGCTCTCGAGATTGCCAAGGCAAATGGTCTGACCATTCCTGTAGTCTGGAACAGTTCCGGATATGAAAAGCCCGATACCTTAAAACTTCTGGACGGATTAGTTGATATATTTCTTCCTGATTTTAAGACCTTATCTCCGGCTCTTGGTATGAAATATATGAAGGCTCCGGATTATCCTGAATATGCCCAGGAGGCCTTATCATGCATGGTTCACATGGTTGGGAATGTTGTTTTTGAATCCTATGACAGCAGCTGCGCTCCCTATGCTTCCATATCGCAAGCGGACATTCCGGCAGCTTTTACGAGCTCCGAAATATTAACCAAACTTTCAGATTCACCGAAACTAAGTTCCGAAATATCCGCCGACCTTCCGCGTTCGCCTGAAACTGCCTACGAAGGTGAGAATGTTCTCATGAAGCGGGGCGTTGTAGTTCGGCATCTTATGATCCCCGGTCAGCTTGAGGATTCCAAAAATGTGATCAAGTATTTGTATGAAACCTACGGAGATACAATATGGATATCTCTCATGAGTCAGTATACTCCCGTAGGAATATTTGCCGATCCTCATATAAGCACTTATAAAGATACCTGCCCTGAGTTATTCAACAAGGTCTCACGGGCTGAGTATGATGAGCTTGTTGACTATGCTATTGATATCGGCGTTGAAAATTGTATGATCCAGGAGGATGATGTTGCTGATGACAGCTTTATTCCTGACTTCGACGGCAGCGGCATATAGCAAACATATAACAGATATGAGACTATACTCTGCCGTCTGAATACCATAGCCAGATACAAGTATAGCGGCCGAACAGCCGCTATACTGATTTTTCTTATATATCTAATGCAGCATGATATCCCCAGTAAACTGCATTTGTAATTGTTGATACTCTTGATGCATCACCTATTACCCTTACAAATGGTGCGCTGTCTGCAAGTTCATTTACTACATTCGTTCTTGACCTCTGACCGAGAGCGCATATCACACTCTTGCCCGGTACCAGCACTTCTTTACCTTCCTTATCCTCGCAGATAATTCCATCCGCCGTAACCCTCAGGCCCTTATAGTTAGTATGCACTGTAACATATCTGTCGATTTCCTTCATAAGAAGCGGACGATGACGCACATTGGCATCCGGTGCCAAGGTGTCTCTCATTTCTACCAGATGTACGCTCTTACCCAGCTGTCCCAAATGTACTGCACACTCGCAGCCTGCCAATCCTCCGCCAAATACTACGACATCATCTCCTACCTTGTCAGCTTCCTTATAATAATTGTTAACGATTGTTACATTATCACCATCAAGTCCAGGAATCGGCGGGATCAAAGGCTCCGAGCCGGCTGCCACAATTACAGCATCCGGTTTAAGTTTCTCAACATAGGCCTTTGTAACCTCTGTACCCAGTCTTATGTCTACGCCTGCATCTGCACAGAATTTGGCAAATGTTCCTGCCAGTTCATACATTTCATGTTTAAATGGTATCGCCTGCTCACTTTTAAGTATACCGCCCAGCTCATTTTCCTTCTCACACAGGATTACATCATGTCCTCTTCTTGCAGCTGTATATGCAGCATAGAGTCCTCCCGGACCGCCGCCTGCTACAAGAACTTTTTTCTTGACCGGTGCCGGATATATCTCATCTCCTTCCAGCTCTCTTCCGATAAGCGGGTTAACAGTGCAGCGTCTGGTTGATGTTGCTGCCCTCTCTGCCATACAGGTAAAGCACCTGAGACAATGCACGATATCTTCATCCTTATTTGACATTACCTTGTTCGGAAGGAATGGATCCGCTAAAAGAGCTCGTCCCATATATACGATATCTGCCTGGCCTGAAGCTATTATCTCTTCCATCTGCGTCGGATCATTAAGGCCTCCGATGGTTGCCACCGGTACACTTACATGCTTCTTAATCTCAGCCGCAAGAAATACATTTCTGCCATGTTCGGTAAACATTGAAGGATGTGTAATGCCGAATGTTTTCTGATATGTGCCTGCGCTCACATGAAGGATGCTGACATATTTCTCCAGCTGCATTGCTATCTGCACACCCTCATCTATGTCATATCCCTCAGGGACAAATTCCGAACCGCTCATACGAAATTCTATCGGAAAGAACGGTCCTACTGCAGCACGCACTGCTTCTAATATCTCCCGGGCAAATCTGCATCTGTTCTCCAGTGAGCCGCCATATTCATCAGTCCTGTGATTAAACATCGGAGACAAAAATTGATTGATCAGCCAGCCATGTCCTCCGTGGATCATTATCATCTCGAATCCTGCTCGTTTGGCCAGAGCTGCACAATGTCCATATGATGCGACAATATCCGCTATCATTTCCTTAGTAAGTTCTCCTACCTGCACGCCGTCAGCACGCACACATGCAGACGGTCCCCATTGGCTTAATCCCTTTTGCTTATTCTTATCTGTCATATATGTTCCGGAGAACATGCCGGAGTGCGAAAACTCAATGCTCGGAATAGCACCATGTCTTCTGATAGCATCTGCTGTATATGTGGCACAGGCCAGAGAATTCAATATACTTTCATCAAGATGATAAGCATGGGATCCGTCAGTTGCCGGATGTACCATCAATTCTGAGACTGTTACCGCTGCGGCTCCGCCCTTAGCTCTAAGCTCGTAAAAGGCCGTTGACTTAGGTCCTATGCAGCCGTCATTTGTAATATCAGTTCCGCCCATTGGTGCGGAAAACATGCGGTTTCTATATGTAGTTCGTCCGATTGTGATCGGTGAACACAGATGTGGATATTTTCTTTCCATTGTTGTAACTCCCTGCTTTATTTTAAAATGCTGTCCGTTCAATACCTCCGTACCTGCTGCCGACAGAGATTGCTTTATGGTCTAATGCCTGCAGCAGGCGGCAATCAACTCTTCTAGCTTACATTTTTTATAATATTTCTTCCAATATATTTTTTATATTTACTTATAACCGCAGCAATATAAAATGACCCCACATTATTGCAAATGCAAGGTCACTTCCTACCATCATACTAATAAGCTTCGTTTACGAGTCGCACTGTTCTCCGCCGTAACTGATTCCGTATTTTCTATAGATTTTATACAGATCACTCTGACCTATAGTGCTGAATTGTTTTCTCATTATCTGCCTTGTATCTGCACCATTTCTTATCATGGTTTCAGCCTCTGCCAGTTCCTCCTCACGAAGCATTTCCTCGTTCATGCCTTGATTATATTCATTATACATAACTTCACTCCAAGTAAACTACCCGGCAATTGAATTGCCGGAGACTCTCGCCTGTTATCCTGATTTTCGGATATTTTTCAGCTATTTGGTACTGTCACAATCCCAACAATATTCCTATTCCGGCAGAACCCAGAATAAAAAATATAGGATGTATCTTGATATACTTCATCAATACAAACAGCACAACGCACATTATTGCCGCTTTCCAGTTAAATGTGGTGAAATATGAGCCGATCTCCGGCAGCATGTCAAATGTTATTCTCTCTATTCCGAAGAATACAACCATCATGACATTGAATCCTGCTGCCATTATAAATGCTGTGCTTGCAGGCCTTAATAACCTGAATCCGCCCAGCACGAACCTGTTGGTCCTGAACTTATCAAGCATAGTGGCAACAATCAATATTATAACTATGCTTGGAAATGTCAGTGCCAGTGTCGTAAGTATCGCGCCATACCATCCGCTGGTTACATATCCTGCATATGTGGCCATATTTACGCCGATAGGACCCGGTGTGGACTCAGCTACAGCTATAAAGGTTAACACATCACTGCTGGTAAACCACGGATATTTTGTTGCCATTTCATAGAGAAAAGGCACTGTTGCCAGTCCTCCGCCTACTGCGAAGAGTCCCGTTTTCATAAATTCCAGACACATCATAAGAAGATTCATTTCTTAACCTCCTTACCATCTGAAAATTTCCTGCTGACATTAATATATTTCTCGCCGAATATCAGTGTCAAAACAACGCTTACTGCAAGCACTCCCAGTGTCAGATATACTGTCTCGATCCTAGTAAATGCAGCAAGGATAAATACGCATATAAATGCAGCCAATGACAACAAGTCAATGACTGTCTTCTTAACAAAGCTTATAACTGCATTTAAGATCAATACGCATACACATACCCTGATTCCTGCCAATGCATGCTGCACATATTCATTTTCCTGAAAATTTACAAGAAATGCTGCAATGATCATTATTATTATAATTGACGGAGCTATAACTCCCAGGGTGGCTACAATGCCGCCCAATATTCCCTTTCGTTTGCGGCCTATAAATGTTGAGATATTCACTGCTATTACGCCCGGTGTTATCTGAGCGATAGCCATATAATCTACCAACTCTTCAGCTGTAGCCCATTGGCGCTTTTCAGCCAGCTCCTTCTCTATAATCGCCATCATGGCATATCCGCCGCCAAAGGTGCATATGCCAATCTTAAACATTGTCCAGAATAAATCCAGATATTCCAATATGATTTTTTTGATATTCTTATCCTTTTCGCTGTTATTCATAGCTAAATAATATTTCCCCTAAGCTCGTTATCAATTTCTTCTCGCGCCGGTGTATTACAGCATGCAGCTGATGCTGACCATGTACTATTGCTCGTATCGTTCTCGTACGATCATGAATGCATCATATTCTGTCTGACTATCTCCCAGGCCAGGATTCCTGCAGCCACTGATGCATTCAATGAATCTATATCCCCCTTCATAGGAATAGATGCTATGAAGTCGCATTTTTCCTTAACCAGTCGGCTTACTCCCGAGCCTTCATTGCCTATTACCAGTCCGATGGCTCCTGTCATATTGAGCTTATACATTTCCTCGCCGCCCATGTCTGCACAAACAAACCATATTCCCTGTTCCTTAAGATAATCTATCGTCTGTGCAATGTTGGTTACCTTGGCAACTAACGTATGATATACAGCACCTGCCGAAGCCTTAGCTACCGTTGCATTAACCGATGCCGCACGATGCTTCGGGATTATCACTCCATGGGCTCCTGCCAGGTTAGCACTCCTTATGATCGCTCCCAAGTTGTGCGGATCCTCAATGCCGTCCAGAACAAATACAAATGGCTTCTCTCCCCGTTCACTGGCTCGTTCTAATATATCATCAACCTCTGCATACTTAATTGCTGAGAGATTAAGAATTGCTCCCTGATGATGTCCTGTCTCGGACATAAGGTCTAATTTGTCCTTAGGAACATAAACCGTCAGGATATTGCGGCTCTTAGCCTCAGACACAAGCTGGCTTATGGGCCCATCTCCCAGGCCCTCCTGAACATATAATTTATCTATATTCTCGTTACTTTTTAATGCTTCAAGAACAGCATTTCTGCCTTCAACCATCAGTTCATTTTGTTTTCTGGTCTCCGATGCATCTGTGTTTTTCTTGTTAAATTTATTATCCTTTTTATATGTCATCTATTTTTTCTCTCTGTATTACGTAAAAATATCACTGTATTGACAATTTGTCGAAAAGATACAGTCTTAGCTAAACATAGTTTTCATGATGGAATTCACAATGCACAGCAGCAAATACTTCATTATGACTGTTGTATGCTGCTATTAATTTCTGCAATTCCTGCACTTATCAGCTCATCTATTCTGTCCATACGTTCTTCAAGAAACAGGTATCCAAGCAAAGCCTCGACACCTGTCGCCCTTCTGTACTCGCTGATTGAGCAGCTATGGGGCGCGGAAATAGATTTAAAATTTCTGCCCCTTTTATATACTGCCATTTCCTCCTCAGTCAGCATCTGCTGCCAAACATTGGCGATCATCGCCTGAGCCTTGGCATTTGTAAGCGCCTTGGACTTCTTATTTAATTCATCAGCACTTCCCTCGCATTCATTTACGACCCTGTTTCTTATGTTTAGTTCGTATACCGAATCTCCCAGAAATGCCAACGCTGCCGATGACATATTTTTTACTTTCTGTGCCACTTAACACCCTCTCTTGTATCTTCAAGTACGATGCCCATCTGATCTAACTGTGCACGAATCTCATCCGCACGGGCAAAATTTTTGGCCTTTCTTGCTGCCTGACGCTCATTTATAAGCTCCTCAACCTCGCTTGTAAGATCGTCCTTTTCTGTTTCCAGCTTGATTCCCAGTACATCACAGAGCTTACCCAGTGTTTCTCTGGCAGATGTAACGAATGCTATTGAGCTATTCTCATTTACTGCTGAATTAATTGCGCGGACTAATTCAAATACCGCAGATATCGCATCTGCCGTATTGCAGTCATCATCCATTGCCGCCTCGAATTTTTCCACATAAGGAGCTGCAAAATTCTTATCTTCGCCTGCCGCAAAATCCTGCGCTCTTCCTGAAGCATTTGCAATAATATAATCAAGATTAGCTGCCGCATTCTTGATTCTGTCCAGTCCGGCCTTCGCCACATCCATCAGCGTATCTGAGAAATTCAGCGGGCTTCTGTAATGTGCTGACAGCATGAAGAATCTTAATACCTGCGGATCATATTTAGCAATGATATCACGTACTGTAAAGAAATTGCCTGCAGATTTGCTCATCTTGGCCCCATCAATGTTCAGAAATGCATTGTGCATCCAATAATGTGCAAATGGTACTCCGTTGGCTGCTTCCGACTGTGCGATCTCATTTTCATGATGTGGGAATACGAGATCCTCACCGCCTGCGTGAATATCGATAGTATCCCCCAAATATCTCTTGGCCATAACTGAGCACTCAATGTGCCATCCCGGGCGTCCGTCCGACCACGCGCTAGGCCATGACGGTTCTCCTTCTTTTTTAGGCTTCCATAATACGAAGTCTGCCGGATCTTCCTTTTCTTCCTCTCCCGTTACCTTGATATCACGATGACCGCTCTGCATATCATCCAGATTTTTCTTGGACAATTTGCCATATCCCTGGAATTTTCTGGTTCTATAATATACAGTGCCGTTCTTTTCGTATGCATATCCCTTGTCGATCAGAGTCTGGATCATATCAAGCATTCCATGAATCTCCTTAGTTGCCTGAGGCGCAACAGTAGCCGGGAGAATATTAAGTGAAGACATGTCCTTCTTACACTCATCAATATACTTATTGGCAACCTCCTCTGCAGAGATTCCCTCTTCAATTGCCCTTTTTATGATCTTGTCATCAACATCTGTGAAATTTGATACATAAGTTACATCATATCCCTTATATTGCAGATATCTTCTGAATGTATCAAATACTATCATCGGCCTTGCATTTCCGATATGTATCAGATTATATACTGTAGGTCCGCAGACATACATACTGATCTTGCCCTCCTTAATAGGAACAAGATCTTCCTTTCTTGCATTTAAAGTATTATAAATTCTCATGATTTATTTCCTTATCTATATTTAATCCTAATGCCGGTTTATTCTCATATTATTCTGATCACCTGATCAGCACCACTGCCTGCGCCGCAATTCCTTCCTTATGTCCGGTAAATCCCAGTCCTTCTTCTGTAGTTGCCTTAACATTTACGCGATCAATATCCAGAGCCAATGCACGGCTTATATTCTCACGCATCAAGTCTATATAAGGTCTTAACTTCGGAGCCTGTGCAATAATTGTAGAATCGATATTTTCTATCTCATAATCATGCTCACTTAACCTCGTACCGACTATTTTCAGCAGCTTTATGCTGTCCGAATCCTTATAAGCCTCATCCGAATCCGGAAACAACAGCCCGATATCTCCCAATGACGCTGCCCCCAGGAGTGCATCCATGATTGCATGCACCAGCACATCTGCGTCTGAATGTCCGTCCAGTCCCTTATCATGCGGAATCTCTACGCCGCCCAGAATAAGCCGTCTTCCTTCCGTTAATCTATGAACATCATATCCTTGTCCGATTCTCATATTCACCTTCCCAATTTTGTTTGTGCCTTCCTCACACGAGGTTACCTGCTCCATGTACCCATGCTCTTCTCACCTGTCCGACATATATGCAATCTTACGTACAGCCGCAGTCCTTCCATTTTTATACAGCAAATATCTCCACGCCCCGCAGATACAGCCGACACATAACAAATTATACACACCTTTTTAGAATTTGAAACACTATTTACTTATTTTGATAAATTAAATTTTATTGTTGACAATCCTCAATGTTTTTTATATACTCTGATGGCGTTGAGAAATGCATGGGATCTTAGCTCAGCTGGGAGAGCACCTGCCTTACAAGCAGGGGGTCATAGGTTCGAGCCCTATAGGTCCCATTAAACCGGGTTTTTATATTTGTATAGGGGCTTGGTTTTATGGCGAGATAGCTCAGTTGGCTAGAGCACGCGGTTCATACCCGCGGTGTCGAGGGTTCAAATCCCCCTCTCGCTACTTGATGGACTGTACAGTGATGTGCAGTCTTTTTTTGTGCAGCATACCATATTTTTGAATTCCCATGATCTGCACTTTTCGTAACTAAGTGAAGGCCGTCCAAACCATATATAATCCGGGCGGCCTTTATTATCACTCTTGTTATTTCTTAGTGCTCTATTGAACAGCTTTGCTGCCTGTAAGATGCTGAGCATCAATATTTACAATAGCAGCTGAAATGTCGACATTATATAAATCTACAGTTTCTCCATCGTATGTCTGAGTAAGCTTAAGCGTATACTGTGTTCCTTCATCATTTGTTGAAGATCCCAGATAAAGAGTATATACAGTTCCATTTACATCAGCATATATTTTGTATACCTCTACTCCGTTATCAGCGGCCACGGCTTTCGCTCCCAGCAAAATATTGAATACGATTGTATCTCCAGATATTCCTGTAATGGCATATTTTGTCTCTTCAGTCTCGCTATTATCAAGTGTTCCTACAATATCAACTGTTTCTCCCTGCTGTGTAACCTTGCACTTAAGGTCGGCTGTCCTGCAATCAAATGTTCCCTCGAAAGAAACAGCATCCTCGCCCTGTCCCAAAGCACCTGAAGCAGCTACCATTTCATCCTTGACGGACAGATTGATATTCTGAGAAACAGTGCCTTGAGTCTCAGTATATCTCAACTCGATGTTGCCTGCATTTGATGTCAGGTCGATCTTCTGTGTTATATCATCGCTTACCAGCTCAAAAGCATATGTTACATCACCTGCAGCAGTGACTACGCATTTGCACTTAAGATCCATTCCCAGATCTTCCGGCTGAAGCAGACCTACATCTTCAGCGGTCTGCGCAAGAAGTCCCTGTATATCTTCCTTGTTTCCCTCAATATTCAACATCTGCCATAATTTTGTTGACATTAAGGCATCTAATACCTCATCATTTTGTGACAGATCTGAAAGAACAAGTGAAACATAATGAATAAGGGATTCTGTATCGAATTCAATTGTAATGGTTCCGTCTTCTGCTGTAGTTACCAGTCCCTCTTGATTGGCCAGCAGCAATATCTTCGTATATTCAGCTGTTAATGCATCGCTGATGCTCTGCAGATCATTTTGCAGATCTTCAGAGCCGATGTATTGCATAATATCAGATGTTTGTGCATCATCTGCCGATATCTGTACCTCTATCATATCCGCAAGGTCAGAATAGGATACTTCTACAAGATTATCCCCTGTTCCGTATACTATGCTTTCGCTGCCAATCTGAATTACGGTCTGAGAGCCGTCAACATCATTATTCAGATATATAACTAAGCATCCATCGTCATCTGATCCCAGCTGAAAGCTGCCGCCTAACACAGTCTCACCATTTGCCTTGAAACTTCCACTTATACTCTGAAAGTCTGAAGCTAACACAGTTGATGCGCACATAAGCATCATTATGCAGCTTAAAATAAGTGCTATTATTTTCTTCATATACCATCAATCCTCTCTAGTAAAAGTCCCCATATGTCCGACAGGATATATGAGGACTTATAAGTATCATTAATTAGTTCTTTTTTGCATTTGCAGCACGTACACAGCACATAACAATGTTTCCTACTAATTCAGAAACAGGAGCTGAACGTGAGCAGTCAGAAGCAATCTTCTTAAATCCCTGTACGAATGGACCAGGAGCATCAGCATGAGCGAAGAACTGAACCAGCTTAACGCCGATATTACCAACGTTGATATCCGGCCAGATAATGATGTTAGCCTTACCTGCTACCTTAGATTCTCTCTTAACCTTCTTTGCTGCTACCTTAGGATCGATAGCTGCGTCAAGCTGGAACTCGCCATCAATTGCAAGATCCGGACGACGCTCATTGGCAATACGTACAGACTCTCTGACATCATCAACCATCTCATGTTCCATACTTCCGTCTGTTGAGAAGGACAGCATAGCACATCTTGGTTCCCATCCGAACAGGTCTCTAACTGTTTCGCAAGATGAGATAGCGATTGAAGCACGCTCTGCCGGAGTTGGCTTGGTGCATACAGCGCTGTCGCCAAAGAGAAGGTACTGACCTTCTGAACCCTCAAAGCCAGGGATGATGAACAGACCTGTTGATGAAGGTGTATCGATGCCTTCCTTAAGACCGATAATTGTTGTAGCTGCAAGAATAACATCACCTGTTGTATGAACCAGTCCGGCAAATGTTACATCAGCCATGCCGATGCATTCCATAACCATAGCTGTATACATAGGATCCTTGCTCTTTCTGTTAAGGGCCTTGATTGACAGGTCATCTGAATATTCAGCAATATATTTCTCGAAGATCTCATTCTTCTTATCAGCATCGTTGTTGTCGAAGATCTCCATTCCGGAAATATCAACGCCTGCTTCCTTAGCTGCTGCCTGAATAGCTTCAGGATCGCCAACAAGAATCGGCTTGCAATATCCGTTCTTTACTGCTTCATCAACAGCCTGAAGCATCTTAGGATCGTCAGCTTCCGGAAAAGCTACAACCTGTGGATCAGCCTTAGCCTGCTCGTAAATTTTAGTCATTAAATCCATAGTAAATTCTCCTTTACAATCCAAAACAGCCTGGCATCATAAAATATGCCAAGCTGTCCATACATATTCTGCTAGAGTAAAATTAATTATTCGTCGCAAAGTTCTGCAATGTATTCTGCTGCATCAGCAAATGTAGCTTTTCTGTTGAACTCCATGTAAGGAACTTCAACGTCAAACTCATCCTCAAGTGTTGTTGTGAACTGTACGATGTGTGCAGACTTGCATCCTAAATCTTCTTTGAACCTTGTTTCAGGTCCTAATGTAGAAGGATCAAGTTTGAACATCTTAGCAGCCTTGTCTACAAGAATCTTGATTACGTTCTCTCTGAATTCCATTAATATCGTTTCCTTTCTTATTCCATAATTATATATTCTATAATCATCTATAGAATCAAATCTGACAATCTTTCAATCAGATTTAATTATTTCTGTGGTGGTAAAAGAATAACCAGCATCTGTGCTGTGTCAGGGCCAACGTTAGTAACGTTCTTTGGCGAACCGCCAGCAATATGAACGCTGTCGCCATCTGTAAGAAGTGTTTCTACTCCGTCCTCACCCTTGAACATCATCTGTCCGTGAAGAATGTAGTAGATAGACTCAGCCGGGTTAGCTGCAAAATCTGTGCCGCCGCCTGCTGGAAGGAAATGTGTTAAACCATTGATCAGTCTGCCGCCTTCAACGTCCTGAGGATCATGAAGTCTTGTGCACTTGCAATCATTGTGTCCAGGTGCTGTATAAGTATAATAAGCATCTTTTTTTGTAATCTTATAACCTGCCATTGTTATATTCCTCCTAAAATTATTTAACATTTATATTGAATTAAAAATAATCCTTGATAACTATAGCACACACCCAACAAATATACAAACACAGTTTTTTTATTATTTTTCGTTGCCTGCATATTCATCTATAATCTGTCGTTTCCTGCCCTATCGGTCTGATAAGGAAATAATATATTGCCCAGGCAAATGCCAATGCCGCCGTCATGCCGATTACATAAAGCCACATCTTGGGATAATTAAATCCCAGATATGTACATGCGGCTGATAATGCATTTGCTCCCATATGGAAAAGCATTGATGCTGCCAGATTTCTGACCTGGTAATATATCGCACAGCTTAACATTCCTATAAAAAACGAGAAAATACCCTGTGCCAGATTAAAATGATATATTCCGAACAGTGCCGAACTTATAAGCGCAGGCACCCAGTAGCTTCCGAAATATTTTTCCATCCT
The DNA here is from genome assembly GCA_963589005.1 of Bacteroidaceae bacterium. Taxonomy (GTDB): domain Bacteria; phylum Bacillota; class Clostridia; order Lachnospirales; family Lachnospiraceae; genus RGIG5612. Next base: position 50,237 of record CAVAJR010000007.1, on the reverse strand, counting down.
TCTGTATAAAATTCCTCTAAATATCAATTCCTCTGATACAGGCGCCAATATTACAGTCTGAATGATCACCAACATGACATTTGCCGAGTATACGGATTCTTCTATCTGTGTATAGCTTCCGATGATCCCATCAATATTTATAAGCGATATCAGCGCACTAAATCCATGGGAAGCCAATGCTCCCATAAGGAGGATCAGCCCCAGATACCAGGGTTTCCTGAAGATGTAATCTGATCTAGGATTGTAATCATTTTTAAACAGCTTATAAAAGATAGGTATTGACGCTGCCAGAAATACAATGGTTGCTATAGATGGGATGTTTGTTACCAACCATGAATCAGCTCCGCCTGCAATCGGGGCCCATGCCAGCAGCAATGTCTCCACTAACCAGACGGCGATCACATCCAGCAGAAAATACATTATAAGCGGGTAGATTATCCGCCATATTTTGTACCAGATATTATTTTCTCTCATTACTCTGCGAATATATCTCCTTCATTAAGCCAGTCCAGGCATTCCTTAACATGCTCATCCCAGAATCTCCATGTATGCTCTCCCGGATACGTTCTGAATTCATTGTCGACCTTAAGCTCATCTAATTTGCTCATGAATTCCTCATTATCCCTTACCATATGGTCCTGATCCGCTATAATAACCAGGATTTTAGGAAGTTCTGAGCCGCTGTCTGCTGCTTTTTGCGCAATTACTTGCAGATCAAGATCAGAACCTGACAATTGCTTCCAATTGCCGATTATATAATCAGGCAGCACTCCCATCGCTCCGGCAAATCTTGCAGCAAATTCTATATCCGACGTCGGAGACATGGATATTACCTTAGAAAACATCTCCGGATATGTGAATCCAAATCTCAATGCTCCATATCCGCCCATGCTTATTCCCCACAGGAAGTTGTCCTCTCGTTTATCAGAAAGAGGAAATAAAGCTCTTGCAAATCCCACAAGCTCCTGAGTTATAAAATCCGAATAATTGGCGCCGTAGATCGTATTAATATAGAAATTATTGCCGCAGCTGGGAATAACCAATGCCATTCCAGCATCCTGTGCCAGACGAACAATATTGGTATTTTCAACCCATTGCATACCACTGTCCATCATTCCGTGCAGCAAGAAGATGGTCTTAAATGGTGCAAATGTATACCTTTCCTTATAATCACTCACCGGATTCATGAAATTATCCCTGTTAGGCAGATATACCTTTACATTAACCTTCGTTCTTAAAATAGCTGATTCAAAATTGCAATCAAAGGATATCATTGACTTTTTACTCCTGTTTTGCTCTTATTATTTCAAATGTGTTCAAGTCTGTCCCTAGACATACATAGAATTTCTGTTTGGAATGCGGGCATGATTCTATATGCTGCATGTCTTCATCAAGCATATCTGTAACAATCACCTGTGTATTTTCGCCATTATGTCTCATTATCTCTACTTTATCTCCGACACAGAATTTATTTTTTTGCTCCAACATATAATAAACCTTGCCGTCAGCTGCAATATATTTCTTATCTGCATCTGCCATTCCCAGATATATCCATTCCTTCACATAAGTATTGGCATTATATATCTGAGTCGTCTGATCCGGTTTTCCGAAGAAAAATCCTGTCGTGTACTCTCTGTATGTACACTTAGAGATCTCATCTCTATAAAAATCCAGACGTGATCTGTAATATTGCGGATCTTTAAGATAGTCATCAATTGCCATACGATATGTGCGCGCAACGCTTGCCACATATAAAGCGCTTTTCATACGTCCCTCTACCTTCAGGCTATCAATGCCTGCTTCCAAAATCTCCGGAATATATTCGATCATACATAAATCCTTGGAATTAAAGATATATGTTCCTCTTTCATTTTCAATTACCGGCATATATTCGCCAGGACGTTTTTCCTCTACAACTGAATATTTCCACCTGCAAGGATGTGTGCAGTCTCCCATATTGCCGCTTCGTCCGGTCATATATGCAGACAGCAGGCACCTTCCCGAATAAGATATACACATAGCTCCATGAATGAATGATTCTATCTCCATATCAGCCGGGATTTTATCCCTTAATTCACTTATTTCCTTAAGGCTCAGTTCCCTGGCACTTACAACTCTGGTTGCACCCAGATCATGCCAGAAATTATATGTTCCGTAATTAGTATTATTGGCCTGGGTACTGATATGGATATCAATTTCAGGAGCTATCCTTCTTGCCAGCATGAACAGCCCCGGATCTGAAATTATAAGTGCATCCGGTTTGATTTCTTTTAATTCATTAAAGTATTTTTCTGCTTCATCAAGATCTTTATTATGCGCCAGAATATTAGCTGTTACATATACCTTGACACCATGTTCATGTGCAAATGCGATTCCAGCCTTCATATCTTCCGAAGAAAAATTATGTGCATTTGCCCTAAGAGAAAATGCCTCTCCGCCGATATATACTGCGTCTGCACCGTACATTACGGCAACCTTAAGGACAGGCAGTGAGCCTGCAGGTATTAAAAGTTCCGGTTTTCTTTTATTATTTGGATTTTTATCTCTCACAGATATTCCCTCTCTCTTAAATTGTCCACGGCCGCAATGGCTCAAAGCAATCTAATTTTATGTAATAACTTGCCCCGGGCTGTTCAGATACTGTTTTTGTATGCCAATACCACTCCGTCGCCAATTGTGATAACACTTGCTGTAAGTTCAGGCCTGTGTTTTACCTCCCAGATAAATTCTCTCATTCTGTTATGGATCGTCCGCTGCCTTCTGGGAGTTATATATCTTGATTTTATCAGTTCACCATCCTGAAGCACATTATCTGCCAGCAATATGCCTCCATCCTTAAGAAGTCTTAACAGATCCGGAAGCATAACAATATATTGCGCCTTGGCAGCATCAAGAAATATCATATCAAATCCTTCTTCCAGATTTTTAATGTTCTGGACTGCATCTCCCTCAACCAGCTTAATATTGTCATGTCCTGCCAGATTCTTTCTGGCTTCCTGAAGCCTGGGTTCATAATTTTCCATAGTAACTATCTGTACGTTCTTCAGGCATTCATTCATGAATAATGCTGAATAACCTATTGCCGTTCCTATCTCCAGGATCCGCTCAGGCTTGGCCAACTTCAGCAGCACTTTCATGAAGGACTCCATCTCCTGCCTTATGACGGGAACATCGTTCGCTTCTGCATATTCACGCAGCTCTGCCAGGTATGCGGGCGCATCCGAGTCTAGCGAGTGTATATATGTTGTTATATTCTGGTCTACTATCATTGTTTTCTATCATCCCGGCATTATGCTGCGTATTGCAATCATTCGATGTCACTGCCTTGATCTCCGGTACTGCCGCTACAATAAAATGTCCGGCTGTTCTAACACTATCCTCATTATGAGGCCTCCGGCGCATTGCCGTCCACATATTTGCATATAGCACGGATATGTGTCTGTTTACCCAAAGACAGGATTGTTGAATACAACAATCCTGTCCTCAAACAAGCAAATCTTAAATCTTCTCAGTCTGAACCATATTCATATCCTGAGAGAATATTAATTATCTTTTCCGTACTGTAGCAAGGACTGAGCACATATGTTCCCTCCTTGTAATCTGCAGAATATAAGATGCATCTTATTCTGTAGATCAATGCATTATCTATAAGTCCCAATTCCAGCAGATCACTTGCAACAGTCTCATCAGTTGAATCAGCTGTGATAGTGTAATTATATTTTGAATAATCTGCTGAATTAACCGGCACATCATATGCGATCTGTCTTGCAGCCATAAATCCCAGAACACATATTGCAATTACAAATACCAGCGGGATAAACCTGAGCGGACTCTTGGCTTCTTTGTAATAATATCCATCGTCCTCCCGTTCCCGTCTGCGATAGTCATAATCATCATATGATCTTGGCTGTCTTCTTACTGGTCTATCATCATAATCATATCTTGCCGGTCGGCTCTGTCTTCTGTTTCTGTCATATCTGTTCTGATCAGAATAACTATCCGCAGAATTATTATAACGCTGCTCATAATTAATCTGTTCAAGATCGTTATATTTGTTTTGTCTTTTCACCGACTCTGCGCGGCTGCTTCTTATATATTTCTCATTGATCTTATCCTGATCAGAATACAGCTTGCGTTGGTCACCATATATGCTGTCTTTGACCTGAGTGCGGCGGGTATTACCTATCAGCTCCTGCTGATGCTGTTTTCTCTTATCTTCAGATGTTTTTTCTTCCGGAACATATTCTGATGCTTTTGAAGATGACTTGCCGCTTTCTTTTGGCTTATTTGTTTTCTTTAACTCGGTCTGTTTATCCGTTTTTTCGTTTTTTACGGACTTGCTGACCTTAAATACTCTCGTAAGTGATGCATCCTCAGCCGCAGCAGGTTCTTCAAGATTGACCGTCTGTGCTTTCTGCCTGTTATGACTTCCTGCCTGGGCAGAATCTCTGATCCTTACATGGCTGTCCCAATCATCCTCCAGCAGAACATTTGCTGCTGCATTTCTTACTGTCTGTGCCTCATCAAGTGATACTATTGTCTTATCTGTAACTGCATCTCTTATCTTGGAATCTGCCATCCAGTCATCATCCATCTGCAGCTGTGATGCGGCCTTTCTTACTGTCTGTACCTCCCCAAGAGATACTATTGTCTTATCTGTAACTGCATCCCTTATCTTGGAATCTGCCACCCAGTCATCATCCATCTGCAGCTGTGATGCGGCCTTTCTTACGATCTGCGCCTCACCAAGAGATACTATTGTCTTGTCTGTAACCGCGTCCCTTATCTTGGAATCCGCCACCCAGTCATCATCCATCTGCAGCTGCGATGCGGCCTTTCTTACCGTCTGTGCCTCTCCAAAAGATACTATTGTCTTGTCTGTAACCGCATCCCTTATCTTAGGCTCTGCCACCCAGCCATCATCCATCTGCAGCTGTGATGCGGCTTCCCTTACCGACCTGGCCTCGTCAAATGATACGATAGTTTTATCGGTAACGGCATCTCGTATCTTAAACTGTCCATCCCAGTCGTCTTCTTCATCTTCGCTTTGAACAGACGTCTCTGCTTCTTCTGCCGCAGGCTGTTCTTCTGTTATATTATCCTCAGCTGTTTCACGGATATCTGTTTCTTCTGTATCCGGCTGTTCATTCTTTTCATTGTCAACTTCAGGCACAGCAGAAGCTTTTCTGAAGGTTAATGTATCTTCAACATTTATTGAGCTTAAATCATCTCGTTCTTCACCCTGCGAGCCCTCATCATCTGTCTGTCTGGTTGTTTTCTTCCTTGGTACAACCACTCTTGTACTTTCGCTTGACACGTCATTATCACTGCGGTTATCGTCAGCATATTCCTCAGCCCAGCTCATGTCATTTTGCTCAGACATACCAACAGCCGAGGTATCCCTGTCAATTGAATCCACCTCAGCTATTGATTCTATATTTCGTTTTTTATCAGATATATTAGAGCTTCTAAGACTCTGGCTCCTTCTGGATGATCGATTGTTATGTTTGCTCATTTTCTTTCCTAACCGGTTGTGTTATCCGCGCGCGCCGATTGATTATACCTCCAATATGAAAGGGAGAACCATTGGTCCCTTTCTGTCCTTGGTTCGTGTATATTTTCTCACAGAGTCGCCGATTATCATCTTGGTCTTGCCTCTGTTGTACTTATTTCTGTCAAGATAATCTATCAGGTTATTGTAGATTATTTTATTTATTTCTTCAAGTATTATATCAAGATCGCCCTCGTATACCCAGCCTCTTGTAAATACTTCAGGACCTGAGATAATAAGACCATTTTCCTTATCTATGCATACAGATACTATGAGCACGCCTCTTTCAGACAGATCCTTTCTGTCTTCTATGATAGTTCTTCCAACATCCGCAACGCCTGAATTATCCACATAGATTCCGCCGGCCTGAACATGGTCTACTATCTTGGCAGCCTTCTGTGACAGTTCGATCACATCACCGTTTTCAGCCATAATAACATTCTTGCTGTTATATCCCATATCCAATGCCAGTTTTCTGTTAGCACTTCTATGTCTGTATTCACCATGGGCTGGTATTACATATTTCGGTTTCAGGAGTGAGTACATAAGTTTTATCTCCTCCTGACATGCATGTCCCGAGACATGGGTCTGCTGAAATACTACCTTGGCTCCCATCTGCGCAAGCTCGTTCATTACATTTGATACGGCCTTCTCATTGCCCGGAATCGGTGTCGATGAGAAAATAATTACATCGTCCTGCTTGATCTCTATCTTCTTGTGGTTTTTATAGGCCATACGAGAGAGCGCAGCCATAGGTTCACCCTGACTACCGGTTGTTATGATTGTAAGCTTGCTGTCCGGATAATTTTTCATCTCATCAATAGAGATGATCGTATTATTAGGTACGGTTATATAGCCTAATTCCTGAGCTGTCTCGATAACATTTATCATTGAGCGCCCCTCCAGGACAACCTTTCTCTTGTATTTATAAGCCGTATTTATAACCTGCTGTACTCTGTCTACATTAGATGCAAATGTTGCAACTATAATTCTGTTTTTGGCATGTTCGGCAAATAGCAGATTGAAGGTTTCACCAACAGTTTTTTCTGACATTGTATATCCCGGGCGTATTGCATTGGTGGAATCACACATTACTGCCAGCACGCCCTTTTTGCCAAACTCTGCAAGTCTCCACAGGTCAATCGAATCTCCGTATACCGGCGTGTAATCCACTTTGAAGTCGCCTGTATGGATCAGCACGCCTGCAGGACATGTTATCGCCAGAGCCGCTGCATCCGATATGCTGTGATTTGTTCTGATAAATTCGATGTTGAATGCCCCTGCCTTTAACTTCTCACCATAGTCAACGACCTTAAGCTTAACAATATTTTCCATATGATGCTCTTCTAATTTCTTCTGTATAAGAGCTATGGAAAGCTTTGTTCCGTATATCGGCGCCTGTATGTCCTTGAGAACATACGGGATCGCACCGATATGATCCTCATGTCCGTGAGTAATGTAGAATGCCTTGACCCTGGCTTTGTTTTGCTTAAGATATGAAACATCCGGGATTATCAGATCTATTCCCAGCAATGTATCATCAGCAAATTCCATTCCGCAGTCAACGACAATGATCGAATCTTCATATTCGATCGCTGTCATATTCATTCCGACCGCTTCCATGCCGCCTAATGGTATAACTTTCAGTTTATTTACCCTGTTCTCTTTTTTAGTTTTTCCAGACACAGCATTATTTCTCAGTCCGTTTGTCTTAATCTTTTTTTGCGAGAACTTCTCTGTTTTTCTGACAGCAGCCTGGTTGTCAGGAACATTTTCATATTTTTTCTTTCTGTTCTGTCCCTCCGAAGCTGCTTTATTGCTCTTGTTTTGTGCCGGCTTATGACTTCCCTGCACATTTTTATTATTTCTGTCCGTCATATTCCTCCTGTTATTTTGTGGTGTCGATATTCGCTTCACAAGTCAATATCCGTTATGCAAATAAATTACACCACAATGAGCACGTCCAATATATATGAACGTGCGTGTCCTATATTAACTATCATATATGTACGACCCTGTTCGCCGGTGCCGTACTGCAATCAGCAGCCATGAGATGCCGCCGATTAAAATTTTCATTTCTAACTTATCCGATTATTATTCTATGTCGATGTCATCTAAAAGCTCTGCAAATACCTTAGCCAGAGCATCCAGTTCTTTGTCATCTTCTACGAATTCATAGACAGCTTCTTCATCTTCCGGCTTTGAGATATCCTTAAGGATATATGCATCCGCATCCTCTTCGCCAACCGGATTTTCTGTTACCATAATGTAGCTTACATCCCCGAGTTTAGTCTCTTCTACAATGTAATATACATCTTCATTTCCGTCTTCGTCTTTAAAAATAATCTTTCCGTTATCTTCCATTTTATTCAGTCTCTTTATCTGTTCAAATTGCTGTGCATATAATCCTCAAGAATAAATGCAGCAGCAATTTTATCTATGTATCGTTTTCTTTCAGAATGAGGCACTCTCATTTCATCAAGTACCTCATCTGCTTCAATAGTAGTAAGCCTCTCATCCTGCATAACAACAGGGAGTTGAAGCCTTTTTTCTAATTTTTCTTTGAATTCAAGAGATTTAAGAGCTCGATCGCCGACTGAGCCATCCATGTTAATTGGCAATCCCAGCACAATACTGTCTACATGATATTCTGAAACGATTACCTCCAGCCTGGCCAGTGTTCGGCGGAGCTTATTTTCCGATTCTCTCGTGATCGTCTCCAGCGGCTGTGCAGTCATGCCTAACGGATCTGTTAACGCTACTCCAACCGTCTTGGAACCATAGTCAAGACCCATTATTCTCATATGGGCTCCTATTTCTTTAATTTATTCTCTATATAGAATCTTATTGTTTCCTCAATGAGCTCATCCCGTTCAACCTTGACAATTAAACCACGGGCATTATTATGACTGGTAATATATGTAGGATCTCCAGACATAATATAACCCACGATCTGATTGACCGGGTCATATCCTTTTTCAGCCAACGCCGCATATACGCGTTCTATGATTTCTTCTGTAGAAAGAACTTCTTCCTTCGGCATATTATAATGTTGTGTTAAATGAATATTGTAATTGCTCATGGTGTGATTTTACCCTAATTTACTAGTGCTTTCAAGTCATACATATGCAAAGATATGTTAAAAAGCTTATTCACTTTCGTTCTGATGGTATCTTATCGGCAATAAAGCGTATCATCCGTCCATTCTGTCGGTTTTACTATAAGCATGTGATTGATCATCCCATCGTCCGGTGATGCATTTCCATATTTATCAGTCTCTGCAAGTATTCTGACATACTCTGGTGTATATCCCGCAAAATACGATTTTCCTGTTTCTTGATCGTTTATTATCTCTTCTACAAGTATCTCACAGTCCCTGCCTATCAGATCTGTCTCATATTCCTGTCTTAATTTATCTCCAACTGCTATGAGTTCTCTGGCTCTGGCTTCCTTAACAGCCTTAGGCAGCTGGTCAGGCAGCTGATCCGCCCTGGTTTTCTTTCTTCTTGAATATGGAAATACATGTATTCTTGAAAATGCAACTTCTCTGGCATATTCAACCGTGCAAGCAAATTCTTCCTCCGTCTCCCCAGGAAATCCCGTAATTATATCAGTTGTTATTCCGGCATTCGGAAAATACTTTCTTATGGTTTTAACGCATGAAGCAAATTCCTCTGTCGTATAGTGTCTGTTCATTCGCTTAAGTACGCTGTCGCAGCCGCTTTGAAGTGACAAGTGAAATTGCGGGCAGAACTGTTTGATGCTTACAAGCTTCTCTATCATTCCTTCCGATACTATTCCGGCTTCCAGTGAGCCCAATCTGATTCTCCTGATACCCGGAATTTCCGACAATCTTTCCATCAAAACTGCCATTGCCGAGCCATTTGCCGCCTTTACATTGTCAGATATTTCACCGTCGGCTGCTTCGTTAATTTCAAAACTGCTTATATCAATTCCTGTAAGAACGATCTCCTGGTACCCCGACGCTGCCAGAGTCTTAACCTCGTCGAGGATTTCTGAGAGATTTCTGCTTCTGCTTCTTCCCCTCAGGAATGGGATCAGACAATATGAGCAAAATCTGTTGCAGCCATCTTGAATCTTAACATATGCCCTGACATGGCTTCCCTGGCTTGTGATATTTTGTTCTTCATATGTTGTACAGTGGGTAAGATCATCTACAACTATGGCATATTTAGCCTCGCCTGCGTCATCGCTGCCTGCAGTAGCCTTTGATTTCTTTGTTTCTTCTATCTTATCAGCTACAATCGAGATTATCCTGCTTTTTTCGCTATTTCCTACAACTATATCAGCAAGCCCGTCTTCTGCTATTTTCTGTGCGGCCTCCTGTGCATAACAGCCTGTCATAACTATAAGGGCATCAGGATTATTTTTCTTGCATCGTCCCGTCATTTGGCGGGACTTTCTTGCAGCTTCATGGGTTACTGCACAGGTATTTATAATATACACATCACATTCTTCTGCAAAATCTCCGATCTCATAACCGGCTGCTTCGAACTGCTCACGAATGGCCTGAGTTTCATATGCATTTGTTTTACAGCCTAATGTATGAAATGCTGCTCTCATATCTGTATGGTCTCCACTGTATCTAATGCTTTTTGATATAATTCTTCAATTATACCTTCAAGGAGTTTTTCTGATTTTTGGATCTTTTCAAGTTTCGGCTTAGTTACAGGATGCTTGGCAACAAATATCGTACAGCAATCCTCATACGGAAGAATTGATGTCTCGTATGTACCTATTTTTTCCGAGATCGCAACTATATCCATCTTGTCAAATGCACATAGTGGTCTGTAAACCGGAATATTGCATACTTCATTTGTTACAAGCATACTCTGCATCGTCTGACTTGCAACCTGTCCGATGCTCTCACCTGTGACCAGTCCGATGGCACCATTTCTTATGGCAAGTTCCTGAGCTATCTTCATCATGTATCTGCGCATAATTATCGTAAGCTCTTCATGCGGGCAGATTTCATATATTTTCATCTGAATGTCCGTGAAGTTTACAATATGAAGATTGATAGGACCTGAATATCTTGATACTATTCTCGCCAGATCTACTACCTTTTGCTTGGCTCTTTCCGATGTGTACGGAGGTGCATGGAAATATACAGCATCAAGATTTACGCCACGTTTTGATACCAGATATCCTGCAACCGGACTGTCGATCCCGCCTGACAGAAGCAGCATTGCCTTGCCTGAAGAGCCTACTGGCATGCCTCCCAGACCCTCAATTTCTACCGAATATATATTAATGTCATACTGCCTTATTTCTACTGTCAGCATGATATCAGGATCATGAACATCAACGCTTAACTGCGGGAACTTGTCTAAAAGAGTCTCTCCCAGAAGCATATTGGCCTCCATAGACGGTACGGGATAGCTCTTGTCAATTCTTCTGCAATTAACCTTGAATGTATAATGTTTGTCCGCACCGGCTGAAAAATATGTCCTGTCCATATACTCAACCGTTTTTTCTTTCAATTCATCAAATCCTACCGGGTCAAACTGCGTTACAGGGCAGATCCATGCAATTCCGAACACTTTTTTGAGTGCTTCTATTGCCTCGTCATAGTCAGCCTCGTCATACATAACATAGATTCTTCCCTGTGCCTTGCGTACAGAAAACGGATTATCCAATATTTTAAGTGCACTCTTAATATTTTTAACGAGCATGTCCTCGAAAATATATCTGTTCTTACCCTTTACTCCGATCTCGGAATATTTAATTAATAATTTACTGTTCACAGACAGTCTCCTTTCAATGTGACACGAACTTCTTAAGCATATTATAAGTGTCCTTTATCTGTTCAATTGTATAATCAATCTCTTCTATAGTATTGTATCTACAGAAGCTAAACCTCAATGTACAGTCTGCTTCCTTAGCACTTAAGCCTATTGCCTGGAGTGTTCCGGAAAGTCCCGGCCTGTTTGATGAACATGCAGAACCCGAAGATACATATATGCCCTTTTCCTCCAATGCATGAAGCATAACCTCACTTTTCACCGGGAAGAATGTAGCGCTTACAATATGCGGCGCACTCAAATTGCCCTTTTTGCTGTTTATCTTTATATAATATTTTCCGGCAGAACCCGGCTCACTCTTTATTTGGTCAGCAAATTCATTCAATCCGTCCGTAAGCCTGTTCTTTAATTCAGTCATGTGGGATGCATTTTCTGCAAGGTTCCTGTAAGCATTTTCTGCCGCCTTCGTCATGCCGGCAGCTCCGGGTACATTATCGGTTCCGCTTCTTAGACCCTTCTGCTGTCCGCCGCCCAATATAAGTGGCGTCACTCTGACCTTTTCATTCTTATATAGAAAACCCGCTCCCTTAGGCCCATGGAATTTATGTGATGATACGCTCAGAAGATCTATATTCATCTTCTTCGGATAAATATTGTATTTGCCAAATGCCTGGATAGCATCCACATGATATATGCAGCCGGGATTAACCTCTTTAACGAGCTTTCCGATGCCCTCTATGTCCTGCACAGCTCCGATCTCGTTATTAACAAACATCGTCGAAACAATTATCGTATCTGACCTTATTGCTTTTCTTAATTCTTCCAATGATATGTGTCCGTCATTATCCACTGGAAGATATGTCACTTCAAATCTGCCTCCGTCGGCAAATGTGTAATTCTCCAGATATTTCAAGGGTTCTAATACCGAGGAATGTTCAAAGCATGTTGTTATTATATGCCTTCCCCGGCGCTGATATGCCATGGCTGTTCCGATAAGAGCAAGATTATTAGACTCCGTTCCCCCGGAAGTAAATATAATTTCCTTCTCAGAGACCTTGAGAATTTTCGCAATCTTCTCTCTGGCTTCCTTCAATATATGTTCTGACTCCATGCCCTTCATATGCTTGGAGGAAGGGTTGCCAAAGTCCTGTCTCATAACCTGGCTTATTACATCTATAATATCATCATCTACTCTTGTTGTTGCCGAATTATCAAAATATATTTCTCTTTTCATGCCTGATCAACGCCTTATTGCAACGACCGAACGCCAATCCCCGTCTTCACATACTTCTCTTAGTTCAAGGTTTTTATTGGCATTTACCGCAGCTACGACTTCCTGCTCTTTGTAATCTATGATTCCCGATGAGATAAATACTCCGCCAGGATTTAAGAAGCTGTCAACAAATCCTGCCATAGGAATGATTACATCTGCCAATATATTTGCCAGAACGATGTCATATTTTCTTTCTGTCAGGATTCTCTGCAGTTCAGTATCCTCTAGAATATTTCCCGCACGAAGCTCATATACTGCTGTGCCGTTCTCGGCTTGAGCATCCTCACCGATCCTGTTCTGTTTGAAATTCTCCTGCGCGATCACAACAGCCTGCTCATCGATATCTATTGCTGTAATTGATGCTGCCTTCAGCTTGCCCGCTGCAATCCCTAATATTCCGGAACCGCATCCCAGATCTAATACCCTCATGCCCGGTTTCATATATCGCTGAAGTGCCCTTAAGCACAGTCTCGTTGTCTCATGTATGCCTGTTCCGAAGGCCATTCCCGGGTCAATGTCAATGACAATATTTCCTTTCAATTCTGCGGGTACCTGTTCCCATGTAGGTTTAATGATTATATTATCCACCGCAAACGGCTTAAAATATTCCTTCCATTTGTTGTTCCAGTCTTCGGTATCCACAGTATCCTCGTCTATAGTGACCTCACCGATACCGAACATTTCGGAAGCATCCCTTAGTCCTTGCTTAACCTCATCCATGTCTACATGGATTCCCTGAAAATCGCTCTGTTCGTTAGCAGCTGTGGGCGAATCGCCGGTGCCTATTCCCTCCGGAATAAATCCATTTTCATCCAGATAGAAGCTAACTGTACAGCTTCCGTCATCTTCCGGAAGTTCCTTAACAAAATCCGCATACATCTGGTTCATCTCTTCATCTGTAAGCTGAATATTGTTGTCGATCTGCACATCTGTAATGCCATAATCCATGAGTGTTGCACATACAAGCTCGCAATCTGCGGTTGTTGTATGGATAATATATTTATTCCAGATCATTTTATGCTCCTTATATAATTCATGTAATTGATATTTTATGGAACCTCTGTGCCGGTTTCTTAATTGCCAATGCGGCTATGTATCCTGACGACGCAGGCACTTTCTCTCAGCAAATGCCCGTTGTGACTCGCTGTACATGGTATCTGCCAGCAACAGTATGCTGCATTTTATGCTCTTGCAATATAAAGCATTTGCAATTCCTACGACAGTGTACTCAAAAAGGCATCACTTTTCAACAACATAATATATAGAAGCAAATCTCCATATGCACTGCCCGTAATTACTATTTCTTATCATTTTGTGTGGGTTTTTCTGTGAAATTATAAGTTTTCTTACATCAATTATATGCAATATTTACAAATGAACTTATCAATATCTTATTTGACATTAACAACATTTATCAATATAATTATGAGCAATCATTGTGCATTTCATGAGATGACGATGATCATTCTGAATTTGGGAAAACTCGCCGTGCGTGTTTTCCTTATTATCGCGGTATTTGCCAACTGCCTGTGCAAGGTCTTGTTGGCTCATTAACTGCATTGATCATGCGTACTACGTAAACGCATGATTATATCTGTAATAACAAGGAGGAATTTACTACAATGAAAAATTTACAAGCAGATATCGTTGTAATCGGTACAGGCCCTTCAGGTCTTGCAGCTTGTGTAGAAGCATCTGATGCCGGACATAAAGTTATCGCTCTTGAGAAGCAGAACGTTTCCGGCGGTGCTGCTAACATGGGTATGGGACCTTTAGGTATCGGTACAAGACAGCAGCAGGATCAGATGGTTGACATCGATGTTGAGAGAGCCTTCAAGATGTTCATGGAGTATACTCACTGGAGAGTTGATGCTAACATGGTTAAGAAATACTTCGAGGCTTCAGCAGGAACAATCAAGTGGTTAGAGGACCTTGGTGTTGAATTCGCAGGTGCATACAAGTACTTCCCTAAGTCAGAAGCTACATGGCACATTGTTGCTGTTAATGGCGGTATCGGACGTAACGGCGGTGCTATCATGAACAAGCATATGCTTGCTAAGGCTCAGGAAAATGGTGTTGAAGTTATGTATGAAACACCTGCCAAAGAAATCTTAAGAGATGCTGACGGCAAGATCTGCGGTGTTAACGCTACTGCAAAAGACGGTGAAGAGATTCACATCGACTGCAAGGCTGTTATCGTTGGTACAGGCGGTGCCGGAGATTCACCGGAATACATGAAGGAAAGAATGGGTTATACATATGGTAAGGACCTCTTCAATATCGTTATTCCTGGTCTTAAGGGCGAAGGCATCAAGATGGCTATCGCAGCAGGCGCAGCTACAACTGATATGACTGTTGAGAAGATCTATATCCTTCCATACTCAGACTTTGGTGTACAGAGTGTTCCTGTAACATTCATGCAGCCTAACCTTATGGTTAACAAACTCGGCAAGCGTTTCATCAACGAAGAGCAGATGCAGAATACAACATTTACAGGCAATGCTATCCAGATCCAGAAGGACGCAGTCGGATTCTCTATCATTGACCAGAGCATTGTTAATTACTACAAGAAGAAAGGTCTTGATGTTGTTAACTTCGTTCATCATGTTGACAATATCGATGACTTCGAGCAGGCTTGTGAGGATATCATCAATGACCCAACCAACCCAGACGTTGTTAAGGCTGATTCTATCGAAGAACTGGCTGAGAAATTAGGAATCGATCCAGATGCACTGGTAGAAACAGTTGATGATTACAATGATATGTGCGAATCAGAGGATACTCTGTTCTACAAACCAAGCAAATTCATGAAGCCGATCAAGAAGGCTCCGTTCTACGCTGGTATCTTCCATCCATCAGGATATGGTACATTGGGCGGAATTAAGATCAACGAGAACTGCCAGGTTATAGACAATGACTGGAATACAATTCCTGGATTCTTCGCATGCGGTACTGATACATGTACTATCTATGGTGATTCTTACATGTTCTTATTACCAGGTAACACAATGGGTTACTGCGTAAATACAGGACGTTTCGCTGGACAGGGTGCTGCTGAATACGTAGAAGATTTAGACGACTAATTTTGATTAAAGTCATTTTGAGCAGTGCATATTTTATGCGCTGCTCTCGTTTTTCGTAAATGCCGTATCCGGCAGCCATGCTTGATACAGACATTTGGAAAATAATCGTTAACTACGGCAGCAGCCGTGCAGCAATTCTAAAATAATGCAAGGAGGCCACTTGCTCTGCGGCCGCATTGCAGGTGGTTTATAAATAACTAATAGTAACAATCTAAAGAGGGAAAAAATGGCAGAAGTAAAATTAACAATTGATGGCCGCCAGATCGTAGCAGATGAATCTAAAACAGTTCTCGAGGCTGCTTTAGATAATGGAATCTACATTCCTCATCTGTGTTATCACGAGAATCTCCATCCAAATGGCGGATGCCGTCTCTGCGTAGTTAAGCAGGAAGGCGTTGATGGAGTTATTACCTCCTGTTCAACAAAAGTTAAGGAAGGTATGGTAATCAATACTAAAGATGAACTTGCCGACAAGATCAGAAAGCTGTCTTGTGACTTCATGTTCAAAACTCACCCAAGTGAGTGTACAGGTTGCCCTAAGTATGGCAAATGTCAGTTGGCTAACATCTCACAGTATGTTGGTGATACCGGTCGTGCTCTTCGTGAGCTTAAGATCCGTGCAACACTTGACGAAACTAATCCTCTCATGCTTCATGAGATGTATCGTTGTATTCTCTGCGGACGCTGTATCCGTGCCTGCGGTGAATTAAGAGGTGTTGGTGCTCTTAAATTCGCCAAGGTTGACGGAAGAATGCGTGTAGTCGTAAATGGCGATTCTCTTGCTAATGCAGATTGCCGCTTCTGTGGTGCCTGCGTTGAAGTATGCCCTACAGGTTCTATCCGTGACAAGGTTGGTGTATTCCGTGATGACCTTCCTCGTGAGCAGGCTCTTATCCCATGCAGTGCTGAATGCCCTGCACATATCGACATCCCTGGATACATCCGTGCGATCTACAACGGTGATTATTCAACAGCTGTCGGTATTATCCGTGAGAAGGTTCCATTCCCGCATGCACTTGGTCTTGTTTGCAACAACCGCTGCGAGAACAATTGCAAGCATAAACATATCAACTCTTCTCTTTCAATCCGTAACCTTAAGAGATTTGCTGCTGAGCATGACGAATCTCAGATATGGAAGGAAAATTATATGAAGAAGGCTCCTTCAACAGGTAAGAAGGTTGCTGTAATCGGCGGCGGTGCCTGCGGTATGACAGCAGCATATTATCTGAATCAGAAGGGACATGATGTAACTATCTTCGAGGCTAAGAAGATTCCTGGAGGTCATATGACATCCGGTATGCCTGAGTACAGAATCCCGACTACTGCTGTTCTTGAAGAGGTTAAGGTTATCGAGGATGCAGGCGTTAAGTTTGTATGCAACAGCCCAATCAAGAATGCTGTAGAACTTAAGAAGGATTATGATGCTGTACTTGTATCTATCGGTACTTCAGTAGGCAAGAAACTGGGATATCTGAATAAGAGCAATCTTCCTCAGGTATTCTCTGCCCTTGAACTTCTTCAGGCTCAGAGACTTAACCAGGATATTGAATTAGGCGATACTGTATGTATCGTTGGCGGCGGTAATGTTGCCTTCGATGCTGCCGGAACACTTCTTCGTATGGGCAAGACAGTTAATGTAGTATGCCTTGAGAAGAATGCTTCACAGGCTTCAGCTGAGGAACGTGATACTGCTCTTGAAGAAGGCGCTAACCTGTTTGACTCCCATTCTAATGAAGAAATCATTGGTGAAAACGGTCATGTAACAGGTCTTCGTGTTCATAAGATCAACAGCTTCTACTTCCATCCGGAAACACGTGCTCTGGTTGAGGATGCTGTTCCTGACAGCACATATGTTATCCCATGTGACAGCATTGTATTTGCAGCCGGTCAGGTAACCGGTCTTACAGAAGACTTCGGTCTGGCTATTAACAGATTCGGATATCTTATTGATCCTAAGACAGGCAAGAGCGAATATACAACATCTGAGGATGGAATATTTGCCGCAGGTGATGTTATTACAGGAACAAGATTTGTTATTGACGCAATTGCCGGAGGCAGAGCTGTAGCCGAGCTTATGGACAAATACTTAGGCGGAGACGGCAATATCGACGGCAAGTTAGTTGAGCGCAGTGCTGATCCATATATCGGCAAGATTCCTGGATTTGCTGAAATTCTCCGTGAAGAGATGGCTATCCGTCCTGCTGAAGAACGTCGCGTAGACTTCGATCCTGTATCTACCGGATTTACTTGTGAACAGGGTAATTGCGAGTCAAGCAGATGTCTGCAGTGTGACCTGAGACTTCAGATCGCTAAGCAGAAATTCTATGCTGACTACGTTCCAGCTGAAGAAGAGGAGGTAAATGCATAATGGAAAAATTATTAGTATGCAGTTGCGTTGTAGGAGATCCTTATACAATTAGCTCCAAGTATCTTTTAGATAACCATTTAGACCAGGTAAAAGAAGGTGTAGACAAATATGCTGCAACAATCGGCGCAGCAGAGGTATTGTATCTTCTTCCTGAAGGTTCGAAATATGACATTGTAAATACAGCATACAGCAAGATCTCTCCTGTTATGGAGAATCCATATGCTATTGCTCAGGAACTCTCCGGCAACCTTCCACGTCCTATGATCCAGGATGATTTCGTTGCTGAATATAATGGCAAAGAAGTTGCTGTTATTACACCTGAGGTTGCTTATAATCTCGTATCCGGTGCAGACAGCAAGTTTATTACCATTAACAAGGGCGATTCGCAGGAAGTTAAGGAAGTTCCTTACGGCACAAAATTAAACGAGGTTGTTGATGCAGCCAATGCCAAGGCTATTCTCTTAGGCGGCATCAAGGGACAGTTTATCCTGCCGGAAAAACTTGCTGATTTCGAGGCAGGAAGCGATCTGCTTTCTAATTCGATCACAGTTTATGGCAAGGATTCTTGTATGGTTGTTGTTCTTGACAAACTCATGGATCAGGCTTGGGTTAATACCTGCGGCAAATGTGTTCTCTGCCGTGAGGGTACTCTTCAGTTCAAGACTATCGTTGATGATATGCCTGTTGGCAAGAGCAAGGCCGGAGACATTGATCTGTTAAAGGATGTTGCTCCGCTTATAAGAGAAGGTGCTTACTGCCCATATGGACAGAATTGGCCAAATACAGTTCTTACTGCACTTGATCTTTTTGCTGATGAATTTGAAGCTCATGTTAAGAGGAAGGCCTGCCCTGCAGGTGTATGCTTCCAGGCCGGCGCAATTTATTACATTCAGCCTGATGTATGTACCGGATGTACAGATTGTATCGATGAATGTGATTATACTGCTATCGAAGGCAAGAAGAACTTCATCCACATGATCGATCAGGATATGTGCGAGCATTGCGGCAAGTGCGTTGATGTCTGCGAAGAAGGCGCTATTGTTAAAGCAGAAGGCAAGCTTCCTAAGCTGCCTAAGAAGCTTACAAGAGTCGGCAAATTCTAATATTGGCTCAACCGCTCAAATACGTATACAACAAAAGGGAGACTTGAAGTCTCCCTTTTGTATATGTCATTATTAATCTTACAGTTCTCTTCTCTTGTACATTACTTCATCGAATGCCTTCAACGCATCCTTTTGCTTGCCATTCATGGATTTAGGAACAACAACATTAAGTGTTGTATATTGATCGCCGCGCTTCTTGTTGTCTCTCAGATAAGGCACACCCTTATTCTTGAGACGGATTGTTGTGCCTGTCTGGGTGCCAGCCTTAATTGGGAACAATACATCACCGTCTATTGTATGTACCTTGATATCACCGCCCAATGCTGCCTCAGGGAATGTAATATCCATATCAGAATACAGATCTACTCCGTCTCGCTGGAATTCGTTGCTTGTGCTTACAAGAATCTCCACAAGAAGGTCTCCTCTCTTGCCGCCTCTTGTACCCGGATCTCCCAATTCTGCGATTCTCATGCACTGTCCTGATTCAATTCCGGCCGGGATCTTAACATCGATTTTCTTTTTGATATTCTTATATCCCAGACCTCTGCACTCCGGACATTTTTCCTTAATTATCTGACCGGTTCCGTTACAGTCCGGACATACCTCGGTGGATCTCATCATTCCAAAAAGACTCTGTCTGGTTACAGTTACCTGACCGGTTCCGTTGCATTTAGAGCATTTTTCAGGGGATGTTCCTTCCTTAGCTCCTGAACCATGGCACTTGCCGCATTCATCTTTGTAATTAATATCAACAGTCTTAGAACATCCAAACACAGACTCTTCAAAGGAAATTCTGACTCTTGTTCTGATATTTGCTCCCGGCTGCGGACCATTGTAACTGCTTCTTCTGCTGCCGCTGAAGCCTCCGCCGAATAAATCTCCGAAGATATCACCGAAACTACTAAAAATATCATTCATATTCATGTTCTGGTAATTATATCCGCCGGAACCTGCACCGCCTGCCTCAAATGCCGCATGTCCATACTGGTCGTACAGTTTCTTCTTTTCAGCATCACTCAGAATACCATACGCCTCGGCAGCCTCTTTGAACTTGGCCTCTGCCTCTTTATCACCCGGATTGGCATCAGGATGGTATTTCTTAGCCATCTGCCTGTATGCCTTCTTTATCTCATCCTGAGTTGCTGTCTTAGAGATACCCAGCACCTCGTAATAATCTCTTTTATCCGCCATTTTTTCATTTCCTTTTCTCTAAAAATCTCAGCTTTACATACCAGCGACACAAGAATCACTATAAAATCGTAAATACACAACACGAATCATCAAGAAAACGTATTCCTGTGCGGCGAATTCTGCGTAAATTCGCATTAAAATATCCTGGCTATCCTTCGTGCCTTAAAGCACCACGCAAGGTGGAATGCATAAGCATTCCACCTTGTGTTAATTCTGTTATATTAAATTGATTGAGTGGCCGCTCTACGCGCTCATGTCGTCTTGCCCGTCCGATAGCCATGATCCTTGCCATGCCAAGCATGCCGCGTTCATGGCTGCCGTCCGGGACTTTTTTATCATATCTCTGTATAATCGCCGTCTACTACATTGTCATCGCTGTTATTGCTTGATGAACCCTGATCTGCTCCAGGCTGTGAATAATCAGCGCCTGCTCCAGGATTTGCTCCGCCTGCCTGCTGTGATGCCTGCTCATACATCTTAGTAAATACCTTCTGTGAGCTTTCCATCAATTTCTCTTTGGCAGCCTTGATCTGATCAAGCTGTTCAGGTGTGATCTCTGCATTAGCATCTGCCGGAAGTACACCCTTAAGAGCACTCAGATCATTTTCTACTTCTGCTTTATCAGCTGCATCTAATTTATCGCCTGCCTCATTAAGAGCCTTCTCAACTTGCATTGCAAGTGAATCAGCCTCATTTCTTGCATCGATTGCGTCCTTACGAGCCTTATCCTGAGCCTCGAACTCTGCAGCTTCCTTAACAGCCTTGTTGATCTCGTCATCTGACATATTTGATCCGGCTGTGATTGTAATGTGCTGTTCCTTGCCTGTTCCGAGATCCTTAGCAGAAACATTTACGATACCGTTTGCATCAATATCAAATGTAACTTCAATCTGTGGTATTCCACGCGGAGCCGGAGCGATTCCATCCAGTCTGAACTGTCCTAATGTCTTGTTGTCACGAGCAAACTGACGCTCACCCTGTACAACATGGATATCAACTGCACTCTGATTGTCTGCTGCTGTTGAGAATACCTGACTCTTCTTTGTAGGGATTGTTGTATTTCTCTCAATAAGTCTTGTAGCAACACCGCCCAGTGTTTCAATTGAAAGTGAAAGTGGTGTTACATCCAGAAGAAGAACATCTCCTGCACCGGCATCGCCTGCTAACTTACCACCCTGAATTGCTGCACCGATCGCAACGCATTCATCCGGGTTAAGTGACTTAGAAGGCTCCTTGCCTGTAAGCTGTTTTACCTTATCCTGTACTGCAGGGATACGAGTTGAACCGCCAACAAGAAGTACCTGTCCCAGATCTGCTGTTGTAAGTCCGGCATCTCTTAATGCCTGCTGAACCGGCTCTACAGTCTTTTCTACCAGATCGTGTGTCAATTCATCGAATTTAGCTCTTGTAAGTGTAATATCAAGATGTTTTGGTCCCTCAGCTGTAGCTGTAATGAACGGCAGGTTGATATTAGATGTTGTTGAGCTTGACAGCTCCTTCTTAGCCTTTTCAGCTGCTTCCTTTAATCTCTGAAGAGCCATCTTGTCTGAGCTTAAGTCAATGCCTTCCTGAGACTTGAACTGCTGAATGAGATAATCTGTAACTCTCTGGTCGAAGTCATCACCGCCGAGTCTGTTATTACCAGCTGTTGCAAGAACCTCGATTACGCCATCACCGATCTCAATGATAGAAACATCGAATGTACCACCGCCTAAGTCGTATACCATGATCTTCTGTTCTTTTTCATTATCAAGACCATATGCAAGTGCTGCTGCTGTAGGCTCGTTGATGATACGCTTTACATCAAGACCAGCGATCTTGCCGGCATCCTTAGTTGCCTGTCTCTGAGCATCATTGAAGTAAGCAGGTACTGTAATAACAGCCTCTGTAACTTTCTCGCCTAAATGTGCCTCAGCATCGCCCTTCAATTTCTGAAGAACCATAGCTGAAATTTCCTGCGGAGAGTAGCTCTTTCCTTCGATTGTTGCTCTGTAATTTGTACCCATCTCTCTCTTTATAGATGAGATTGTATTGTCTGAGTTGGTAACTGCCTGACGTTTTGCAGGTTCACCGACTAATCTTTCACCGTTTTTTGTAAATGCTACAACAGATGGAGTTGTACGAGCGCCTTCAGCATTCTCGATAACAACCGGCTTACCGCCTTCCATAACTGCTACACATGAGTTTGTTGTTCCTAAGTCAATTCCGATAATCTTTCCCATTTTATTTTCCTCCTGGATTCTGGATAATTTTCTTAATTTATATAATAAAACGCATATGGCTCATCCGTCATATCGTAGTAATATTTAATTTGCTACCTTAACCATGCTGTATCTGACTACATAATCCTTGTACATATAACCCTTCTGGAATTCTTCAACTATTATATTGTCTCCGACTTCCGGGTCATCTACATGCATTACTGCATTGTGATAATCCGGGTTGAAGGTCTGTCCTACTGCCTCGATAGGCTTAACTCCGGCATCCTCAAGTGCCTTAAGAAGAAGCTTGTATGTCATATTCATACCGACTACAAATGAATCCTCAGCCTTGTCTTCAGGCACTGCCGCAAGACCTCTTTCAAAATTGTCAATTGCCGGAAGTATCTTCTTTACAATATCCTTAACTCCGAAATCATATCTCTGAGTTTTCTCCTTCTCGCTTCGTTTCCTGAAGTTGTCAAATTCTGCAAATAGCCTTGCATATTTGTCCTCTGTGGCCTTAACCTTTTCCTCCAGCGCCTCTGTTGCCTTCTGGACCTTGTCCTCAGCCTTAGTCCACTTAAGTTTTCTTTCCTTTTTCTTTTTTTCTGTTGATTCCTCGGCTTCTTCAGCCTCTATTTCTTCCTCTGCACCTTCAGCTTCGATGATATCCTCTTCTATCTCCTTATCCATGGCATTTTCATTTTCAGCTGCTGCACAGTCTTCTTCGTTTAAATCATTTCTGATCTCTTCATTATTCATATTCTCTTTTTCTGACAAGTTTCTTACCTGCCTTTCTGTATATTATTTCTTTTTATTACGACTGAACTTCTTATCCAGGCTGTCGGTTACATTATGCAATGCATCAACTACCTTCTCATAATCCATTCTCTTCGGTCCGATGATCCCGACCTTGCCGTAAACTCCTTCTTCAAATTCGTATGTTGCAGTTATTACTGAACAATCCTTCATTGCATTCACCGGCGACTCTTCACCGATATAAACCTGAATTCCTGTGGTACTGCTGCCCTCATCCTGCTCATCTGTCATAAGCTCAGTCAGCAATTCCTTTTCTTCAAGTGTAGATATCAGCTCACCTGCTCTCATGGAATCCGCCGATAGTTCAGGGTATTTAAAAATGTTTTTAGCACCGCTTGTAAATATCTCTATACCGTCAGCCGAACCAATTGTTGCAACAATGTGGTTGAGTATCTCTGACACAAGACTTCCATGCTCTTCTGCCTGCTCTGCCATCTTCGCAGCCATATCGAAGTTTATCTCCTGAAGAGTAAGACCATTCAATGTGCTGTTCATGAGCAGATTCAGCTTAAGCAATACCTGCTGGTCGATATCCTGCGTTACATTGATCATTTCATTCTTGACCATGTTCCCCTCGAGAACTATCGTGCACAGCACCTTATGAACATCAAGCTGTGTGATCTGAACAAACTTAAGCCTGTTTCTGTTGGCCTGCGGCATACTGACTACTGATGTATAATTAGTATTGAATGCCAGGGTTTTAACTACATCCTTAAGTATTGTCTCTATGTGCTCAATCCTGTCATCAAGCGAGATCTTTTCATTTTCAATCTCTTCAGTCCGTTCATCCAGTTTCTTACCCTTAGATTCGACTTCCTCTAACTTAGTTTCAAGCATTTCGTCAACATACAGTCTGTATCCTGCATCAGTCGGAATACGTCCTGCTGAAGTATGCGGCTGGAAAATATATCCCATTTCTTCAAGATCTGACATTTCATTTCTGATCGTTGCTGCAGAAAGCTCAAGGTCAGCGTATTTAGAAATTGTTCTTGAACCAACCGGTTCACCTGTCTCTAAATAATTCTTGATGATCGCCTGAAGTATTTTCTTTTTTCTGCCGTCTAACTCCATAACTTATCCCGTCTGTGCCTGCTTCTTGCTCCTCGTTAGCACTCGTGCTATAAGAGTGCTAACATCTATGCCATATACTACCACTGGCACTCATCAAAGTCAACTGCTAACTGTGAAATAAATGTGAATCAGAAAGAAAGTTTTCTACTATATAGAAAAAGACCGAGAACATCATTTCGCATTCCCGGTCTTCTGATCTGGACATTTTACTGAAGCAGATCCGGACGCCTCTGTTTCGTTCTTAAAACCGACTGTTCCCTGCGCCATGCATCTACTTTAGCATGGTCTCCGGACATCAAAACTTCAGGCACCTTCATACCCATGAACTCCTCAGGTCTTGTATATTGCGGATATTCAAGAAGTTTCAAGGTCATCTCTTTATCTTCCTTGCCTGCGTCAGAAATGAGATTTCCATAGACTTGTTTTCTTATTTTTTTGGTAAATTCTCTGTTAGGATATACCCTGCTGAAACTCTCGTCTTCACCCGAGAGCTGATTAGTAAGAACTCCCGGAACCATGCGGCTGATGGCATCCACCATTACCATGGCTGCAAGCTCACCGCCTGTAAGTACATAATCGCCGATAGAGATCTCCTCGGCTTCCATAAGCTCTAAAACACGCTGATCAACGCCTTCATAATGGCCGCACAGGATTATGAGATTCTCCTCAGCTGCCAGCTCTCTGGCCATTTCCTGTGTAAATACCTTGCCTGCAGGGCTTGTATAGATTACTCTGGGTTTCCGGGAACCGGTTACAGACTTGCATACAGCCTGCCATGCGTCATATACAGGCTGGCACTTAATAACCATGCCCGCACCGCCGCCAAAGGGAGCATCATCTACATGTCCATGCTTTTCATCCGTATATTCTCTGAAATTTACTGTATTGATACTTATAAAGCCAGCCTTGGCTGCCCTGCCGAGAATGCTGGTCCCCAGCCCGGCATTTATCATATCAGGAAATAATGTAAGAATGTGAAAGTTCATAATATCTAAAATCGCTGTAAATATTCAGGACCCATTACTAAGATCCTGCCATTGGCAGTTTCCATGCATACTTAGGGCATCTCAATTTCGCTTCTCCGAAGCATTCCTTCTGCTCATATGTTTACTTTGCCATACAAAACTGCTCTAATTCTCAAGACTTATCAAGGAAAATTGTACTCTAATCCAACAGTCCCCTCATAACATTAACTGTGATAATGTTATTTTCTATGTCGACACTTTTAATGCAATCAGCAATAACAGGAAACAGTATCTCATTGCCGCCGGCAGTTTCTACTACGTAGACATCATTGGCTCCCGTCTGAAGTACATCCTTAACAGTGCCCAGTTCTCTTCCTGCCAGACTGTCAGATCGCTCATCTGCCCATACCTTGCAGCCGATAAGATCCGCAATGTAATATTCGCCTTCTTCTAATGGCTGTGCCTGTTCACGGCTTATTAATATATCTGAGCCAGCTGCCTTAGATATCTCTTCCGGAGCACTAAAACAGGAGAACTTGACTATAGCCATATTCTTAAAGTATTTAACACTCTCGATCTGTGTTCTTATGTCATCCGTCGGTGTCTTAATTATAACTTCACCGACCTCCTCGAATCTCTCGGGATAATCGGTTGTAGGATAAACCTTGGCTTCACCATGGACACCGTGTGCGCGCGTCAGCACACCGATACGTAAATATTGTTCCATATCTGTCTCCAATATCATTATCTATTCGGCTGCAGGTCCGTGCCAGAACTGCTCAGTCACCTTTCCAAAACCTGAACGATAAAAAGATAAATATAGGCAGCCCATATGCTCTGCCGCATATATGTCTGCCTCTAAAATGTGCAGCGGACACCGCGAAATCAATCCACGATGTCTACTACTACCTTTTTGTTTTCTTTAATAGCTACAGTCTTAACCACTGTCCTAATAGATTTTGCTATACGACCCTTTTTTCCGATGACTTTACCCATGTCCTCGCGAGCTACATTGAGCTTAAGAACAATCGTTCCGTCCTCTTCTACTGTTTGGGTGACTATAACCTCATCAGGATTATCAACAAGAGCCTTAGCGATTACTTCGACTAATTCTTTCATATGTTGACCTTTCCTTATTTGATGAGTCCTTCGTTCTTAAATAATCTAGCAACAACCTCTGTTGGCTGAGCTCCGTTTGAAAGCCACTTCTGAGCTGCTTCCTTATCAAGGATAACCTGAGCCGGCTCCTGGTTTGGATCATATGTACCGATCTGATCGATGAATGCGCCATCTCTTGGTGCTCTTGAATCAGCTACGATAATTCTGTAAAAAGGTGCTTTCTTCTTGCCTAATCTTGTTAATCTAATCTTTGTTGCCATTTTTTAACCTCAATTCTTTCTTGAAATATTTGATGCTGCACATGGCAGTCCATCATTATTATTTATAAAATCATATCTTATGTAACAGCTTTAAATCAGCTGCATCATATACTTGCCTATTTTCCGATAGCACAAATGTAAAATTCAGCCCAGCTAGAACTTCATACCTTTAAGGCCCTTCAATCCCTTCAGACCCATAAGTCCGCCTAAGCCGCCAAATCCGCCGCGTCCTTTCTTGCCTTTCATACCGCCCATTTTCTTCATAAGCTGCTTCATCTGCTCAAACTGCTTAACCAGTCTGTTGACCTCGGCAATATCTACTCCGGCGCCTTTAGCTATCCTGTTCTTTCTCGACGGATTTAATATCTTAGGATTAGATCTCTCCTTAGGTGTCATTGAATAAATGATCGCCTCAATCCTGGTAAGCTTCTTATCATCAATATTAAGATCCGCACCGTTGCCTAGTCCAAGTCCCGGCATCATCTTAAGTATCTCACCGAGCCCGCCCATGTTGCGCATCTGCTGCATTGAGATAAGATAATCCTCAAATGTAAACTCATTCTTGCGCATATGAGCTGCGAGCTTTTCAGCATTTTCTGCATCCAGATTCTGCTCAGCCTTCTCAATTAGGGAAAGTACATCTCCCATACCGAGGATTCTTGATGCCATCCTGCTGGGATGGAATACTTCAAGGTCTGTCAGCTTCTCACCCATTCCGGCATACATAATAGGCACCTGCGTAACCTGTCTTACAGATAATGCACTACCGCCTCTGGTATCACCGTCAAGCTTGGTAAGGATAACTCCGTCTACACCGATTCGTTCCTTGAATCCAGCTGCAATATTAACTGCATCCTGACCCGTCATTGCATCTACTACAAGGAGTGTATAAGTGATATCCAGCTGACTCTTGATATCCTCCAGTTCCTCCATCATGTCCTCGTCAATCTGAAGACGTCCGGCTGTATCTATGATCACAACATTGTTATTGTTATTAACCGCCTGCTGAAGTCCGGCCTTGGCAATATCCACTGCTTTATGATCTGTTCCCATCTCAAATACAGGAACTCCCACTCTCTCGCCATTGATCTTAAGCTGTTCAATAGCCGCCGGACGGTAAATATCGCATCCGACAAGCAACGGTCTCTTGCCTTGTTTCTTGAATAGGCCTGCCAACTTAGCTGCTGTAGTTGTCTTACCAGAACCCTGCAGACCGACCATCATTATTATGGTCTTAGCCATGCCCGGAAGAAGCTGAAGTTCTGTGGCTTCGCCTCCCATCAGGCTAGTAAGTTCTTCATTAACAATCTTAATCACCATCTGACCGGGTGTAAGACTCTGCATTACATCCTCTCCGACGGCCTTTTCTTTAACACTGTTTATAAACTGTTTTACAACCTTGAAGTTAACGTCTGCCTCTAAGAGAGCCATCTTGACTTCTTTCATAGCAGTATCAATATCTGCCTCTGTAAGACGTCCCTTGCTCTTCAAGTTCTTGAAAACATTTTGGAGCTTTTCCCTAAGATTTTCAAATGCCATATATTATCTCCAATAAATCAGTCACAACATCTCAAGTATCTGTTTTGCAAAATCTCTGGCCTTCTCAATTTCATTGCAATTTTGTATGCTTTCGACCTTGTCTCTGATACTGATAAATTTTTCTACAAGCTTAAGCTTGGCTTCATATCCTTCAAGCTGTGCATTGCATCTCTTAATAATGTCATGCACGCCCTGCCTGCTGATTCCTTCGTCCTCAGCAATCTCCCCCAGTGACAGATTGTCCAGAACATACATTCCGTATATATGCTTCTGATGCTCTGTCAGCAGGTCTCCGTAGAAATCATATAACAGTGACTGTTTAACAAATCCTTCCATAGCCCGGATATGATACTATACGCGGCATTGGCTGTCAAGCATTTTTACTTTACAGTAATTTGGTACTGGCAAATTGCATATATATAGTTTAAAATATGGAAGGTTATGCACTTTTTCTGACCAAATCAGCAAGGCATTCCACCAGCTTTATTTATGGAGAAATATTCAATATGTCATCAAGCAGATATTATAAAAAGCGCCGTAGAAGAAGACGCAGAAGAACTTATACGAAGAGGATCAGCCCTCTGATAATCATCATTCCGGTTATTATATTAATAGCTGCCGTAATCCTGATCGTTACGCTGACCAGAAATAAAGACAACTCTGTTATGAGATACCTGGGATCAACCGATGCAGGTGTACCATATTATTCCTATGATGAAACCGAGCAGCGCCTCATTAAGGCTTCAAACACGCTTCAGCGTGGTATTCAGGTTAAGGATCTGAATCAGGATTATTCCGAAAATGGCATTACTTATACAGTTATCGAATATGAAGGTGCGAATTATTATATTTCCCGTGCTGCTCTCGTTGACTCCATTGAGGATGTTGTACAGGAGACAGAACTCTGGGTTCGTACATCAGTTACTGTATATGCCAATGAAACCGGACCTGAGATTGCTTCATTTGCCAAGAAGGGTTCATGCCTTACCATTGTAGATTATGACGAACTGCAGTCTGACGGTTCAGTTAATAAATATAAGGTGAATTTTACAGATGCAACCGGTGAAAATGTAACCGGCTGGGTTTATGGCAAGTATCTTAAAGACAATGAAACCGACGCCCTTGCGATCAATGAAGAGATATATGCTATACATAAGGACCGTATTTACAGCGGTCTTGAGCTTGGTGGCGGTCTTCCTTCAAGCCTTGACTGGTATCCTGTTGATAAGCCTTCCTTCAAGGATAATCCTATCTGTGAATTTGCCCGGGGAATGTATATCACTGTAGATGGTGTTCAATATATTGATGCATATATTGAAATTGCCAAGGCTAATAGTGTTAACTGCATGGTTATTGATATCAAGGACGGCGTGCTGGCATATCCTATTGAATCGATCAAGGATATCTCCCCAACTTCTTATGATTATGCATATTACTCAAGCGTTGATGACTATGCCGCCGCTGTTAAAAAATGCAAGGACGAGGGCTTCTATGTTGTAGGCCGTATAGTTGCCTTCAACGATTCTCTGTATGCCAAGGATCATCCTGAATCATGCATTGAATCAGAAGCTTCTACGCAGCTGTGGCCGTCAGGATACAGCCGGGACTGCTGGTATTACAATCTGCTGCTGGCAACGGATGCTGTGGAAAAATGCGGCTTCAATGAAATACAGTTCGACTACGTGCGTTTTCCGGAAGAATCATATAGTATGTCCCAGGATCCTAACAGTGATTTCAAGGATGTTTATGGTGAGGACAAGGTTGAAGCAATACAAAACTTCTGTTTCTATGCTGCAGACGTTCTGCATGAGCTCGGTGTATATGTTTCTGCCGATGTTTTCGGCGAATGTGTCAACAAATATATCACGGCATATGGTCAGTATATGCCTGCAATCGCATTAGTTGTAGATGCTGTAAGTGCCATGCCTTATACAGACCACTTCGGAACTGACGTAGATACCTGGTCTGATCCATATACTACATTATATGACTGGGGCTTAAGCTGTGCAGCCCGCCTGAGTGAAACTCCTAATGCAGCCATTGCCCGCACATGGATAACCTGTTATAACGTTCCTTGGTGGAATCCTACTATAACCTGCGATGCCGACTACGTTGAAAAACAGGTACAAGGACTTGTAGATGCCGGATTGACAGGAGGATTCCTGACATGGAACGGCGTTGCCAATAGAACAAAATATGAGGAAATGGGAGCCGCCTGGGGATATGAATACATCCCTAGCACTGCCGCTGCCGAGGAATAATACCTCACTTTACAGGGCGCAGTTTACCCTTGACGCGGAACTTCGGTGTCTCTGCCTTCAGCTATACAAAGTGCATCAGGTCTTAATATAAGACCTGATGCACTTTTTTACAGCAATTAAAATGTCTCGTGTGTCAATGATCTATGCTGCCACGATATATATACAGCATTATAAGGCGAATATTTACCATGATGGTCAGATACTCATCATGCACATTCATTTTCAGATGTTCTTCGCCTCTTGTGCATTATTTTGACGGATAAAATACCCGCTGCCGCTATAAATATTACAGCAGCTATTATAATTGCCGCATTGGATCGGGACTTGACAGCGATATTTCCTGCTGCCTTATAGCCCTCAAATGTCCTCTCGTAAACATTTCCTGCAGAGTCCTTGGCTACTACCTTGACATTGGTCCTTTGTTCTGTCTGCGGAACATTAAAGCTGTAGGTATCTTCATCGACATTATAATCCACCTTCTGGTCATCGACATAGATATCCACTTCATCCAACCGGATATTGTCCTTGATGATCAATTCGCCAGGTATTTCTTCCTCATCAGCCGTATCGGCACAAGATATAATCAAAGGATTCGTATTATCTACGCTAAATTCTATTGATGAATCCTTTATTTCATTGGAGTTAGTATTACCCGATTCGTCCTCAGAATATATAAATATTTTGTATCTGCCGTCTTCCTTGAAAGTATCCGCATTAACAGTGTATTTATAAATTTTCTTATTCTCCGAATTACCAGTCAGCATCACACTGTAGTCTGTATCCTTTTCCAGCTCGTATGTTTCATCATTTTTAGAAACTGTGATCCTGATAGAATCCTCTACCAGTTTATCCATGTTCTGCTCACAGATCACAATATCTCCTGTTTCCTTCAGTGATCTTCCGTTTATGCCTTCTATAGCAGACAGATCATATGATGATCCTTCTTTGTTCAGATGCTTACTCTCCTGTTCCCGGGTGGTTTCCTGGGTAGTTTTTTCCAAGGAATCAGCTTCAGCTTTCAGCTCCTCAGCTTTGGATTTTGCATCGTTTATCAGGTTGTCGTTCGCTTCTGATACAGATGTTTTTTCCGGCTGGGATTGCAGGCTCTGGGATGAAGCTGACTGTGTGCGATTGCTCGATGCTGTGCTGTACGTTCCGGCAGATGCGGCTGCTGTCGGTTTATATACATATTGCGGAACATATACATATTGTATATTGCTTCCGGTCCCCTGCGCAGCTGCAGCAGTTGTCTCGGACTCCGTGCTGATTTCAGGTATAGTTGTCTTCAGCTCAGATTCAAATTCTGCTTCTGTTACAGATTCAAGTTCAGATTCCGGCTCTGACTCCTGCTCAGCATTTATCTCAGACTCCAGCTCGGCCACAGTCTCTGATTCAAGTGGTACCTCTGACGCCTGTTCTGCTGTCGAATTTAATTCTGTTTTTGGCACTAACGTTGGATTTTCTTCATCTGCAGACCCTGATTCTGATGTTACAATCTCACTTTCAGCAGCTGTCTCTATTGTTCCGCTCTCCTCCTGTGCAACAATTTCGAGCCCCGTTTCTGTCTGTTCAGCCGAGTCAGTTTCATAAACTTCACCTGTTTCAGTAATCACCTCTGGCTCATTATCTACTTCTGTCTCAGCCATTATTTCAGTCTCCGTCAAGCTCTCCTCTTCGTTCGTTTCCTCTGCTTCAGCCATTGTCTCAACCTCAGTCAGCATCTCCGTTTTTATAATCTCCTCCGCCTCAGGCATTACCTCCGCCTCGATCATTGTTTCTGTTTCGGTAATTGCCTCCGCTTCAGACAATACCCCTGCCTCGGTCAACACTTCTGTTTCGGTAATTACATCCGCCTCGGTCAACGTTTCTGTTTCATTCAACACCTCTGCTTCAGTCAGTTCTTCTGTGCCGATCATGGCATCAATGTCTGTCATCACCTCCGTCTCGCTGTTCTGCTCCGAAACTGCGTATTCTTCTTGAGATATAAACTCTGTCTCAGACTCAGGCTCCTGCTGCATATCTGTAATCTGCGGTGCAACCGTTCCATAATACTGTTCACTGTAGTAATTTCCATTAATATCAGTAAATCCCAGTTCAACTGCCAATGTCTGCAGCGCATATGTCTCTATTATTCTGCCCAGAGATATTATATTTTCCGCATTTGCCTCCTGCTCAGCCCAGTTTACCGGCGGTTCCTGCATTTTGATGCCATTTGCATCGGTGGCCTGCACGATTACATATTCCTGACCTGATTGACCATCTGACGTTACAGTAAAGTTCACAGACTGGATTCCTATATTCTCACTTCGTATCGTCAGCTCAAGATTAATAAGTCCCGTTTCATCCGTTATTATCTGACCGTTTTCATCAAACAGATTAAGTATATTTATTCGAGCCGATTTGCCAGCCGATGTATCATTATAATCTCCTGCCAATACACTGTTTATAAGTAATAAGCTCAGCATCGCTGCAAGCAGCAGCGGCATTATTGCACGTTTTATTTTTCTTTTCTTATTATCATTAGTCATCTCTTATCTCCTTCATGCCGGTTCATATAAAACACAAAGGGCTCTATTTCGCAGTTTCTCCGGAGACAACGCTGTATGCAAGACTTATAGCATCCGCAGCAGCATCAAGCCTTGATATTATCTGCGTTTTAAGAGTATCCGCCTGCGTGGAAGTCGTCTGCATCTTCCTGACATTTTGCGCCGCCCTGCCGTACAGATCGCTGATATCCTCCAGTGCAACCCCGTCCATGCAAAATTTGCGGGCATATGTCTCTATGGAATGAATGATCAATTTATAGACCTCCAGCTTTACAAGTTCAGCAGTATCATCTGTTACACCTGCACATAATCTTGACAGCTGTACAAGGCATTCACCATACATCCCTTCATCAGAAGATTCCTGTATGCGTATATTAATATCTCTGCAGAATATTCCGATTTTCTCAAATACTGCTGCCATCTCACTGTAATCCTGTGACAATTCAAACCACGGAACAGACTCAATGATACCAATTGTGTTATCAGAACCATAATCGTAGTAGTACCAATATAATTTGCCTACTTCAAATGCTATTTTTTCAAATCCCTCCTGTTCCTTTAATTCGCTGAGATTCGGCTTAATGATACTTAGTAATTCTTCCTCCTCTTCTGCCGAGAAGACTCCATCAATCTTGATCTCTTCTATCACCTCACTTATCCTGTCTAACTGTGACCTGCTGCCTGTCATTCTGAGCAAACTGACGCCGACAGCCAGAAAAATACAGATTACAGCCAATACTGTGGTCAATATTCTGAGCAGACTGATCTTATTTTTCTTGTGTTTCTTCTGCCTTTGTTCAAGCATAATACTAAGCTGATCATGTAATTGTTCTGCACTCTGGAATCTGTCATCAGGATTATTCCTTATGCATACCCTGATTATTTCGTCGAATTCAGGGGAGATTCTCATGCAATATCCGGACAGATATTCTATTGTTTTTCCAAGACCATAAATATCTGTTCTTGCATCTGTCTGCATACCATATTCTTCATACTGCTCCGGTGCAGCAAATCTCTCCGTTCCAAGATATTGGGTATCTCTGGTCTGTCCCGGTTTATACCGCCTGGATATTCCAAAATCGATCATCTTAATATGTCCGCTCTCAGTCAGTATGATGTTCTCCGGCTTAACGTCTCTGTAAATTACTGCAGGATTTCTTGAATGCAGATACGCAAGAACTTCTGTCAGCTGCAGCATCCAGTCTGTCAGCATCTTCTCATCAATATATTCACCAGAGTCAGCAATATCCTTAAGGGATTGCCCGTGCACATAATCCTCTACTATGTATACAGCCTGACTGTCGCTTAATATATCAACGACTCGAACTATAGACGGATGATCCAGATCCTTGACAATATCAACCTCAGAAATTGCAGAATTAACAGACAGAGTGTTATCTCTGTCATTGATCATTTTCAGGATTTCCTTGACGACCCATTCCTTGGACATACTGACATCCCTAGCCAGGTATACCCTTGACATGCCGCCCCTGTCTATCAGCCGCAAAATCTCATATTTGCCGCCAATAATCTGACCAATTTGTGCCATCAGTCATCATTCCTTTTATTTTATTTTCTTCTCATGTGAAAGATTCTCCCTAGAAATAAGGCAGACCGAATTTCGTAGATTTGGATTTTAGCACACTGAGATGCAGATATCAATGTGCAAATTTATTTGCCTGAAATGTGCAAATTTATTTGCCTGAAATAGTAACACAGTGCAAGTATGGGGCGGCAGCTTGGCAAATATAAAAAAAAACAAAATGATTTAAGATAGAGTCATGTTGATTAATTCTTATCAAATCTTTGTGGTGCAACTCTGCACTATTCAATCCGAGCATAAACTTACACGGCCCCAATAGGTTATGAAGGTTTACTTTTCTTTATTTTTAATGCTATAATGAGCTTGAGCTTTGTGCTCATAGGAGAAATTCATGAAAAAAATACTTCCAGCATTCTTAAGTCTGATTTTTATATTAGGCATAATTGCTTTCTTATATTTTAATTATAACGAACCTGAGGCAGAGATCAATCGTTCCACCTCTTATATCGCTTCTTCTGAGCTGTCCGCCACCATATATCGTGAAGAGGACAGTGTTTTGTACGAATATACACAGCTTACACGAGGAACTGCAGTTACTAACAGAAACATTCAGGACGAAGTAAACGACGGCACATATATTTTTACAGAAATAGAATTGGATGGCGAGACTGATGAAAATGGCAATCCCATTATTTATTATATCTCCGGCGACTATCTTGCAGATTCATTGGAGGACGTTGTAAGGGAAGACACAAAATACGTCCGCACCTCTGTTACCGTTTATGCAAATGATTCTGATGCGCAGATCTCATCGTTTCTCAAGAAAGGAACCGAATTGAACATTTGCGGATATTCAGGGCTTAATGCTGACGGCTCCGTAGAAATGTACAAGATAAGCAACGAAGGCAGCGAAGGATATGTATATGCCAAATATCTTGCCGATACTCAGGAAGAGGCCGATGCGGCATTCGAGTCGGTTGCCGCAACTCACTCAGGCAGGGAATATACATTTGAGCTATATGGCGGCAGCACAGACAGTCTTGACTGGTATCCTGTAGATAAGGAGGTGCTCTCCTCAGGTCCGCTTCTTGAGGAGGCCAGGGCTATGTATCTTAATTCTACCGCTGTGTCAGCTGCAAATGTTGACGCATATATTTCACTTGCGGCAGCTTCCGGAATAAATGCAGCAGTTGTAGATATCAAGGATGGCATCCTGGCATATCAATCAGCAATAGCTGCCGAATTATCTCCGTCATCTTATGACACTGCACTTCTTACAATTGATGAATACAGCAGCAGCATCCAAAAGCTTAAAGATGCAGGACTGTATGTAATCGGACGCATCGTTACTTTCAGCGATGATTATTATGCGGCTGACCATCCTGAGGACTGCATTGTGTCTGACGGTGAGGCTGTATGGCCATCTGCTTACAGCAGAAACTGCTGGTATTACAATGTTGCTCTGGCACAGGAAGCTGTCAGCTTATTTGGTTTCAATGAAATCCAGTTCGATTATGTAAGATTCCCTGAAAACGCTTTCAGTATGTCTGAGGCAGGAACTGCGGATTTCAAGAATACCTATGATGAAGAAAAAGCAGAAGCTGTACAAAACTTTTGTTTCTATGCAGCCGACCAAATGCACAAGATCGGAGCCTATATATCAGTTGATGTCTTCGGTGAATGTGTCGGCGAATATGTAACGGCATATGGTCAATACTGGCCATCCATTTCTAACATCGTTGATGTTATCAGCGGTATGCCTTATACCGACCACTATGGTGAGGAAACAGATACCTGGACTTATCCATATACTACAGTCTATGAATGGGCTGTTCAGGCGGCTATAAGACAAACCGAGATCAGAACTCCCGCTGTTGCCCGCACCTGGATCACAGGCTATGATACTCCTAATTGGGATCCGACTGTAACTTATGGTGCAGAACAGCTTATCGACCAGGCTCAGGCTCTGTACAATTCAGGTCTTACCGGTGGATTTATACCGTGGAACGGTGCATCAGATATTGCGAAATACACAGAATATGCAGCAGTATGGAGTAC
Organism: Bacteroidaceae bacterium; assembly: GCA_963589005.1. Classification (GTDB taxonomy): domain Bacteria; phylum Bacillota; class Clostridia; order Lachnospirales; family Lachnospiraceae; genus RGIG5612. The sequence goes on along the minus strand of CAVAJR010000007.1, from coordinate 13,521 downwards.
GGTATATTAAAAGTTACGTCCAGTGGCTGTGCGGATGACGAGCGTACTCACGTAGCCGTGCAGACATCGGACGGATCAGACGGCATTCGCATGCAAAGCGGCAACTCAGAATGCAAATGCCGTCGTTGACTGCGAGAGCGACGCAGGCAGCGACGGCCAGTCCACTTATAAAATTATATATTACAGATATGTATGATTCTCATACTTCCAGTTATATGCAGGTCTTTCCAGTAAAAATCCTGAAGCAAAATTGCCCTCACCAAGGTAAGGAAATCTATCCGATGCAGCCCAATCTGGTTTTGGAAATTCTTTTTGTATAAAACACAGCCAATCTGAAAATGTATCGAACCACATTTCAGTCATCCTATCCCAATGGTGGTCTTGCGGACTGCCCTTCATTTCCTTAATTGATTCCGGCTTCCACTCTCCAGGAAATCGCACATCTTCATCCAATGACCTAAAACTAAAGAATCTGAATACCTCATCCTGCTCACAGACAAATGGTGCAAAGATGTTATTATACCAATCATCACCGATATCCTTAGTAATTTCTTCCGGCCATCTGAGTAACTGCACCCATCTGATCGGAGTCTTCTCCTCAGGTGCCCACTCACTGCCTTTATAATCCTCAGTACATTGAGGTGGAACAGTAATTCCATAGCTATATGCATGCTCAGGAGGTGATGATAATGCCATTTCGCCCTTCGAACCTATCGCAGGGATTTCTCGCCAATATCCAGATGTAGCCATCCAATTAGTAAGACCAAATCTTTTTGTCATTTCATTTGCTGACTCAATATCAGCTGCATTGACCCTTCTTCCGGATTGCTCACATGCAGACCTTATCATATCATCATTCAGTGCAATAGCTCTGAAACTCTCAAATCTTGTGAGCCACGGCTCGTATCTTCTATATAGCTGTGCCCCATGTTTGTCCCAATACCATCGTTCACATGCTGCAATTTTATTCATATTAACCGTATGAAGTGCCATAGTTCTAATCATTTGATAATACCCCCTACATCATTTTAAACCTTTTATCTTGCATGCCCATACATTCCAGAAAGTTGAAACTTACTTTACATTTAACTGTTTACTGCGATTAAACCCATTTGTATCAAAGCAAAAGACTTTAATACGCACCATATTTATATGTTGTATCTCTCCAAACATGCATGTTCTTATGATCTGCATTATCGAGCGTTGCCGAACAATTCATAATAAAGCCACCATCCGGAGCCAATATATCAATCTGTCGTTTTGTCTCTGCCTCAACTTCTTCTGGTTTTCCATACGCTAGCATCGCATTTGGCACCGTTCCGGCTACACAGGCAATCTTTCCGACAGTCGCCTTTACTTTCTTTATATCCACATTTTCAAACATAAAAATGACCTTGCCCTTAGGAACATTGCATAAAACCTCTAGGCGACTGTCATAATGGCCCTCGCAGAAACATATAGGAGTCATTCCATATTTTATTATTGTATCAATGCATCTCTTCAAATTAGGCCAATAGTATTTCTCATAATTGGCAGGCGACATGAACTCGTCTACACCCATATGCATAGGCATAATAATTCTGTGCGCACCTCTGTCAGCTGCTGCCTTTATTGATTTTTCTAATGTGAAATTCGTAAGGGCATTAACGGCACGTTCAACATCTTCAGGGCATGTTAGCAAGTCCATTGTTGTATTGATCACGCCTCTTGCGCTATCAGCAAATGCATCAAACGGAATTGTTAATCCTCCCTCACAATAAGTAGGGTAACCTTCTTCCTTGATAATATCCATCAGCATGCCAGATCTCTGTCTGAATTTAGTACATGCTTTTCCCGCATCCGCCATGGCTTGCAGAGCTTCTTTAACCTCCGGGTCGTTCAAAACTGTAAAGCTCTCAATAAGATTTTTATCATAAATGTCATGAAAGTCTAATTTAGCCAAGCCCTTTAAACTTGCATGCTTTCTAGGAAGCATCTTGGTAATAATAGTATGTGTCGGATCATCTATGAATTCATCATATTCATCCTCCATCAATGCCTCAAAATCTATATGCTGAAAGCTGACATCTGCCGGCACATTACAGTCTGGTCCCGGCCATCTGATAAAATTAGTCTGAAGAATTTCGAGCGAATCCATATTATAAAATCCTGGCAATGATACCGCATCTGGCTCGTAATCATTAAGAAAGCCCCTTACTCCCGGTGCCGCCATACGCGGATCTTTCATATAATCATAAAATGAAATTCCATATCCCAGCATATAAAATCCTGAAGTCATCGGTACCCACGGCACATGATCCGGTATTCCCATTAAAGCCGCTGTTTCAACCCTGTCTGCTCTCTTCCTATACAACTCATTTTTATCCATATCTTCCCCCTTCCCAGACATTTTTGACTTTGACAGCTATTCTCACTAATGAAAGCCGGCTATCGCCGGCTAACATTAGTAATTGAAATTGTATCTTGTGAGCTTTATCTCTTTTATTTATCATTGTCGTTGCAAATCATACATGCCTTTACTCAATTGTTGTTACAACATACTCACCATTTTGAATCTGCATTACAGGAGCAGTGATCTGCATAACACCATTAACCCACGAGAATGTTCCCTGACAGCCTTCAATTTCCGGACTGTTGTATAACCATTCTGCAATTGCTTGGCGTTCCTCTTCTAATTTGGCCGGGTCGCCTGTAATTCCCAGGTCCTCGAAGCAAGCCTTAAGTGCAACAATCATATTGTAGAATCCCTGAATTGGCGGGTATGTTGGATTATCGCCATTATGGTCTGCCTTATATGCCTCTGCAAGAGCCTTCCATGTTTCGCCCTCATAATTAACATCTAACATATTATATGCATACGTACCCTCTGCTGCTTCTCCGGCTATTTCAATAAATCCATCGCCTATTCCGGCAAATGTTACGAATATCTGTTCTCCGGATTCAACTGCTCCACGTTCTACTAATTCCTTGCATATCTTAGCTCCCTCATCAGTACGACATCCGATCCAGAATGCATCTGCACCCAGGTTCATAGCCTGTACTGCCATAGGACCACAGTCAACTGTTCCTGTAGGAACCTCTACAGCACCTACATATTCCGGAAGTTCGGCCTTAAATTGTGTAACTGTTGCAGCCTGAGCTGTATCATCAGGTGAATAGAAGATAACAACCTTCTCATATCCTTTTGCCTCCAGCCATGCCTTAGCACATTCAAGATCTAAAATCTCCGAATCACCCATATATGCGCAAATATAAGGGCCATACTCATCAAGTGTAGATGATACATATGATCCTATATTAGGAATCTGCGAATCATAAAGCTCGACTGACTCCGCTTCACAAACAGGTGCAGCAACACAGCCTCCGATAAATAAAGCTGTATCCCTTAAGTCTTGAATATATTGCATACCCTTCTGCGGATCAAACTGTGTATCGTAAGCTGTAATCTTTACAGGAACTCCTTCTATACCTCCTTGCTCATTTATAATCTTAGCTGCATATTCAGCCGCCCAAATAGCAGGCTCTCCAACGAAGGAAACCGCTCCTGTTATTGCTGACAAAACAGGGATATTCCATTCATCTACCACAACATTTGCAGATTTACCTTGATCCGCCTCTTCTGCAAATACTGTAGTTGAAAATCCTCCAACTACCATCAATGTTGCCATCAACAGTGCCAATACCTTTTTCATGTTTCTCTCCTCCTTCAAAAAGTGTTATTTTCTTCAAAGAACAGCTCTGCGCTTCTTTAAAATCAATATTAGGCTGCCTGCTTTCCTTTGTTTTTACCTGAAAACAGCTGCACAAAAAATGTTTTTACCTTAAGTACCATGTTTCTTGTAATCAGTCCCTCAGGCCGCAGCATCAATACAAGGATTAAAACTACAGCATAAATATAATTACTTAACTTCTGCACACTGTCAGGTACGTATACATTCAAGCTCCACAAAATAGGTGCAGATATAATAACTCCCCACTGCGTATACCTGCCTCCGACAAACAACATCGTCATTACATTCAGCAAAAACGAGAAACTGAATGTTCCCGGATATATAACCCTGATATTAAATGCAAATATCGCTCCTCCGACTGCTGCGAATACAGAACTCAGCGTTAATGCGGCAACTGTCATGTTTCTTGTATTAACGCCCAATGTCTGAGCCATCTGAACATCCGTGGATATAGCTTCCCAAGCTCTTCCTATTCTTGAATTAAACAGCCTGTATAAAAATGCTCCAAATATAATCAGAAGAATCAATGCATACCATACCAGATTATCTTCTCTATGAATTCCCTTAAGGCCTGTAGCTCCTCCCAGAAAATCAATATTTTTGATTACTGATTGTATGATAAATATCAAGGCCATGGACGAGATAGCCGTAACAATTCCATTTGTCCGGGCAAATCCCAAGGCTGGTATAAAGCCAAATATAAGACCAACCACAATTGCCGCAAGTACACATACCCAGAAATTGCAATCATATGTTTTGTTTAAATATCCTGCAGTATAACCACCAATAGCCATTACATATACCGTTCCGTTATACAAAAGTCCTGCACGGAACGGAATTAGAGCACCCCAAACTACTAATATATATACTATTACGATTGTGATGAAATATGCTGTTCCTGATGACATCCCGATCTCCCTCCTGCTAATTGCGAACCTTGCGTGAAAACAATCCATTAGGTTTGATGATAATAACAATCATGATAAAGCCGTAGAAAATCGCCTCTGCCCATCTGCCAGGTAGATAAGCAAGTGCCATTGCTTCAACTACACCCATCAATAATGATGATAAGATGCCGCCCTTTATGTCTCCCTGTCCTGCAAAAAGCATCAAAATAACCGCCTTTGTTGCAAATGTATCGCACAGCTCTGCATTACAATATCCCAAGCACATTATGCATACCATACCGATACATGCTGCAAGAAGTCCTGCTATGCCAAACCCAAGGACACCTGTTTTGCCAAATGGAACTCCCAACATTTTGGCGACTCTCAAATTCTGCGCCATAGCCCTCATAGCTCTTCCTTCTGTACTCTTAAACAAGAAGATTACAAGAACTATTGCAATAACTACGCATGCCACCAATGCCACTATACTTGCAACAGAGACCGTGACCGCTCCAAAGTGGAATTTTTGTGGAAACAGCTTCATGTTGTCATTAAAGCTTAAAACCTGTCCTGAATTAAAAAACTGAACAATAAGCTCAGATATGATAATCCCGATTCCCATTGCCAAAACTATAGTTTCAAGGTCTGCTCCTCTCTTGGACAACGGCCTAAACAGAGGTTCTGATAAAACAGTCGTAAGAACTCCGGCTGCGAACATACATAAAAACGCCAGCCATGACATGCTGGTATTCTGATAAATCAGCCAGCCTATCGCCATCGTCAATATACATGTATGTGAAAATCCATGGTGTACTACATTACGCACCAGCATGATAAGATTCATCCCTAAAACAATAAGAGCATAAATTCCACCGGTCGATAATCCACTGACAAACTGTGCTAAAAATAGTTCCATCGTACCCTCCTTACGCCCCAAGATAAGCTTGCTGAACAAATTGATTATTCATCAAATCTTTAGATTTACCTTCAAGTACTGTCTTGCCCAGGTCAAGAACATATGCTCTGTCGGAATACTGCAGTGCCTTTCTTGCATTCTGTTCTGCAAGCAGAATTGTAAAATTCTTCTCATTTCGCAGCTGAACCAATGCTTTAAAAATATTATCTACATAAAGCGGTGACAATGCCAGTGACAGCTCATCCATAAGAAGCAGCTTCGGATCTCCTATTATCGCCCTGCCAATAGCTAGCATCTGCTGTTCGCCTCCGGACAAGGTGCCCGCCTTCTGCCACTGTCTTTCTTTAAGCCTAGGAAAATATGTAAAAACCATATCCAGGTTTTTGGAGAAATCAACCTTGTGATGATATGCGCCTAATTGCAGATTTTCCATAACAGTCATGTCAGATAACATACCCCTGCCCTCCGGCACTACCGAGATTCCGGACTGTATGATATTCTCTGTTTTGGCTCTTGTTATATCATGACCATCGAAGACAATCCTGCCGTTTTTAGCCTTCATCAATCCGATAATTGTGTTAACCATTGTGCTCTTGCCCGCGCCATTTGCACCCAAAACAGCGACAATCTCACCCTTGCTTACCTCAAGATCAATCTTCTTCACAGCGCATATAGGCCCATAATAAACACTTAGATCTTCTATTTTTAAAATAATATTAGTCTGTTCCAAGATATGCCTCCACAACCTTCGGATCCTTTTGGACTGATTCTGGTGTACCCTCCGCAATCTTCTCTCCGAATTCTATTGCTGTAACAAAGTCCGATGTTCTCGTAACAAGCTTAACATCATGCGCAATGAGGATTATCGTCATGCCTTGCTTTTTCATTTGCGCTATTATCTGCTCCATCTTCTCTGACTCTTCCATTCCCATACCTGATGTAGGCTCATCAAGAAGAATAAGTTTAGGCTCTGTTGCCATGGCTCTTGCAATCTGAAGCAGCTGCTGGTCAGCCCAGGCCAGATCTCCGGCCATTCTCTTAGCCTTCTCCTTAAGACCGACAAATTCTAACAAACCCATGGAATACTCTATGATATCCTTCTCTTGTTTACTTTTTGTAAATGGAATATGGAAAAATGTTCCACCTACATCCAGATTAGTTTTGGCATATCTGCCTGCCATTACATTATCCACAACGCTCATCTTGTTCATGGTTTTTGGAATCTGAAATGTTCTGGCAATACCCTTCCTTACTATAATGTCTGGTCTCAGTCCTGATATGTCCTCATCGCAGAATATAATCCTGCCGGATGTCGGTGCATACACACCGCTTATAACGTTGAAGCAGGTTGTCTTACCGCTTCCATTCGGTCCGATCAGGCCATGAACCAGTCCCTGCTTCACATTTATGCTCAGATCATTGATAGCCTTAACACCACCAAAGTGCTTGCATACATTCTCCATCCTAAGAATATTCAATGTCTCGCCTCCAATACCTCTTAAGTCATTACGTTTCCTGTACACATCAATATCTGTAAAAAATCATAGCATCCGTATTTTTCATTTGCTATAATACTTTTCGTTAGGACAGTTAACTAAAACGTTAACGTACGACATTAATGGACTTATGATCGATAACTGTTTAAAGGAGCATCCATATGACATATCTTCAGACTGATTATTTTATTCATGTAGCTCAAACAAGAAGCATCACAAAGACAGCGTCTGAACTGTATATTTCCCCGCCAGCCATCAGTAAACAGATCACTCTTTTAGAAGAGGAATTAGGATTTGCACTTTTTCTCAGAGGTCCTCGTGGTATGGAACTGACGCCAGCAGGTGAGATAATGTATAACCATTTTATTAATTCAAGAGCGATGCTGGAAAGGGCTGTTAACAATGCACGCGCACTAGAATCTGCCTCCAATGACGAAATTCATATGGGGATATCAGCTAAATGGGGACTTACAAGACAGATGCATCAGCTGCAGCGCCTTATGAGCGTCGGAAGCAATCCTACACAGATTCAATTTCATTCCTGTTTTAATCCTGCAGGTTCATCTCTTTTGGAACGAGGTGAATTGGATATAGCCCTGTGTCTGGCTAACGATATTCTTGTATATGTAAAATCTCACGAGCTGGAGTATGCAGAGATAACACAGGTTCCTAAAATATTTCTCTATTCTATGGAATCCCCGGTTGCACGCATTCCTAACCTGCAGCCACAGGATTTTAAAGAAATCCCCCTGTTGGTTATTTCCTCTAAAGCTGCCATTGATGCCCATCAAAACAACATAAATCTATGCCATCGGCTGGGCTTTCAGCCAAATACAATTTTCAAGGATTCCCTTGATGATGCGCTCATGGGTGTAACAATGAATGAGGGATTTTTCATATGCGATAACTGGTTTGAACCTACAGCTATGACTAAGTTTGGACATATAATTGTTCCTGATCATCATTCTGTTGTCCTAGCCTGGTGGAAGTATAATAAAAATCCGCATTTAAAAAAATTGATAGAATGCTGCACATCAAGTATTGACTGGTAGATATATAACGCACCTACGTTAACCTATTCCTTAATGTGATTAATCTTTTTTTTATTTGCTTATACTGCGCCTCTGATGTAGCCTCTACATATATTGATGTGTAACTATGGTGATTGGATTTCAGTATTTACCATGAAAAAATATTTTTACGGAGGCAAGCAAATGCATATTAAAGACCTTTATCCGGGCGACAGAGTCCTGGATTCTTACAGTGGTATACTCTTTACCGTGGTCGGGAGGTCTCCCTATGGCGATGGGATGCTTCTTATAACCGACAAGGTTATAGCTCTCGGAGCGATGGACGCACCAGAGCCTGACAGCGATGTCGAGAATTATACGATAACCGGCAATTCAAATTATTCATTAAGCAATCTTCATCAATGGCTTAATAGCGACAAGGATGACTGGTTTATTCCTTCTCACGATACCGATACCCCGCCTTCAGAGAAATATCTTGCATTAAGGCCGACACTTTATGATCCTATCGGTCATAATGCCTACGCACACAAATCTGGTTTTCTTGCCAGATTCAGCAATAAGTTTATATCAAGTATCTGTAACAGCTCAATTCCATGTGCGGATATGGACGGCAATGGCATTCATTATTTAAATGCCAAGGTTTTTACACCATCGGCTGCAGAATTAGGCTTAAGAACGGGGGTTATTAACGAGGGCTGTGAGCTTCCTTTGTTTACTGATTTTTGTATGCGTTATGCCGGTCCTTCTCAGGAATGTCTTAATGAAAGTGAATGGCATCCTGCTTATTTTCGAGAAAATCGAATGATATGGTACTGGCTTCGAACTCCAAATCCAACCAGTCCGGGATTTCTGGCTTTCTCCCACTTTACTAATCCTTTTTCTTTCAAATTCGCATGTTCACCGTGGATGGGAATAAGACCGATGCTCAGTATTGACTGCAACGCCGAGGTAGCCCTTACCCAGAGTGCCTGGGGATATTATCAATTCAAGGAGGTTCAGTGATGACTATTTTAAGAGACCTTCCTATCGGAGCAAGAATCAGGGAAACTCACAGCGACTCAATATTTATAGTTGCTGACCATATGCATACCGGATGGATCGGAACTACCATAGTTTCTGAGGCTGCTGTTAAAATCACATGCATTGACGCCGCCGAACCCGATAATCCTGATGAAAGAATAAAGCAAAACGGAAACAACAGATATTCTCTGAGCAACTTACATCAATGGCTTAATTCTGACAGCGATAATTGGTATAAACCAACTCATGAATATGATGCGCCGCCCGCTGATGATGCCATCTCTATGAGGACTGATGTATTCGAATCCACAAAATATGATAAAGATGCTTTACTTCCGGGTCCATATTCCTACGCTAATGAACCCGGATATCTAGTCAGATTTTCTCCGAAATTCACAGAGGCAATCATCGAATCTAAGATTCCATGTTTCGGTCAGCCAGTTGATCCTGATATCATACATTTCGGACCGCCTTCTGCGGAAGAAGTTCCATGCAAGGCATTCATACTCAGCGCATCCGAAATAGGTCTGGAAGACGAACCTCGCTGGGAAGGTTATCTTATAAGACTCTTCCGTGATCCTAGATATCGTATGTGTGCACCTGAAAGTGCCGCAATTCATAGAGAGTCTGATTATGTATACAAACAGTCTGCCCTGGCCACATGGGTTCGTTCTCCTCTGGGAGGAAGTTCGTGTATGGGAAAAATCTATCAGGCAGAGCATAAATTCGGAGATGTTGTAGGTGCAACCCTTATGCCTCATCCCGTAAATTATGCTGCAGCAATAAGGCCTGCTATGAATTTGTCTGATGACGTAAGAATTGGTAATCGCGACGAATTCGGAGTTTATGAACTGATTTTTGATTAAAAATCAACAGCTGCTATTTTCATCGTTCTGAGCAGCAGTCAACATCTAAAAGTTACACTGCTATTTCAAAGAACTTATCGATATAGCTTGCAGCAAACTACAAATTATGATGTTACGATATCATGATGAAACTAAAATAACATTTTTAAGGAGCCAAAATGGTTAAATACGAGAATAATCATCCTCCTGTACAGGAGATAAATTTTGATTTCAAAGAAACAATGAAATATAACCCTCGTTGTCTGTGTGATAATTCCGGTTGTCCCCGTCACGGAAACTGCAGACTGTGCGCGGAATTTCATCGTATAACCTGTCATCCTTCCACTTGCCAATATTGTTGGAAATGGAAGAAAGGCGAGGAGCCGCATACAATAGTTAAGAGATATTCCGAGTTATAATTCTTCTTCCTATATGTTCCGTCAGGAACCTCCTATTTTACACAGAGCCTTTATATGGCTCTGTGTGTGATTTGTATTATTTTATTCTTTCAATACCTCTGATATAAAATCTTAATTTGCAAATCACCTTCGAAATTTTGCAAACCTGATGTTTAGATCCATCATTTACCTGAGCTGTTTCATGTGCTACTATATTTTGCATGAAAAGACATTTATCTAATTATATTTTAATATGTATAGAATTCATTTTTATGGTGAGCATTATAGTATTTCAATCGCTGACCATAAGCGGCGGTAATGTTGCCAAGGATATGATCATTGTCTATCCATTTACCAAGATATTTTTTATATCTTCAACCGTCACCGCATTTGTATTTGCACTTATATATCTTATACATTTCAGAAAAAAGAATTCTTGCCAAAATATTCTCCCTACGCCCGAAAACGGCAGAAATGTATCCGAGGGCAGGCAGAATCTGATTGTACTTTTTCTGGGTATTGCTGCAATAGCTGACGTACTTTTAAATGTACTG
>CAVAJR010000007.1:0-2633 GCA_963589005.1 Bacteroidaceae bacterium | reverse complement strand
CCAGATAACACTTATGGCTTTATTACATTTATTGCTGCATACATTGTTATTGGAATATTTATATATAGAAAGAAGTATGAATTAATAGTAAGGTTTGCGATTCTTTTCTTATTGCTGATCGGCGTTTTGGTAATTGATAAGTTCCGGACTTTTAAGGGTGCTATGCAGATTACTGCATGTGCCATGCTGATGTCCAACTTTATCATTGTTTTGATCAATCGTTTTAAATTCAAAGTTAATTACGGATCATATCTTCTTACTGCCATGACACTGCAATTGGTAAGTGACATTGCCCTTTTCTTCAGAACGGCTGCACTATCTATGCCCGTTATCAGCAATATATGCTCGTATATGGTCTGGATACTGTATATTGCTGCAAATGTGTTCTTTGTTTTGTATTATTACAGTTCCAGCACAAAAATGGTTCAAAAATAAAATGCACATATAGTAAGCATTCTTTATCGTTTTGACGCTTTTGCAAGCATTTTGCATCATGCTCAATATATACAAGCTGTTTTCACAAATCAAATTCCTCTATTTGCTCATTAATCTCCTCAATCCATCTACTGTCATTACTCTCAAACAGCTTTATGAACTTTCCAAAATTACTACTACCGATAACAGAATCATCCGATTCCAATGTTCTCACTCTCCGACTCATATATTTGTAATTCTCCACGGTAACATGTTCCATAACCTCATGGATTTGGTCTGCTCTTCCTTTGTAGTTCTCCACTCTAGTATATTTTTCAATTAACGGTGCATTTACCGGTTTTGCAGGAGATTTAAGATTTTCATCCGTCCAATGCTTAGATATAATCTGCATTGTACAGGGATTACCAAATATTATCACTGCACCGGCAGCATTATTCACACCATGAAACTCATTAATCTTGCGCTTAATGTCCTCGTACTGCTCATGAGGCTTCTTTTCTGTATCGCAGAATACAAGCACAAGTTCGTCTGCTCCATTTTGATATCGGTCCTGATACCTCGCTGGGATATTTCCATTCCCACCGGCATTGACTAAAGAAATATCATATTGCTCGTTCCAAACTTTTAAATTCTTTAATCGATTTAGATACTCATATTCCTCATTGCCTTCACAGATAATGCAGATTTTATGATTACCCAAAAACTTAGGGAGCTTATTTGACATCTGTATCATCATCCTCCTTTACGGCACCTTTAATACTAAGCAACGAGTTAATTAATTCTGGATCAGGTAAAGCACCAAGCGCACCCTTCCTATATTTTTCTATAACATCCGTCGTATCTCTCACGCCCTGCTGCGCAGTAAAATCAGCAAGTGAATATACATATACGCCTTCTTCATCTTTGTGTACAAACCAAATCTGCTCCTTCCGAAACAGCCTCTTACAGTCCATAAGGTTAATATCATGTACTGTAAATATCATCTGTGCACTTGTATTCAATTCATTATTAAACAATGCAACAATAGCCCTAGTAAGCTTAAAATGAATACTACTATCCAACTCATCCACTACTAAAATTCTGCCTTGTTCAAGTGCTTCAATTACATAACTGGCAATAGCTGCAACCTTCTTTGTCCCTGTGGAATCAAACATCATACTTGGTACATGGACACCTTTATATGTGGAAACCAATCTAATCTGATCCATAATATTCTCCGGAATACCAAGAACTTTCTCATCCGGCTTCTCGTCTCCTTCACCAGTTTTCAGTTGTATCTTATCCATATCCACATATTCAAAGTTATCCATATACAAATCTGCATTTTTTATAAACTCAACAACCTTTTTCTGTAACTGATTCTTATTCTTCATGAGTTCAATTGTATGCTGCATAGGTATGTTATTCATATTGATAATATCAATTTTTTCTGCAAATCCAACAAGAATCCGCTTCATCTCGTTGATATATTCAAATTTACTTGTATCTACTACATAGCATAACAAATTATTCTTTGATACTACCGAAATCATAGTCTGCACTGATTTATCAATACATTCATATGTTTCGTTAATGGTATCCTTTTTCAACCAGCAAACTTCTTTTTCATTGTTATACTGATCTTTGAATATCTCAGAAAATGATTCATATATATATTCTTCTTTTTCTACATCATACTTAAAATCATACGAAAACTTTCTTCCAGATGCCAAAAATACAACGCCCAACTCACATACATCACTCTCTGTAAATATATTAGACATCAGACCACTTTTCTTGTTTAAAAGTACGTTTCTTATTGCCCTAATACACTTAATTAGACATGTTTTTCCAGCATTGTTTGGTCCGTATATTCCTACTGTTTTAAGCACATTAAAATTGTTCTCTTTATGAACATTTGCTCCAAATTTTTTATTTCGCATATCTGCTTTCATCGAAAATGTAATGTCATTCTCAAATGCATAACAGTTTTTTGCTCTTACCTCTATAATCATGGCTCATTCCTCCAAGTCTCTTTTCTTCTTTACTTATCATTATTATATCGTCAAATATTTTTTATGCAACTTTTTTTCGTGAAAGATATTTAAAACCAACTTAACACAGCAAAAGGGCAGTCTCTCGGCTGCTGATGTGACCTCCTCTCTCTTAATTTCCAGACCAAAGTAGCCCTAAAAGCATTTTTGGTCTGGAAATTTATA
>CAVAJR010000006.1:27899-100905 GCA_963589005.1 Bacteroidaceae bacterium | reverse complement strand
ACTCTATATAGATTAAACTCTCAAAAAAATATAGTGCTAAATCCTAAAGACGGGATGGAGAAGAAGGCTATATTTGATGCTGCTGAGGATTGAATAAGCATATGCTGCTAATTTTCTGGCGCATTTTTATAGAAAACAATTGTTCTATTGTCAATAATGGGTTATCATATTGAATATTTGTAGGTATATTAGACACTCAGAACCTGATAGGAGGTGTTTGCATAATGAAGATTAAAGACGGAAAGTTCGAGATGCCGCACATGGAGCAGGTAACATTCGATATGGAGGATGTTATATGCACAAGCGGGGGGGATGCACTGGACATTGCAAGACGGTGTGCAGCGAAGATTGCACACAAGTCTGCAGCTATAATTGCAAGGATGTAACCTGATAATTGTGAGTTTTTACTTGTTTTAAAGACTAGAGGAAAAGATGCTGTGTAAAGTTATTGAAAACTATAACCTTACACAGTATCAATTTGTTTTATACAGGAGCCATTGGAGAAATAGCCCCCTCAGGTGGATAGGCGTGGCTAATTTTAAGTTGCTGTATTGACAAATAACTAATCTTAAAATCACTGTATTCACCTACGGTGGCAATCATACCGGCTTCAAGTAGATATTGTACTTTAATGTATCAGTCTGTAAGACAGCAGCAGGTGAAATCTGACATCAGGATCCTCAAGATCAAGAGCTGTGATCTCGATTATCCTCTCCAGACGATATATGAGGGTGCTTCTGTGAATGTTAAGTATCTGAGCGGTCTTCGTATAATTCCTCTCATATTCGAGAAAAATCTCAAGTGTATGATACATCTCGCTCTTATGGACAGCATCATAAGAACGCAGGGCAGCAAGCGCCGGATGGGATATATCGGTAAATATGTGATCCTTCATAACTGATAAACCGTAGGATACCGCTGTATCAATGAATCTTACGATGCTTGCGTGTTGGTTAGAATATTGCGCAGCAGTCCTTGCGGCTTCATAATGCTGCTTTAGATGGAAGATATTTCTGAAGGGCTCGCTTTTGCCCGCAATAAGTTCAGTTCCCTTAATATAGCAGGTAAGCTCCTTTTCGAATTGCTCTGCATCTGTAAGTGAATGATTCAGAAAGATAACTACAGCATTCTGATATACGATCTTAAAAGCGCCGTCGCCCATGAGGTACAGACGGGCATCTAATGCATGTTCATTATTATTTGAATTTAATTTTCCGGTGATCACATATATCTGCTTAATATCCGTTTCATACCATCCGAAGGCACGAAGCCTTTTGTCTATCAGCTCGCTGTCAACGTCATCCTTACCCAGCAGATCAATGAAAATAGAAGCCTTGTTCATGGTGCTGTTTTGCTCTTCATGAATATTTTGATACATCTCAATGAGGCTTCCGATAGCTTCGATTGTATGAAATTCCCCCTTTGAAAAGTGAGCATTTGCCTTAAGGATAACAAACCATCCGGTATGCTCATCACCTGCAAAAAGATTGTAAGCAGCAGTTATTATATTTACAGAACCGGGGATATTGACCTGATATGCGCCTATGCCTTTCATTCTTACCTGCGGCTGACTGTTTATATTAACAAGCGCATTCAGCGGCAGCAGTTTGTTTTGCTGAACGGCAATGAAATTGGACTCATCCTGATACAGATCAGTGTGACCATAGCTGGCCTTCATCAAAAAGGAAGCATCAGCGATCAGCATATAGTAGGGAAGAGCACGGCTTGAAAGCTCCAATATCTTATCTATGCCTTCGCCGCTTTTTATTGCATCTTCTATATCGGCTTCTAATGTGTTGTAGAACTCGAACATATCCAAGATCTCATTGAATATCTGAAATACATCATCAAATATTATGGATACGATATCGTGACTGTGGGCGCATATAATACGGCCTGCGCTGTCTTCGGAAATATACAAGACGCCTCGGATTATTTTTATTTCGTCCGAACATATTCTGGCGGCCTGGATATTTCTGGAACCGTCAACGATCTTAACTTCAGGATTATATTTTGCCAGCCAGTCTGCCAGCATCCACATGCTTACTGTCATATTATCTCCTACAAAATGTATGAAAATAAAGTGCTTAATATACGCAAAATTCATTATATCATTTGATGAATTGTCATACAATGTTGATTACTATTACACAGTAAGGAAATAAAGCTGCCGACATAGCAGTTATAAGAGTATTGAAAACGAGGAGGAAGGACATGAATTCATTTGAAAAATACGGAAAGATGATAAGCCTGGCACCATATAATGACAGATCAGAGATGCCGATCATGCCAATGATGCTGGCAACATACGGAGCACTGGGTGATATATCACAGAAGGAAATTATCGAAAGTGCGGATAAGTGGATCGAATCAATTGACAATACAATAGCTAAGATAGGTCATCCGGATGTATCAATGGCCATGTGCCCGGGAGATACAACCTTCATAATGGGACTGCCGGTCAGACTGCCGGGACGTGAATTGGGCGATAATGAATTATACCAGTTTGTGGAAACTATCTGGTTCGATGACCCTGAGGAATATCAGAAAATAATGCAGATGGGCTGGAGCAATTGGTATTTTGGCTATCTCATGCAGATCCAAAATCCTCCCCTTACATCACCGCAGCAGTTAGGTGAGAGATTCGGGATTCTGGGAGCTAACATGGCCAAAACTATACCGGCACTTATCCAAAGGGGCATAGTTCCTGACTTTGAAAATGCCACCGGTCCTATCTTCGACACCTTGTCCATGATCAGGTCAATGGCAGAATTTACATATGACTTATATGATGATCCCGGAATCATTATGGATATAATCCATAAATATCAGCCGGAAGCCGACATGCAGACCATTCAGAATACTAAGGCAAGCGGCGGACAGAAGGTAGGAATATTTGCAATGAGATCATCTGCAACCTTCTTATCTCCGACCATGTTCGAGGAATATGTATGGCCGGAGCTTAAGGCATCGATCTTAAGATTTCATGAGGCAGGACTTATATCTGTCCTTCATGCAGACGGCAATTGGCTTCCTATGTGCAAATATTTCACAGAGCTTCCTAAGGGCTGCTTACATCTTGAATTAGACGGCGATACTAAGATTGACGAGGCATATGGAATGCTGCAGGGCTGCCAGTCCATAAGGGGTGATGTTCCGGCAACAATGCTTGCCTACGGAACGGCGGATGAGGTATCAAATTATTGCGAAAAGCTCATTAACATGGGTATGAAGGGCGGATTTATGCTGGGCTCCGGCTGCGAGATCCCGCTTAATGCCAAGGTTGAAAATGTTAAGGCAATGATGGATTCACTGAAGTAGAAATAACCCTCGGTTTTTCTGAAAAATGCATTGTGAAGTCTTGACTTGATAATGTAAAATAATAATTACAATACAACAAAACAAGGAAATAACAATGCAGGAAGAGGAGAACCACATGGAAAGATCAAAGGTTTATTTTACTGACTTTCGCACAAGGCTAGGCGTAAGTCTTACCGCTAAGCTGACTAAGCTGATCAAGAACGCAGGTATCGGCGATATCGATATGGACGGCAAATTCGTTGCCATCAAGATGCACTTCGGAGAGCTGGGCAATCTGGCATTTCTTCGTCCTAATTATGCCAAGGCTGTTGCTGATGTTATAAAGGAGCAGGGCGGTATACCATTCCTTACGGACTGCAATACCCTCTATCCGGGCAGCAGAAAAAATGCCCTTGAGCATATGGACTGTGCCAATCTGAACGGATTTAATACTGTTACAACAGGCTGTCAGATAATTATCGGCGACGGACTGAGAGGCACCGATGATGTGGCTGTTCCTGTTCCGAATGGAGAATATTGCAAGGAGGCTTATATAGGCCGTGCTGTAATGGATGCAGATATCCTTGTATCGCTGACTCATTTTAAGGGTCATGAGCAGGCGGGATTTGGCGGCGCTATTAAGAATATTGGCATGGGCTGCGGCAGCCGTGCAGGCAAGATGCAGCAGCATAACAGCGGTCATCCGATCGTACATGAAGAATTATGCCGCGGCTGTCAGAGATGCGCTAAGGAATGCGGCTCAGATGCAATAGAGTATATCGATAAAACGAACGCTGATGGCAGGATCCTTAAGAAGGCTTACATTAATCCTGAGCTGTGCAAGGGCTGCGGGCGCTGCATAGGTGCATGTGCATTTGATGCAATAGAAAATGAGAACTGGAATGCTCCTCAGCTGTTAGGCTGCAAGATGGCTGAATATACGGCGGCTGTCTGTCACGGTCGTCCGTGCTTTCATATAAGCCTGATTACGGATGTATCGCCAAATTGTGACTGCCATGGCGAAAATGATGCTCCGATCATCCCGAATATCGGCATGCTGGCGTCATTTGACCCGGTAGCACTGGATCAGGCTTGTGTTGATCTGTGCGAGAAGGCAATACCATTTGACAATAGCCAGTTAGGAGAACATCTTCATGATCCGCACTTCCATGACCATGGAAATGTATGGCAGAACAGCAATCCTAATACTGCCTGGAAGGAAACTCTTGACCATGCACAGAAGATCGGGCTTGGTATAAAGGAATATGAATTGGTAACTATGAAATAGTTCATCTTATATATTATAAATCTTCAAGTACCCGGAAATGTATATTCGTTTCCGGGTATTTTAATCTTGAACCGTGATTTTTGAGTCGACGGAAAAACATCTGCACATCCTGCAGGCTTTTGCTGCCATCACGATGGCCATTTCGGCAAATCTATATCTGAACTATTGGAAATACTATGGAGTAAGTTGACGGAAACATCATGGCAGCCGTGAAATCAGCTTGAGAAATAAGTAAATCAATGATATATTGTCACCTGCGGCTAACTAATTGAATTGCTATATATAATGAGAAACGCTTAATACCTTATGGATCATTTAGTTAGCTTGGAATTATTTGCAGGATTAATATATGAGATTATTGAAAGGACTAAACCATTAGCAGATGAAAAAAACATTTAAGATTCTATGGATAATATTAGGCTTTATATGCCTGGGATTAGGCACGGTAGGGATCATACTTCCGATTCTTCCTACTGTACCTTTTTTTATGGCAACAATGTTCTGTTTTGCTCAGAGCTCAGAAAGGCTTCATAACTGGTTTGTAAATACCGGCTTATACAAGAAACATCTGGATAGTTTCGTGCAGAAACGCGCGATGACAATGGCGACCAAGCTTAAGATCGTAATTACAGTAACTGTAGTTATGACGGTAGGATTCATATGTATGAAGGATGTACCTGTCGGAAGAATATGCCTGGCTGTTGTATGGGTATGCCATATGCTGTATTTCTTCCTGAGGGTTAAGACAGTTGATACAAAGGCGGAGGAACAGAGAAATGCACTGAGTTCGGATAGTGCTCGAAGGGACTGTAACAATGTTTTTTATTCAGGAGTTGTAAATGATAAAGACAAGATTAGTTAATCTGTTATCTCATGCCAAAAAATATATTATATATACGGTTCTCTGGCAGTGGATTGCGCTGTTGTCACAGGTTGCAGCAGTATTTGCAATTGCACATCTGCTGTCGAGAGTTGTATATAACACGCTGGATCTGCAGTTCGTGCTTCTGGCTGGCATTACATTATTGATTGTCCTGGCTGTCAGAATTGCCTGCGATAAGCTGGGGACGCGTTCATCTTACATGGCATGTGTGGATGTTAAGAGAATTCTCAGAGAGAAGATATATGACAAGATGTTAAGGCTGGGAGCATCCTACAGTGAATATGTTTCATCTTCCGAGGTGGTTCAGGTCTCAACAGAGGGAGTAGAACAGCTGGAAACATATTTCGGCAAATATCTGCCTCAGCTGTTTTACAGTCTGATTGCGCCCGTTACATTGTTCATCATCTTATGCAATATAAGTGTTAAGGCAAGCGTAATATTGCTGATCTGTGTGCCGCTGATTCCCGTATCTATTGTGGTAGTGCAGAAGGTTGCCAAGAAGCTGCTTAACAGATATTGGAGCATCTATACGGGGCTGGGGGATTCATTTCTCGAAAATCTGCAGGGTCTTACAACGCTTAAGATCTATCAGGCGGATCAAAAGAAGGCTGATGAGATGGATGCAGAATCACAGAATTTCAGAAGAATTACCATGAAAGTCCTTACCATGCAGCTTAATTCTACCAGTGTTATGGACATTATTGCATATGGCGGTGCAGCTGCGGGCATGGCTGTCGCTGTATTAGAATTTATAAATGGCAATATTACATTGCAAGGAACTATATGCATAATCTTGCTGGCAAGTGAATTCTTCTTACCCCTCAGATTGCTGGGGTCATTCTTTCATATTGCCATGAATGGCATGGCAGCAAGCGATAAGATATTTAAAATCCTCGATATTACAGAACCGCCAAATGGCAGCAAGATCTTGCCGGATAAGAATATTGATATCGTTATGAGGGATGTTCGTTTTGTCTATGAGGAAGGAAGAGAGATATTACATGGAATTAATATTGAGCTTGTTCCGGGAAGTTTTGTATCTCTTGTAGGCGAGTCGGGCTGCGGCAAGAGCACGATAGTAGGGCTTCTGGCTGCCCGAAATAAGGGATATGAAGGGAAGATAACAATGGCAGGCATTGATCTGTCAGAAATCAGCGAAGCCAGCCTTATGAGCCATGTGGTGGTTGTAAGGAATAACAGTTATCTGTTTAAGGGCACTGTTAGGGAAAACCTGGGTATGGCCAGACCGGATGCAAATGCAGAGCAGATGTATGAAGTGCTTGATAAGGTAAATCTCACGGGATTTCTAAATACGCAGGATGGACTTGATACTAAGCTGCAGGAGAAGGCAAGCAATCTGTCCGGCGGTCAGCGCCAGAGACTTGCTATTGCCAGAGCACTGCTGAAGGATGCGCAGGTTTATATATTCGATGAGGCAACATCGAATATTGATATTGAGAGCGAGGAATTGCTCATGAAGGTGATTCATGAGCTGGCAAGGACGAAGACAGTTCTTCTTATCTCTCACAGACTTGCCAATGTTGTTAATTCGGATAAAATTTATTTTCTGAAGAACGGAATAATTGCAGAAAGCGGAAGTCATGAAGAGCTGATGGCCGCGGGCGGTGAATACAGACATTTGTATAACAGCCAGATGGCACTGGAAAATTATGCTAAGGAGGCCGATAAATGGACAATGAATTAAAACGCAGAAGCGCCATTAAGATCATGGGTCGTTTAATAGGCCTTGTTAAACCATTGCTTTATATCATGATTGCTGCAATTATTCTCGGAACACTGGGATTTCTGTGTGCTATTTTTATTACGATTCTTGCGGGTCAGGTCGTAATACATGGAATTTCAGAAGCTGAAGTTATAACAGTAAGCAGCACTTGGTTTACCGATATGCCTGTAGGCACGATTGTAATAATTATGATCGTAATAGCAATATTACGAGGACTCCTTCATTATGCGGAGCAGTATTGCAATCATTTTATTGCATTTAAATTGCTGGCTATTATTCGGCATAAAGTATTTGCAGCCCTCAGAAAATTGTGTCCTGCTAAGCTTGAAGGCCGAGATAAGGGCAATTTGATTTCAATCATTACAACAGATATTGAACTGCTGGAGGTTTTCTACGCTCATACCATTTCGCCTATAGCCATTGCAGCTGTTACCTCGGTAATAATGGTAATATTTATTGCAAGTTATCACTGGCTGGCAGGGTTCCTTGCATTGGCAGCTTATATAATTGTAGGTGTAGTGATACCATTATGGAACGGAAATAAAGGCAAGCAGAAGGGAATGAACTTCAGAACAGGGTTTGGAGAATTAAACAGCTTCGTGCTGGATTCCCTGCGCGGATTGGATGAAACTATTCAGTACGGACAGGGAGAAATAAGAAAGGCTCAAATGTCAAGACGTTCAGAAGATCTTGCGCAAATGCAGAAGGAATTAAGCCAATCGGAAGGTTCACAGAAGTCTCTGACAAATGCTTGCATATTGTTGTCATCATTTGCGATGCTGGCGCTTACAATATGCCTGTATAATAATTCATATATAGGATTTGACGGAGTACTTACATGCACAATTGCCATGATGGGATCCTTTGGTCCTGTAGTTGCATTGGCCAATCTGTCAAATAATCTTAACCAGACCTTAGCCAGTGCGCAGAGGGTATTGTCTCTGCTTGAGGAAAAACCGCAGGTTGAGGAGGTAATAGGCAGCCTTAATGATCTTAAATACTGTGATAATACTGAATGTGAGATTAAAGGACGTTATGCCAATGGAAAAAATCATAACGGAAGTGCATTCGGTGACGAGTTTACGGGAGCAGAGGCTGATAATATAACATTTAAATACAGTGATGAGGTGATCTTGGATAATTATTCCATAAGATTTGAACCTGGCAAAATAACGGGAATTCATGGTCCCAGCGGCTCCGGCAAATCCACTTTGCTTAAATTGCTGATGCGGTTCTGGGATGTAAATAGCGGCTGCATTATGGTAAATGGCGATGATGTCAGAAGGATTCCGACAAAGCGTTTAAGAGACATGGAAAGTTATGTGACTCAGGAAACTCATATGTTCCATGATACCATTGCTAATAATATCGCAATTGCCAAGGCAGATGCTTCGCGGGAGGAAATTATTGAAGCGGCTAAGAAGGCTTCTGTTCATGATTTTATTATGTCCCTGCCGCAGGGATATGATACGAAGGTCGGAGAGCTGGGAGATACATTATCCAGCGGTGAAAAGCAGAGAATCGGCATTGCGAGAGCATTTCTGCATGATTCACAGCTTATATTGCTGGACGAGCCGACCAGTAATGTAGATTCACTGAATGAAGGCATTATCCTAAGATCACTCAGGGAGTCTGCGCAGAGCAAGACTGTGGTTTTAGTGTCCCACAGAGCATCAACCATGAATGTGACGGACGTTGTATATGAGATGTCAAACGGCAGGCAGTCGTAGCGATGGCTCTGTTTATGAAAGCGGTGGCGCTTTCGCCCATGCTTTCGGCAAGAGCTTTGATGACGGAACGCTTGTCAGGGGTGACGCGGACTTTTATTTCGACAAAACGGTCATTGTATTTTTTATTAGTGCCTGCGCTTTTCCTGTGGATGAGGATGAGCTGGAAGGGCGTGTCTGCTATGGCGGCTTGGATCTGTCGAGTACGACGGACCTTACGGCCTTCGCACTGGCATTTCCGCCGGCGGATGAAGAGGATAAATATATCGTGCTTCCTTATTTCTGGGTGCCGGAGGAAACTTTGGATTTAAGGGTGAAAAGAGATCATGTTCCTTATGACGTATGGGAGAAAAAGGGCTTTCTGGAAACGACGGAAGGAAACGTGGTCCATTACGGATATATTGAGAAGTTTATCGAGAGATTGGGCGAACGGTTTTATATCCGGGAGATTGCCTATGACAGATGGGGCGCGGCACAGATGTCGCAGGATCTGGAAGGAATGGGATTTACGGTAGTGCCGATCGGACAGGATTTCGCTTACATGTCGCCGCCCACGAAGGAATTGATGAGGCTTGTTTTGGAGAAAAGGATCGTCCACGGCGGTCATCCGGTTCTGAGATGGAACATGGATAACATTTTCATCAAGACTGATCCCGACGGGAACATCAAGGCGGACAAGGCAAAGTCCACGGAGAAGCTTGACGGGGCGATCGCGATGATCATGGCGCTTGACCGGGCGGTCAGATGCGGGAATGAGACATCTGAATCCGTTTATGACAGCCGCGGTCTGCTTGTGTTTTGATGGGAATGTAAAAGGGAGCCGGACGAATCCGACTCCCTTCAAGTATGCGTCCGCAAACGCATACCCCAATTGCTATGTAAAGTATAAGGGAAAATGCTCTAAAAAGCAACCCCTATATGAAATTTTTCAAAGTCTGCATACGGCTCGAAAGATCCGAACGCACGACTATTGCGGCAACAGAAGGGTCAACAGAGTTTTTATATTCATCGGTGATTTTTTCAAAATCTCTGATGAAGGCTTTGATCTCTGTTTTGGTCACGCCAAGCAGTTTCAGGTAGTAGCACATCAGGATGATGTAGTCGCCTATGGATTTGAAGTTGACATATGGAAGACCGATATCCTGCTCAAGACAGCGTTTCATTGCGCGTGAAGGATCTATGTTTCGGAACCTTGTGTCAAAAACGACGGCGTTATGAGCGATAGCGTTTCGAAGATCCTTTAGCGTATAGATGTATTTATACACCAGCTGGCGGTTTGTATCGGCAGAAACGTTAATTCCGAGTGTTCGTGAAATGTCGTCGCGGACATCGAAAGTCAGGCATGAAAGCAGAAATCCGAAATCCCCAAGTGTCAGGATCTCAAAGAGGGACCAGAGGGGAACGCCGGAATAGCCGACATTGTTATAAAAGTGGGTTATTTTCGGATTGTCATTTTTATAGATTTCTGGTAGCAAGCCACATAAAGCCATGGGTTGATAGTGAGCCGGAAGAGAAACTTGATCCGGACAATGGCTTTCTGCTCTGTCCTAATCATGACAAGCTGTTTGACCAGGGGTCTATCTCGTTTGAGGAAGATGGGACAGTAAAGATATCAAACGAACTGACCGATATCGACAAGATATTCATGAATGTGAATGATAAGATGAAAATCGAACTGAAAGGTCAGAACAGAAAATTCCTTGAATATCATAGGGAACATATTTTTAAAGGATAATCGTTAAATTATGCACCCCCCTTTTGCACCCCCTGGAAACCCAGGCGGAGTAGTCAGAAGAGCCTGTACAGACTACGTTTTGACTACGATTGATGGAACACATATGCCTCGATTTGCCCTGTTTTGCCAAATTGCCATAAGTTATGTGAATGACACATATCGTTGCAAGGTACGCAAAAGTGGCTGAAACACGGCAAATCACGGCATTTTTAATAGGAGAAACTTATGATTCGGATACTATTCGTCTGCCACGGCATAGTACCAACATTCTCTCGAAAATCCTTTATTTGAGCCATTTCTGAGCTGCCAAGACCTTGCTTTACACAGGATTTACACAGAATGAAGAGATGGATTTTTAAGAAAATATTGTGATGTTAAGAAAAAAGAGCCTTGCAGGTTATATTGTGTACTGTAAAAAATATGTATGGAAAACAATCTTATCGTCTGTTAAGTCAAGGGATTCCTTTGTTGAGAGGGAGTCCTTTTTTATTGTGTGATTTATCTACCACTTTATCTACCACATCTGATATAATGTGGTAGATAAAACCGGCAGATAAAAGAGGGGCACTTTATGGATAATTATGAAAAAATAGTGGAGTCATTATTGGAATATTCAGAAGAGGAATGGTTTGAATTTAAAGAAAACTGGTTCGAACCACACGAAATAGGAGAGTACATTTCTGCTCTTTCAAATGCTGCTGCTATAAAGGGGAAAACAAACGCATATTTCATCTGGGGAATCAATGACAAAACTCATGAAATTACAGGAACCAGTATAAATTATCAGAAGGATGTTAAAAACGAGCCTTTTCAGCATTATCTGGCAAGATCTGTTTCACCTGATATTGGTTTCACCTTTCATGAGATAAAAATCAATAAAAAAAGAATTGTAGTTCTCGATATTCCGGCTGCGGTTAAAGTGCCGACTTCATTTGATGGAATACGATATATACGCATTGGCTCGAGCAAAGAGAGTGTAGCAAAATATCCTGAGAGGGAAGCACAATTATTTGATGTACTGAAGAATGGCTTGCCATCCATTTGCAATACAGAATCGGAATATCAGGAACTGTCATTTGAAAGATTGTTTACATATTATGCCGGTCGCGGAATTAATTTGAAGGAAGCCACATTTAAGAAAAATCTTGGGTTGCTTACCAATGATGAAAAATATAATGTTATGGCGCAACTACTCTCAGATGATTGTCACATGCCAATACGTGTATCTATTTTTCGCGGAGAAAGTAAAAGCTCACCCTTGTTTTCCATAAAGGAATTCGGAAATACATGCATATTGTTAGCTTTGGATAAAATCCTGGAATATGGGGATGTCATAAATTTGATTCAGACTGATGAAAGAGGAAGAAGGCTTCAGAGGAAAGATGTTCCTCTATTTGATAATGATGCTTTCCGAGAGGCGCTGGTCAATGCATTTGTTCATAACAAATGGGTTGATGGCAATGCTCCAATGATTACTGTATATAGCGATAGGATAGAAATATTATCTAGAGGTGCGCTTGCTCCGGGACAAACAAAAAAGGGATTTTATCAGGGGGAATCTATTCCTGTTAATCAAAAACTGTCAGACCTTTTCCTGCAATTACACATCAGTGAACGTTCTGGAAGAGGTGTTCCAAAAATTACAGATGTTTACGGAGAGAATGCGTTTGAATTCAGAGAAAATTCCATTGTGGTAAATCTGCCTTTTAATCGTATTGATGGTGATATGGTAGATAACCCGGCAGATAATGTGGTAGATAAATTAAACGAACTCAACGATACACAGCAAAAAATCCTTATGGAAATCCGCAATAATCCTAATGTTACACAGCCTCAGCTTACAATTCTGGTTGGTGTTGGAAAAACGGCCGTTCAGAATAACATTGTTGTTCTGAAGAGAAAAGGCTTTATTGAAAGAGTCGGATCAAATAAATCCGGGTATTGGAAGGTGAAAGAATGATATCAGTAGATAAATTGGAATACTGGGAGATGGTTTATTTACAGGAGATTTTGATTATGATTAGAGTACTTTTTGTCTGCCACGGCAATATATGCCGCTCGGCCATGGCCAAATATATGATGCGCAAACTTGCAGCTGACTGCGGCCTGGAAGATAAATTCTATATCGACTCGGCTGCAACGAGTACGGAAGAGATAGGCGAGCCTGTATATCCGCCGGCAAGGAGAAAATTATCAGAGCATGGCATATCATGCTCTGATCACAGGGCACGGCAGATCACAGCAAGTGATTATGACCGATTCGATATGATAATTCTAATGGATCGCAACAACATGCGAAATATTAAATATATCATCCATGATGATCCGGATAGCAAGATCTCTATGATGATGGATTATACAGACAGACCGGGTGAGGTGGCAGATCCATGGTATACAGGCAATTTTGATGCAACCTGGAAGGATCTGGAAGAAGGCTGCCGGGGCTTACTTAAATATATTTGTGACAATCAGGCAATGTGATCAGGACAGATTTAAGGTACACATCATTTCAATGTAAGCTGTAAAGCATTATTCGTGTTGCACAAAGAAGCAATGAATGTTATATTGTTACCTACGGCTAACCAAAGCCGTGAGGGGTACTGAATTGAAGAAAAACATTTTATTTTTAATATTGGCATGTATATCGTCAATTGCCTTGGTCGGATGCACGTCGCTGCCGGGCAGCAGTCAAGAGACCGCTTCAGACGCTGTTACAGGGACGGAATCTGCAGCTGCAGATTCGACTGAGATGCAGTCGAAGGAGCTGTATGCGATGGATACATATATGACTGTTAAGGCATATGGCGGCAATGCATCAGAGGCACTGAGCGAATCTGTTAAGAAGATACAGGAACTGGATGAGCTTTTATCTACCGGGGATGAGAGCAGTGAGATATACACACTCAATCATTCCGGCTCAGCTGTATTATCTGACACATCTGCGTATCTGTATCAGCGCTCGATGGAAATAAATTCCGCAACTGAAGGAGCATTTAATCCGCTTGTATATCCGCTTATGGATGCATGGGGATTTACGACTGATAATTATAAAGTACTCACCCAGTCAGAAATAGATGAGCTGCTGCCGCTTACGGATGTCAGCAAGGTAACATTTGATGATAAAACAAATGAGATCACATTTGCTGAAGAAGGCATGGCAATAGATTTTGGCGGAATCGGCAAGGGATATACCTCCGACAGCGTGGCCAAAATAATGCAAGAGAACAATGTGAGCGGTGCCATCATTAACCTGGGCGGAAATGTATGTGTAGTCGGAACTAAGGCAGATGGAAGTTACTGGAAGGTCGGAATCCAGGACCCTAAGGACGGCAGCAAATGTCTGGGTATATTATCACTTACTGATAAATGTGTCATAACATCCGGCGGATATGAGAGATATTTTATTGAGGATGGTAAGACATATCATCATATAATAGATCCTGCAACAGGTATGCCTGCAGACAGCGGCCTTATATCGGTATCGATTATCAGTGACGACGGAACCCTTGCAGACGGACTTTCTACGGCATTATTTGTCATGGGACTTGACAAGGCAACGGCATTCTGGCGGGAGAGCGGATATGAATTCGATTTTGTAATGATGACAGATGACAATCAGCTCTATATTTCCGAGGGAATCAGTGATATATTCACATCTGATACATATAAGATCAATATAATCAAGCGATAATAATCCATGAGCAAACGAAATCCCTTTAAATTATGCAGAAATGATATAATACTTGCTGCGGCATGGGCTGCTGCAGCAATTTTTCTTTTTGTGTTCTTAATTATCGCAAGGGGAAAATCAAACGGCGATCAGATTGTAATAAGAATTGACGGAAACGAATATGCTAGGTATTCACTAAATATGGACGAAATCATAGAAATTGATAATGAGCATGGCAAGAATACCATAGTAATAGAAAATGGTGCCGTCAGAATGGAATATGCAGACTGCCCGGACGGCTATTGCATATCCAAGGGAACAATATCTACGAATGGCGACACGATAGTATGCCTTCCGCACAGACTGGTTGTGGAGGTCGTGAAATCCGAGGTGTCAGCTGACGATCTGGATGCCATCGCTCAATAGATAAGGCTGCATTTTACAGACTGCGATGTCTGTTTAAGAAAATTTTCGGCATCAAGGGTATTTTGTAGTGCTTGCAAACTAATAAAAAGGTAACGGAAGGAAAATACATTGGCAAAAAGAGTAGCTATGGCAGGAATATTTGTAAGCCTTGCGCTTATATTCAGTTATGTGGAGTCATTGATTCCATTTAATTTTGGTATTCCGGGAATCAAGCTGGGGCTGGCCAATGTAGTTATAGTTACAGGACTTTATCTCATGAAACTTCCGGATGTATGCCTGATCTCGGTGATCCGAATATTTGTATCCGGACTACTGTTCGGCAATATGATGTCTCTTATATACAGTTTATCAGGGGGCATACTAAGTCTGGCTATAATGATCATTTTAAAAAAAATCAATAAATTCTCAGTTATTGGCGTCAGCATATCCGGCGCAGTATGTCATAATATAGGTCAGATTGCAGCTGCAATTATTGTAACCGGCGTTCCTGTTATTGCATACTATCTTCCGATACTTATGGCAATCGGCATAATTACCGGTGCTGTTATGGGAATTATTGCAAGCCGCATATTGGCTATTCTGACTAGGTCAATCAAAATCTCAAATATGTAAATATACAAAGTATACAAAAAACTCGGTTCAAGATTTGCATTCTCAATTCGGAAAATTGTGATATCATTACCCACGAGAGTAATATTATAGATTCAAGCCAGTTGATGTCCATGCAGCAAGTACACATTGGCGTATTTTGCTGCGTGCGGCTTTGGCTGACGGAAACACCGAAGGAGAGTATACAACTTATGAGTATCAAAGTAGGAATCAATGGCTTTGGCCGTATCGCTCGTACTGTTATCCGCACAATAGCTAAGAATAACGATGAAGATATCGATATCGTAGCTATTAACCAGAGAAATGCTGAGATTGAGAAGATGGCATATATGCTTGAGTACGATTCAGTATTTGGAAGATTTGAGGGCAAGATTGAAGTCAAGGATTATGGTCTGTGCGTTAATGATCATCGCATCTATGTTAATTCACATGACAAACTGGATGAAATTGACTGGTCAACAACGGGTGCAGAATATATCATCGAATCAACAGGTGCCTTCCGCTCAATGGCAGACTGCAGAAAGCATATTGATATAGGCGGAGCCAAGAAGGTTATTTTATCAGCACCTGGCAAGGATGATGATTTCCCGACATTTGTATGCGGCGTTAATCTGGATGCTTATGATCCTGATATGCAAGTTGTATCAAATGCTTCATGTACAACCAACTGTCTTGCACCGCTTGTTAAGGTTATCAATGACAAATTCGGCATCAAGGAAGGTCTTATGTCAACGATCCATGCTTCTACATCTAAGCAAAAACCTGTTGACTCCAACGGCGGACGTGACTGGAGAACAGGACGTTCTGTATTTAATAATATCATTCCTTCATCAACAGGAGCTGCCAAAGCAGTAGGTCTTGTAATTCCTGAGATGAAGGGCAAGCTTACAGGCATGAGCTTCCGTGTTCCGTGTAATGACTGTTCAGTTGTGGATCTTACTTGCAAGCTTAATACTAAGACATCATATGAAGAGATTTGTGCAGCCATCGAGGCAGCAGCAGATATGGAGATGACAGGCATCATCGAATATAATACAGATGAGCTAGTTTCAACCGATATCCGCGGCAACTATCATACATGTGTATTTGACAAGAAGGCAGGCATCATGCTGGGTGATGATTTTGTTAAGCTTATCGCATGGTATGACAATGAATGGGGATATTCAGCCAAGATAGTTTCTCTTATCAAGCATATGGCATATGTAGATGCCGCAGCAGCAATCCTCAGAGGCAAATAAATCTAAATATAAGTATAAAAGCAAAACAAGCCGGTTGTTAATTATGACAGCTGGCTGTTTTGCTTTATAACTTGGTTGTATCTATGTGATCCGTGCTAAGGCCTGTTTTATGTACTGCATGGAAAATAAGTAAATAGTATGATGCAGTTAATTTAAAACAGTTATACTAAAACACGAGCTGAATTGTCAGGCTAACACAACAAGCCATGTGATATTAAACAAGGATTTTGGCAAGTTCTTCCAGAATATCCTTATTCTGGCTGCGCTGATTGATTATTATCCCTAATATTCCCTTAAGTGACGGCGAAAATGGTACCAGATTACATCCTGATATTCGCTGTGTCTGAGTATGAATCCTTGTAAGAAGTGCAGGAGCCTGGTTGGCCTCGGCACCTACCATAATGGTTTCAGGCCTGGCACGGAACGTAATGTTGGGATGAGTATTATGCTTCTGAAAATACAATTCATATAATTGGCTTATGCATGTATATTTCTGCATGGATAATAATCTTATCCCATCTATATCCTCGGGAGTAATAAATTTCTTACTGCACAGGGGATTTTCTCTGCTGCAGACGAGAACCATCTCATCATCGGCAAGTGGAAAAAATCTGCCATTTCTTACCAGATGACGAGGATTAAAATATGTAATAGCTGCATCATAGTCTCCTCGTTCAATTTTGCGATACATCTCAGGCTCTTCGATCTCAGTTAGCTCTATTTCAAGTTCAGAATGTTCCGATTCGAACAGGGATACAGGAATATAAAAATTATAATGTCCTATGACAGGCAGAGCCAATATTGAGATTTTTTTCTTGCCGCTTGATGAAAGTGCATGAGCATTGTCCTTCATCCGTTTTATATTGTGCAGGATATCAATTGCATCCTGATAGAGTAATTCCCCGGCAGAGCTCAACCGAGCCTTGCGAAATGAGCGGTCAAATAAAGACACTTGCAGTTCATCCTCTAGCTGCATTATCTGTTTACTTATAGATGATTGTGAGATATCAAGCTCCAATGCGGCCTCGCTGAAGCTCCCTAATTCTACAATTCTTGTAAAATATTCTAATTGTGTTTCAGTCATATCAGTCCTTCTTTTTAAATCATTCCATTTCGGAATAAAATATATCATGAATTAAAATTGAATACCATTACATTGTTGATTATACTTCTGATAGAAAATCATTGATTGTCGTGATTTTCAATTTGTTTTAAAAAATTTCGTGGGTTTTAATGCATGTGTTTCAATAACCTGACTAGGTGACGGGACGACGCAATATCCTGAGAGAGACCAATAAGCAAAGGCAATTTCGAAAAGTGGCTGCATACCGATGTTCACGGCACAAAGCAAATTATAAATACGATACGGCAACATATTGTTTGTCTGAATTGAAAAAGGAAAACTATGTCTGACAGTAATATTTTTATCAACGAATATATGAACAAAATTAATATTGGCGGATTAGATGATGCCATTTGCGGCAGAAGGTATCTGTCTTCATGTGAACCTCAGCATATTGAGGTGCAGGATGAGGAACACATTGTATATACTGCATGCCGTGCCTGTATCGCTAACTGCGGCGTAATCGCCCATGTAAGAAACGGACAGGTGGTTAAGATAGAAGGCAATCCTACAGATCCTATGAGCAAGGGGCGTATGTGCGGCAAGGGTCTGTCCGGAATCAATGCGCTGTATCATCCAAACAGAAATAAATATCCGCTTGTGCGTGTAGGCGAAAGAGGCTCAGGCCGTTGGAGGCGAGTTACCTGGGATGAAGCATTGGATAAGGTAGCCGGAATGCTCATGGATATCTATAACAGATACGGAGCTGAATATGTATTTGGAAGTACCGGCGGCGGAGGTAATCCTGAGGTATGGAGCTGCGCGAGATTTTGCAATATATTCGGAACACCTAACTGGTTTGAACCTGGAAGTGCCCAGTGCTATTTGCCTAGGGTACTTGCTGCCACCATGATGTATGGCGGAGCTGATACAAGTATTGCTGACTCGAACTGTCTTGAATTCTTCGATGAAGAAAACTGCCCTATAAAGTCTCTTGTACTGTGGGGTACAGACCCTTCATATTCCTGCCCTGCCTCCGGCGGCAGAATGGTTAATGAATTACGCCAGAAGGGTGTTAAGACGGTAGTAATTGACCCGAGACTTACTCCTGACGCTGCCAAGGCTGATGTATGGCTTCCGATCAGACCGGAATCTGACGTAGCTTTGGAGATGGCCTGGATAAGATATATTCTTGAAAATAAATTATATGATGAGGATTTTGTCATGCACTGGACGAATCTTCCTTATCTTGTGGACTGTGAGACAAGGTTTATCGTACATCCTGCAGACCCTAAGACATCTGCTCTTGTATGGGATCTTAAGACTGATTCTGCCAGGGTAATGGATTATCCGTGGAATGATGATTATGATGTAGAATTATTTGGAACTCATGAAATAGACGGCAAATTATATAAAACCGGAGCTCAGCTTCTGT
Organism: Bacteroidaceae bacterium; assembly: GCA_963589005.1. Classification (GTDB taxonomy): domain Bacteria; phylum Bacillota; class Clostridia; order Lachnospirales; family Lachnospiraceae; genus RGIG5612. The sequence continues at coordinate 81,787 of CAVAJR010000006.1, read as the reverse complement.
GGGAACGGGTAGAAGAGTATACTCTGGATAAGGCTGCAGAGCTATGCTGGCTTAATAAGGATGATATTGAGAAAGCCATCAGGATATATGCAGAAAATACGCCTAGTACACTATGTCTGGGTGTTGCTACTGACCAGAACATCAATTCTGAACAGTCAGCAATGGCTGCAGATACCATTGACTTTCTCATGGGAAATGTAGAAAAGCCGGGAGTTGCAATGCAGCGGTTCAGAACCAGCGGCGTTTTGAAGGTTCCTAATTATCCGGTGCCTGTAGCGCTTAAATGCCTGCCGGAGGAGCAGTTTTTAAAGAGACTGGGAGGTCGTGAACATAAGGGCTTGTCTATCTGGTATGGCGGACATGCGGGCAGCATTCTTAAGGCAATACTTACCGGTAAGCCTTATCAGCCGCGTATGTGGATAGATCGCTCCGGTAATAAATTCGGTGTATTAGCAGAAGTAGGCAAATGGGCTGAAGCCTGTGATAAGCTGGATTATATTGTTCATATGTTTACATATCCTACATCTATGACCGCATATGCAGATGTGGTTCTTCCTACAGAAGAATGGCTGGAAACGGAGATGATCGTCGAAACATGCAATATGTGCGTTGCAAGACAGCAGGTAGTCCATCTCTGGGAGACGAGAGATGAGACGGTTGTCTGGTCTAATATTGCAAAAAGATGCGGCGAGATGGGTCATGAGATGTGCAAGAAATCATTTGATCCGGAATTTATGGGTGAGGATCTGGCATATTGGGATTCTATGGAGGAGTTTTTCGACCAGCTTACGCCTGCACAGGGACTTACATGGAAGGAATACTGCGCCAAGGCGCCATTTGAATTCCTGTCTAAGGATGAATGGAAGACATATTATGTATATCTTAATAAGATGGAGGATGGCAAGCCTCAGGGATTTGCGACTCCGTCTAAGAAGATAGAGATATATTGTGATGCTTATATTACATTAGGACGCACAGGCGAGCCGTTTATGCCATATAAGATGCCGCCGGCTGACAAGGATTATGAACCGCTTCCGTACTACGCTGAACCTACGGAGAGTCCTCTGAGAAATGATGAGATATCCAAAAACTATCCGCTTATAATGACTAACGGAAGGCTTCCTTTATTCCATCACTCAACCCTTAGAAACATGCCGGGTCTCAGAGAGATCATGCCGGTACCGGAGATCTGGATATATCCTGATGATGCTGCGAAATACGATATCAAACCTGGTCAGTGGGTGTGGGTTGAATCTGCAAGAGGCAAGACCAGAGCAGTTGCTTATATTACCAAGGGTATCAGACCGGGATCGGTTTATATGGAACGTTTTTGGCATCCCGAGACTCTTAATACTAAAACGCACGGTTGGCAGGAAACCAATGTTAATGTGCTGTCAAGGTCAGAAGGACCATTTAACGATGTAGTGGGTACACATGTTTTGAGAGGATATCAGGTCAAGGTATATCCTGCTGACAGCGCACCTGAAGGAATATGGACCAAGCCATCTGATTTCAAGAGCTGGCTTACAGTAGGCAGATCATAAGGAGACCAAAATGGGCAAACAATTCAGCATGGTAGTAGAACTTGACAGATGCATAGGCTGTCATGGATGCCAGGTAGCTTGTAAATTTCAAAATGATATTGCTCTGGGAACTTCCAGATGTCATGTATATTCCATGGGACCGATCGGAGATTTTCCATATCTTTCGATGTATTTCATGACGGTTCAGTGCCAGCAGTGTGAACATCCCAGCTGCACTGAGGTATGTCCTACCGGTGCATGCTACAAGAGCGATGAGGACGGCGTTGTAAGAATTGATCCTGAGACATGCATCGGATGTCAGAGCTGCATGAGGGCATGTCCGTTTCATGCTAATAATTTTAATAAAGAGCTGCGGATCATGGACAAATGTACGATCTGCGCTGAACTGCGGGAGGAAGGCAGCACTCCGGCTTGTGTCTGGAACTGTGCAGGCGGAGCGCTTCATTACGGTGATATTAATGATCCGGAGAGCGAGGTATCTAAACTGATTGCAGCAAATGAAGGTCATGTATATACACTTAAGGATGAAAACGGCAACAAGCCTTCCGGCAGATTTATTCTGAAGAAATACAAATGGATAGATATGCTGCCATTTGAATTTGAAGAAGCATTAAGGGAGGGCAGATACGATGGTTAGATCAGATTTAATTGCTTTATCCAGGGCCAGGGCTTCAATGTATCGCTTCTTGGGCGGATTATATATTATGGAGGTAGATGAAGATCAGCTTCTTATGCTTAAGAAAATGGATTTTCCGCATATAGAAGGCAGCAGCAATTCAGACCTGGATTTAAAAGAAGGCTATGGTCTTATGAAGAGATATATTGCCGATATAGATTCGTCTGATCTGGAGGATCTAGCAGCGGATTATGCGAAGGTATTCCTTGCTGCAGGCGATGCAGCAGGAAGGGCAGCATTTCCATATGAGGCAGTATATGTTAATAAGAAACACCAGGTAGGCGGAAGCACGCAGATGCAGATGCATGCGCTGTATCTCGCAAGAGGACTAGAGCCGGATCCTAATGTATATAGGACGATGGAGGACAACATCGGTCTTATGCTGGAATATATGGCAAATATTTGCGATGAGATCACAGCTGTCATAGAGAAGAATGATAAAGAGAAAATCAACGCATTGATCGACGAACAAAGGCAATTCATGAAGAAACATATTACAAACTGGATTTATTCATTTATCGGCGATGTAATGAAGTTTTCGGAGAGAGATTTTTATAAATCTGTTGCTAAAATAACCAACGGATTTATAAAAAAGGAGGCTGATCTTCTGCAGGAGGGAGGCAAAATATGGGATATCGACTAAGTCATGAGCATATGGACGGGATAATATCGGATTTGTCTCAAAAATATCGTATATTTGCGCCTAAATTGGATGCTCAGAAGAAGAGAGTAAGGTATGGACTTATTAAGTCTGTCGGACAGATCATAACAGACAGACAGTCGGATTATTCTCCTAAGGAGATATTTTATCCGATATTTCAGGTAATGTTTTATTTTAAGGATGACAGTGTAGAGGAGTCTGAACCGGAGGATGACAGAAAAATCCTTATAATTGCCCGTGCCTGTGATATAAATTCCATCAGGCGTCAGGATAATATATTTCTTAAAAATGGTGCAGCAGAAGATACCTTTTATAAAAGATATCGAGAAAAGGTAAAATTCGCTTTACTTGAATGTCAGGAGAGCTTTGATAAGTGCTTTTGTGTATCTGCAGGCAGTAATACAGCTGATGATTATGCATTTGCGCTGCGTATTACAGCTGATGAAATCTTAGTAGATGTTAAGGACGATGAATTTTGCAGCGTATTTGCAGGTGAGGATAATGCGGATTTTAAGGTACACTTCATTGAGAAAAACAAGAGAACTATCAGAATTCCGCAGATAAATAAGGAGAATCTGCGTTCTGTAAGCGAGCTGAGTTATTGGTCGAAATTCGACAGCACCTGCGTTGCCTGCGGAGGCTGCAATGCTGTATGCGGTACATGTACGTGTTTTGATACTATTGACATTGTATATGATCAGGGCAGCAATGATGGCGAGAGAAGACGCGTATGGTCGGGATGCATGCTGGCTGATTTCACTAAGACTGCAGGCGGCGAGATTGCCAGAAAAACGCCGGGCGCAAATATGCGCTTTAAGGTATTTCATAAATTTTATGATTACAAGGAACGCTTTGGTACAGAACATATGTGCGTAGGCTGCGGAAGATGCGATATAAGATGCCCTAAGGATATATCTTTCTTCGAAACGGTCTGTGAAGTACATGATGAAATTGAGAAGATGAATTCTAACAGATAATCTTATCTGGCATGAATGCAGCGAAAATTTTGATTGTTATTATATTGAGGTACTAAAAATGTCAGCTAACATAATGATGCCGATTCCGCGCAGGATTGATAAGATCGTGCAGGAGACTGTGGCAGAATTTACTTTCAGAATATTATATGACGGAGACGTTCAGCCGGGCCAGTTCTTCCAGCTGTCTATTCCCAAGGTCGGTGAAGCGCCGATATCTGTCAGCGGTAAAGGCGACGGATATATTGAATTTACAATAAGAAAGGTCGGCAGTCTGACAGAAGGGATATTTAACCTTCAGGAGGGCAATCTGTTATATACGAGAGGACCTTATGGCAATCCGTGGCCCGTTAAACAGCTGGAAAATAAAGACCTTATTGTTGTAACCAGTGGAACAGGTCTTGCACCTGTAAGAATGCTTCTGAGGCATTTTGCAGACAATCCGGATATTCGCAGGAGTGTATATCTTATATCCGGATTTAAAGACCGCAATTCAACATTATTTGAAGAGGACAGGAAGATCTTCAGGGACAGCTTTAATAAGGTCATATATCCATTAAGCAGGGAAAAGGAAAAATTGCCGGGCTATGAATGCGGACGAGTAACCGCATTTCTTGATAAGATCCCGGTAGAACAATTACAGGATTACAATATCGTAATTACCGGTGCCCCTGCAGTTATCAGGTCAACATCTGAATATTTCCTGAATAAGGGAACAGACGCTTCAAAAATATGGGTTTCCCTTGAGCGCAAGATGCAATGCGCAGTGGGCAAATGTGGTCATTGCAAGATGAACGGAACCTATGTCTGTCTGGAAGGTCCGGTATTTAATTATACTGTTGCATCTCAGATGTTTGATTAGACATAGGATTGTTCCGAAAATAATTTACCCATAATGATCCCTCAACGGATTATTATATATACATTTGCTGAAAAAAGTTTATCGTTGAGAAAAGGAGTTCCCCGTGCTATCATAACTAATTGCACGGGGCATTCTTTTGCCCAAATTTTTGAAAAAGTCTGTTTAAGGAGATCATATAAATGAAATTAGGAATTGTAGGTTTGCCAAATGTCGGCAAGAGTACATTATTCAATGCATTAACAAAAGCCGGAGCAGAGAGCGCCAATTATCCCTTCTGTACGATAGATTCGAATATTGGTGTGGCAGCCGTTCCGGATAAGAGACTGAAGGTGCTTTCTGATTTTTATAATGCCGAGAAGATTACACCGGCAACAGTTGATTTTGTAGATATTGCCGGACTTGTTAAAGGCGCTTCCCATGGGGAAGGACTGGGCAATCAGTTTCTGGCAAATATCCGTGAGGTAGATGCCATCGTTCATGTTGTCAGATGCTTCGATGATGATAATGTTGTTCATGTTGATGGCAAGGTGGATCCGATCAGAGACATTGAGACTATTAATCTTGAACTTATATTCTCAGATCTTGAGATAATAGAACGCCGTATAGCCAAGAGCTCAAGGGGCGCTAAAAATGACAAATCTCTTGCAGCTGAGGTTGCATTGCTTGAGAAGATCAAGGCTCATCTTGAGGGAGGCAATATGGCCAAGACTATGGAGCTTAGCGAAGATGAAGAAGCAATGATGAAGGATTTCAACCTTCTTACAGCTAAGCCAACTATATTTGCGGCAAATGTATCTGAAGACGACCTTGTAAATGACGGCAAGGATAATCCGCATGTGGCAGCGGTTCGTGAATATGCTGCATCAACAGGCTCGGAGGTATTCGTTGTTTGCGCCAAGACAGAAGAAGAGCTGGCAGAACTTGATGACGATGAGAAGGAGATGTTTCTCGCTGATATGGGTCTTACAGAATCATGCTTAGACAAGCTGATAAGGGCAAGCTTCTCAATATTGGGCCTGTCTTCTTTCCTTACGGCAGGACCTAAGGAAGTAAGGGCATGGACCATTAAGAAGGGCACTAAGGCTCCTCAGGCAGCCGGTAAGATCCACTCGGATTTTGAGAGAGGATTTATTAAGGCTGAGGTTGTTAATTACGATGATCTTATTAATCTCGGCTCATACAATGCGGCTCGTGAAAAGGGCTTAGTAAGAATCGAAGGCAAGGAATATGTCGTTAAGGATGATGATATTATCTTATTCAGATTTAATGTATAAATCGTATTGAAATATGCACAGCTGCAATTTTGCAAGTTGCTGCTAAATTGCACGATGATGTTTATATGAATGATAATTGCAGTACGGCATATGATATGTCGTGCTGCATGATAATGTATAGGAGAAAACGCACATGAAGTCGGCTGCTATAATCTTCCCGCACCTTGGAATATCAATACCGGATTTTCCGAATTCAGTTAATATATTTGGATTAAATATTGCATTTTACGGAATAATTATTGCATGCGCTGTCTTTATTGGTGTTATGCTGTGTGTTCATCGTGCCGCCTGTACGGGGCAGCGCAAAGAAGATTATTTTGATCTGTCGATTATAGGAGTGATCGCTGCAATAATTGGGGCAAGGATATATTATGTTATCTTTAACCTTAGTTATTACATTGATAATCCTCTGGAGATTTTCCATATAAGAAATGGCGGACTTGCCATATATGGAGGCATTATCGCAGGCTTTCTGGCAGGATACATTACTTGCAGGATTAAGAAATTATCCTACCTGCAGGTACTTGATACAGTTGTGCCTACAATTGCACTGGGACAGGCCATCGGAAGATGGGGCAATTTCTTTAACAGAGAGGCCTTTGGCGATTATACTGATTCATTGTTTGCCATGCAGATCAAGTTAAGCGATGTTACCGGAGTTGTTACTGATAATATCAGAGAACATATAGTAAATATCAATGGTACAGATTATATCCAGGTGCATCCGACCTTCCTGTATGAATCCTGCTGGTGTTTGATCCTGTTCGTTTTGATCGTTATATTCAGAAAATATCAGCAATACAGTGGGGAGGTCCTGTTGTGGTATCTCGGAGGTTACGGACTTGAAAGATTCTTCGTTGAAGGTCTCAGAACCGACTCTCTTATGATAGGCAATACAGGCATCGCAGTATCACAATTATTGTCAGCTGTACTTGTGGCAGGCTCATTGATTGTGCTGATAGTTATGAGGATTAAAATTAATAAATCTAAATCAAAATGAAAACGGATTGACTGTTTCTGGCTTATTTTAAAGCAGCAGTTTATAGGTGAATGATATCATTTTATCTGACTTGCAGCATGATCTTCATGACGAATTTATCAGAATCACTTTCAGCCAGCTCATCCAGCAGGTATTCTTCATACGCATTTCCAACAGCTTTCATGCCGTTTTCTTTTATAAAAGACAGGAGCTTTTTATAGCTGCTATCAGGTTTTTCACAGCTGCCGCATACATATCCTACGGCATATATGCCTTTAGGCATTATGTAATTGGCATTTGCCGAGTCCTTAAGGGGCAGATACATATTGGATATGATTTCGGTCCTTCCGGATATAATATCTTCATACCTTTTCATCTGCCTGCCTGAAAATATCAGCGGCAGCCCAAGTTTTTCACAGTTTGAATAAAAATCAATGATATCGTCATCTGAGATTTCCTCCCAGGAGCAATTTACATTTTTGCCCAGATACAGAGGGATGTCATCTCCTACCTCTTCAAAGGAAAATGGCGGTGCTGACATTTCAGCAATCTCTTTTCCTAGTGATATCCGGTCAATACGCAGAGCGATCATTTCCTCCAAAATTTTCAGCTTGCGCATTTTTTCCAGTGCTTCTTGCTGCTGCTTTTTCAGCACTTCAATGGCAGTATCCGGAGATATTCGGTCGACGGTTGTCTTTATTTCTTTAAGAGAGACTCCCATTTCACTAAGCATGGTAATCATGCTGATAACATTTATCTGACTTCTTGAATATAAACGATATTTATTGTCCAGAATTTTTATAGGCTTAAACAGACCGATGCGGTCGTAATATATCAGCGTTTGTCTGCTTATTCCCAGAAGTGCAGCAAAATCAGAAATTGTAAAAAAATTATTCGAAAACATTTCATTTGCCTCTTGACTGTATACTTACTATATAGTTTAGAGTAGGCCAATGTCGGCATTCTTGTCAAGCAAAAAGGAGGGTTTTTATGAAATTGATTTTGCAATTTGCACGCAGGCATTGGCTGATATGTGTTGTTACAATCATTCTTTTGATCCTAGATGTTATGGGAGGACTGTTTATTCCGACTCTGGCTGCAGAAATGCTTAATCTTGGTGCATCGGGGGCAACATTTGATAAGCTGTTGGAAACGGGCATCAAAATGGCGGCATATTCCGTTGCCTCCGGTGTATGCGGCATCCTGGGCGGTTATACATGTTCGATCTTGTCTGCAAGGATCGGCAAGGATATTCGTGTTGCGATCTATGAAAAATCGCTAAAACTCTCAGTATATGACTTCAGACAGTTCGGCACGGCTTCTATTACCACAAGAACCGTATCTGACGTAAATACGATACAATTTGCGATAAACAGTATTCTATCCATGCTTATGCCCGTCCCTGCGGTATGCATTGTGGCTGCAGTTTTAACATTTCACCTTAATATTAAGCTTGGTTTCCTGCTTTTAGGAGTAGTTGCGGCGGTCTTGATTCTTGCATATATCATCATGCACAGCGCAGCACCGCTTTTTCGCAGGCTGCAGAAGCTGTTAGATAAAATGTCAGTTGTTTTGTTGGAAAATATCACAGGCGTTCGTGTTGTTCGTGCCTTTAATAGTGAAGAACGGGAGAAAAAGAGAATGAATGATTCATTTCAGATGTATGCACAGACTTCCATTAAAGCGAACCGCTGCTTTGCCTGTCTGGATGGACTTGCATTTTTATTCGTTAATATTTTTATTGTAGTGATCTATTTTCTCAGCGGCACACAGATAAGTGTGGGCAATTTGCATATTGGTGATATCACTGCATTGATCGAGTACGCTGTCATGGTATTGTTCTTTTTGATGATGGCACAAATGGAGATCTTAACATTGCCACGTGCACTTGAATGCTGCGACCGTATCCGCGCTGTATTAGAACATAGCCCGGAAATTGTTGATAAAACAGACTATATGCCAATAAATGCGTCAATTAAGAAGGAAGATGTATTAACCTTCAGCAATGTATCTTTCAGATTCGAGGATGCGGAAGAAAATACCCTGTCACATCTTGATTTTACCTGTCGTAGAGGGGAAACAACAGCCATTATCGGCGGAACGGGCAGCGGCAAATCTACGGTTGCTGCATTGATACTTCGATTTCATGATGTATTGGACGGCGCTGTTAAACTAAATGGCGTAGATGTAAGAGCGATGCCGCAGCACTGTCTGCGTGATCATATTTCATATGTACAGCAAAAGGCCTGGTTATTTTCCGGTACCATTGCAGAGAATCTGCGTTATAGCAATAAATCAGCCAGTGACGAGGAATTAATGCATGCAGCTGATGTGGCACAGGCGGGTGATTTTATTCGTTCTCTGCCGGATGGACTGAATTCTTATGTAGCACAAGGAGGTACAAATTTTTCTGGTGGTCAGAGGCAGCGATTATCTATTGCCAGAGCACTTGTGAAAAAGCCGGAACTGTTCATTTTTGACGACAGTTTCTCGGCATTGGACTTTAAAACCGATGCTGCGTTAAGGCATGCATTGGCAGAAGAAACAAAGGATTCTGCTGTAATAATTATTGCACAGCGAGTAAGTACCATTCGTCATGCGCAGCAGATTATCGTGCTGAATGAGGGACAAATGGTAGGTAAGGGCACTCATGATGAATTAATGCAGAATTGTCAGATTTATCAGGAAATCTACCATTCTCAGACAAAGGAGGGACAGCAATAATGAATAAGCGGAGCACAGCCGTGCGTTTGTTCATGCAATTTCAAGGACAGCGCGTAAGGCTGACTATTATATGTATCTCTATCATTTTTTATGTAGGATTAACAATATGGACGCCTATGTACAGTGCACTGGTAATCGATCATCTCTGGCAAAGCATAAAGGCGGGTTGGGACAGCAATATTCCTTTTCAGATCACATGGAACAACATGGGGCAGGAGCTTATGTGGCTGGCTATACAGTATTTTTTTATGTGGCTGTTTTATTTCATGCAATCATACCTGATGGCAAATGTAGCTGACACTCTGGTAATGAATCTTCGTAAACAGGTGGCGGTAAAGCTCAATCGTCTTCCTCTTCGATTTTTTGATCAGAATAAAGCAGGTGAGCTGCTTAGCCGTTTCACCAGTGACCTGGATAAAATGTCGGAAGTTATGCAGACTGGTTTGCTTAAGCTTATTGTATCCATAGGCACAGTTATCGGTTCTGTATGTATGATGATGTATTACAGCATTTCCGTTACATTATTATTTCTCGCATTTATGCTGCTCAGTATGGTTATAACAAAAATTGTTTCGAACAAGAGTTTGCGATTTGCAGGGGAACGAATGGAGAGTATAGCAGCTCTGACAGGATTGGCTGAAGAATATTATAGCGGACGTAATGTGATCAGAGCATATAATCACGAGGCAGACAGCTTGGAAAAAATCAAACAGGCTGCAGAACAAGCACGAACTGCCAACCAGCGTGTAGATTTTCTTTCCAACTGTGTAAACCCGTTGATCCGACTGCTGACAAGAGTTTCTTATGCGGCAATTGCTCTGGTAACTGGACGAGCCTTGTTGGGCGCGAGCATGACAGTTGGTGTTATGCAGGCGATTTTTCAATATATAAATCTTGCTGCTGAGCCGCTGACAGAGGCATCTTATATGATAAATTCCATGCAGGCTGCAATCGCGGCGGCTAAGAGAATATTTGAGCTGCTGGATGAACCGGAGGAAACAGCTGACCCGGATATGCCTGTTAAGCTGGAGCGGGCCAAGGGTCAGATTGCATTTGATAATGTCAGCTTCGGATATGATCCAGACAGGATTCTTATGAAGAATATCAGTTTTACAGTTCAGCCGGGACAAAAAATTGCTGTTGTGGGAAGCACTGGTGCAGGTAAAACCACGCTGGTTAACTTGCTTATGCGATTCTATGAAGTGAACAGCGGCAAGATAACTGTTGATGGGTTCAATATTGCAGAGATGACACGCAGCGGACTTCGTCGAAACTTCGGCATGGTTTTGCAGGATTCATGGCTATTTTCGGGAACGCTGGCTGAGAATATTGCTTACGGATATCCGGAGGCTGCAAGAGATGAGATTGAGGCTGCTGCCAGGGCTGCCAAAATCGACTATCTCATTCGCACTATGCCCCAGGGATATGACACCATAATGAGCAATGAAGCAGCCAATCTTTCTGTAGGTCAAAAGCAGCTTCTTACCATTGCACGTGTATTCTTATGTAATCCGCCTATTTTGATCCTAGATGAGGCCACCTCCAGTGTAGATACACGAACAGAGGTTGAGATAGGCAAGGCAATGAAGAATCTCATGCAAGGAAGAACCAGCTTCGTGATCGCACACAGACTCTCCACTATCAGAGATGCGGATATGATATTGTACATGGAGCATGGCAATATCATTGAACAGGGAACTCATGAGGAACTGCTGGCAATGGACGGAGCCTATGCAGCACTCTACAACAGTCAGTTTGAATAAAATAAAAATCACGGTGCAGACTTTTTGCTTTTGGCAGACTGCACCGTGATTTTACGATTTTGAGTATATCTATTTCATTTTTTCAATTTATTGATCAAAACATGCATAATGTATCCGGCTTGCATTATTATTTGGCATCACGGGTAAGTTTTTTGATCCATGTGTATTTTCTGAAATGGATAAATGCAGGAATTCCCTTGAAGAACTGATCTGACTGGATACATAAAACAACCCATACAACAGGAAGCTTCCACCAGAACGCTGCCATAAATGACAGAGGAACTACTATGCACCATGTACTGATAAGATTAACAGCCATGTTCCATTTCGCATCGCCGCCGCCCTGGATGATACCGAAGCATACAGGCATCTGATATGACATTCCTACCATTACACAGGCCATAACGATCATAAGACCGTCTGCTAATTGAAGAGCTTCAGCACTGAAACTGTCCGTATAAAGCGACAGCAGCGGAGTTCTGAGAACAAACAGCAGTGCGCCAAGTACAACACCCAGAGCAACGCATACAACTGACAATGTACGTCCGTCTGATTTAACACGTTCAATGTTGCCCTTGCCGATAGACTGTCCGATCATAACAGCAGATGTTGCTGACATAGCCTGAACTACAACCTTAAGGTATTGGTAGAAAGTTGTGGCCACTGAGTTGGCAGCAATAGCATCCGCTGACAAGTGGCCTAAGATTGCGGTCTGAAGCGGAACTGAGATAGACCACAGTACAGAGGCTCCGACTGTCGGAATTGCGATCTTAACGAAGTCGTTGAATAATTGACTGTCATGCTTAAGCCATCCTTTTGAAAAGAGATGGAGCTTTTGGTCGCATTTTGCAATATAAATTATTATTATCACAAGTTCTATAATTCTGCTTACAAGGGTACCAATGGCTGCGCCTCGAACCCCCATGGCCTCGAATCCTAATTTGCCGAATATCAATATATAGTTAATGATAATATTAACTATAAGTGAAACAACAGATATATAGAATGAAATCTTAACTGTTCCCACCGCTCTTAATGCTGCCATAAATATATTAGTTAGAAGAAAGAGAAGAAATGTCCATACAACGATATACAGATAATCCTTGCCTTCAGCGATAATTGCATTATCAGTTGTGAATATCCGTAATATTCCATCTGGGATTATCAGGCAAATGGCGATGAAGATAATGCCGATAGCCGCGCCGACCTTAAGTGTAATGGCTGTGATCGCTCTGATTGGTTCGATTCTTTTCTGACCCCAATATTGTGAGGATAATGCAACAAGGGAGTTGCCTAATGACAGCGCAAATTGCTGAACTACGAAAAATATCTGATTAACAGTAGAAGCGCCTGACAGAGCATTTTGCGAATAGCTTCCTAACATAATGTTGTCGGTCATGTTTACAGAATATGCTACAAGATTTTGCAGCGCAACAATGGCCAGCATTGAAAACAGTGCCTTGTAAAATGCTTTGTCCTTTGTAAAAAATGAACTATTTTGCATAATATTTTGCCTCCTGAACAAACGATACATATACTAGCACAATTTTTTGGCAAAACCAATAACATATGTAGGCATTTACCTTCACTAAAAATTCATTGTTAAAAAACCGGGGTGCATGTTTTCAAAAAAGCCGGATGTATGTTATACTTGTGTTCGTGTGATGAACTCAAGAGTATCATCGGAGGGGCATGATTATGAATGAATTAAAAAGAGTATTATTGAAACTGAGCGGAGAGGCTCTGGCCAAAGACGGAGCATATAATGAGGAAGAGATAAAGAGGATCGCAGGTCAGGTTAAGGTTCTGTATGATCAGGGCGTTGACATCTGCATTGTTATCGGTGGCGGCAATATCTGGAGAGGCAGAACCGGAGTCGAGATTGACAGACCTAAGTCTGATACCATCGGAATGCTGGCTACCATAATGAATTGCATCTATGTATCAGAGCATTTCAGATATGCAGGCATGAAGACGGCTGTTATGACTCCGTTTGCATGCGGAACATTTACAGAGATGTTTTCCAAGGATCTGGCTAATCAATATTTTGCCGAGCATAAGGTCTTATTCTTCGCAGGCGGCACAGGACATCCGTATTTTTCTACAGATACAGCTATGGCACTTCGTGCGATTGAACTTAACTGCGATATGATACTTGCAGCTAAGGCAATTGACGGAGTTTATGATAAGGATCCTGCAAAATATCCGGACGCTAAGAGATTTGATAAGATCAGTATAGATGAAGTTGTTGAAAAACAGCTGGGCGTAATAGATCTTTTTGCTTCATGTCTTCTGATGGAGCACAGGATCCCGATGAGAATATTCTCATTAAATGAGGAGAATTCCATCAGCAATTCGCTGAATGATAATTTCAACGGAACAGAAGTTACCATATAAAAACAACCAGGAATAAAAGTGAAAAACATAAGGAAGGGCAATTATTATGGCAAGTGAAAAATTACAAAAGTATCAGGATAAAATGGATAAAACCATCAACGCACTGAATGCTGAATATCAGGGCATCAGAGCAGGAAGAGCTAACCCGCATATTCTCGATAAGATAAAGGTTGATTATTATGGAGTAGAGACTCCGCTTCAGCAGGTGGGCAATATATCTGTTCCAGAACCTAAGACTATTGTTATCTCACCATGGGATGCATCCCTTGTTAAGGCTATAACTAAGGCTATTATGTGTTCTGATATAGGCATCAATCCGTCAGATGACGGCAAGAATGTAAGACTGGTATTTCCTGATCTTACAGAGGAACGCCGTAAGGAGTTATCTAAGGATGTTAAGAAAAAGGGCGAGGATGCCAAAGTCGCAATCAGAAATATCCGCCGTGATGCAGTTGATGTGATCAAGAAGGAAGCTAAGGCCGGCGAATATTCAGAAGATACAGGCAAGGATCTTGAAGACGAGATTCAGAAGATCACAGACAAATATATCAAGGATATTGATGTAATGATTACTGATAAGTCAAAAGAGATCATGACTGTATAACTATATAAAATCAAGATATGCGTAATTTCTTTACCTGATATTCATGCATGACTGTTGGAAAGGTGGATTTACGCATATTGATCAGGAGAATAATTTGGCTGATTTAAATAAACTTAAGATTCCACGGCATGTTGCCATAATAATGGATGGCAATGGCAGGTGGGCTAAAAAGAGACATATGCCCAGAACCTTTGGACATAAGAGGGGTGCTGAGGTCTTAGAGCAGACATTGGAAGACTGTAACAGCCTGGGTATAAAATATCTTACAGTATATGCTTTCTCGACTGAAAATTGGGCCAGACCATTTGAAGAGGTTCAGATAATAATGAACCTCTTCAGAGAGTATCTGCTTCACAGTATTGAGAAATGCATGAAGAATAATGTTATATGCCGTGTAATAGGTGAAAGGAGCAGATTAAGTCCGGATATCCAGGAGGCAGTTAATAACCTTGAAAGGGCAACAGCCGGTAATACAGGAATTACATTTATTATAGCCATTAATTATGGCAGCCGTGATGAGATATGCCGGGGAATCAAACGCGTCGCCGCAGATGCTGTAAACGGGCAGATAAATCCGGATAGTATTACCGATTCAACTATCTCAGAATATCTGGATACGGCAGATTTTCCGGATCCTGACCTGCTTATAAGAACCAGCGGAGAGGAGAGACTTTCTAATTTTCTCCTGTGGCAATTGGCATATTCTGAATTCTATTTCACCGATATTCCATGGCCTGATTTTAATAAAGATGAGTTGATCAAAGCAATAGAAGCGTATACAGCAAGGGATAGAAGATATGGCAAGATTAGATAAAAATTCAGTAAAAGAAAGAGGAAGAAAGCTTTTAAAAAATAAATCCTTCATAACCAGATTTATCACTTCGATAATAATATTTGCTTTGTTGGTTCTGGCTTTTTCTCTGGGATATACGATCATGTTATGCGTATTGGGAGTCTTGTCCTTAGTAGGATTATGGGAATTCTATAAGGCACAGGGGCTGCTGTGGAAACCATTTGCAATATGCGGATTTATTGCTGATATTTTTTATTATGTACTGATTCGATTTTATGGAAATGAGAATTCGGCGCTGTATCTGATATTCCTGTTGGCGATTTTTGTATTGGCAGAAATAGCTATATTTATATTAAATTATCCTAAGTTTCCGCTGCACGATCTGTATACATCATTCTTTGGAGTATTTTATGTAGGAGTAACTCTTTCCTTCCTGTATATTACAAGAGTGCACGATTGGGGAGCTTATCTCGTATGGCTTGCAATATTATCATCCTGGGGATGTGATGTTTTTGCTTATCTTGGCGGAATGTTATTTGGCAAACACAGGGCATTTCCAGAGATCAGCCCGAAGAAAACTGTGGAGGGCTGTCTGAGCGGAATTATCGGAGCCGGAATATTGGGATTGATATGGGCATTTATTGTTCGTGGTATTGTACCGGTAACAGAACATGAAGTGATCATCTTTCCTATCATATGCATGTTTGGCGCTGTGATTGGCATGGCAGGAGACCTTTTTGCATCAGCCATCAAGAGAAGCGTTGGTATCAAGGATTACAGTCACCTATTCCCGGGACACGGCGGTGTACTGGACAGATTCGATAGTGTAATTGCTGTATCTCCTATTATTTATGTTGTCACCTTAATAATAAGAATTTGGTAAATTTATGAAAACAATATCTATTCTTGGCTCAACCGGTTCCATCGGAACTCAGGCGTTACAGATAGTAAGAGCCAATCCTGATCTCAGGGTATGCGCTCTGAGTGCTAATAACAATATTGATTTACTTATCGAACAGATTTCGGAGTTCTCTCCGAATTTTGTTTGCGTTTACAGCAAAAATAATGCTGAACTTTTAAAAGAAAGGCTTAAGGAGTGCAGCCCGGAGATTCTTAATAGGACAGAGATCTGTTCCGGCATGGAGGGACTCATCAAGGCAGCCGAATATTCAGATGCTGATATTGTCCTTACGGCAATTGTAGGAATGGTGGGAATCAGACCTACTATGGCTGCAATTAATGCAGGCAAGGATGTAGCATTGGCTAATAAAGAGACTCTGGTATGTGCCGGACAACTCATCATGCAGGCGGCACGTGATCATAACGTGCATATCTATCCGGTTGACTCTGAACACAGCGCAATATTTCAGTCTCTTAACGGAGAAAACAAAGAAGAGGCGGATAAGATACTTCTTACTGCGTCAGGTGGCCCATTCAGAGGCAAAACCGCGGAAGAGCTTCAGAATGTAACTGTAGAACAGGCGCTTAATCATCCGAACTGGAAAATGGGCAGAAAGATCACAATTGATTCTGCTACGCTTGCTAATAAAGGACTTGAGGTAATAGAGGCAAGATGGCTTTTTGATATGCCGGCAGAAAATATTCAGGTTGTTGTTCATCCTCAGTCTATTATCCACTCGGCTGTTCAATATAAGGATGGCGCTGTAATAGCACAGCTGGGAACACCTGATATGAAGATACCGATACAGTATGCATTCTACTATCCGGAGAGAAGATATCTTGAAGGCAGGAGACTGGATCTTTTTGAGATAGGAACTCTTAGCTTTGAACGGCCCGATGTTCAGACCTTCAAGGCATTGGCTCTGGCATATAAGGCACTTGAGATTGGGGGAACAATGCCATGTGTCTTTAATGCGGCAAATGAACTTGCAGTTAAACGTTTCTTAAATGGAGAAATGAAATTCTTAGACATAGCAGAATTTATTGAAAGCAAGATGAATGCTCATGAAGTTATCGAGAATCCGACACTTGAGCAGATCATCAAGACAGGCGAGGATATAATTAATGAGCTTTGTTAGTATTATTATCTCCATAATAATTCTTGGAATTCTGGTTATAGTACATGAATTCGGTCACTTTATTGTTGCCAGAAAAAATGGCGTGTTTGTTGAAGAATTTTCCATCGGCTTTGGTCCAAGGATTATTTCACACAAATGTAAAAGCGGCATGCTGCTGTCATGGAAGGCTGTTCCTTTTGGCGGTTCATGCCGAATGCTGGGTATGTTCGAGGATGAAAACGCCGGAACAGATGATGAACGTTCTTATGACAGTAAGCCTGTATGGGCCCGAATGTCAATCACACTTGCAGGTCCCGTATTTAACTTGCTTCTGGCATGGGTTTTGGCTGTAATTGTCATAGGTATAAGCGGATATGATCCTGCAGTTGTTACATCCGTAATTGAAGGTTCGCCTGCATATGAGGCAGGCCTTCGCGAGGGAGATGTTATTACCGATTACAATGGCACATCTGTAAGCTTCGGTAAGGAGATATATCTTGAAAATTATATAGATCCTATAACATCTGAGGATCAGGAAGTTACTATTACATATTTAAGGGATGGCGAGAAAAATACAATAACATTGTCACCGGCGGAATATGACTACTACAGCATAGGGATCTCTTATTATGCCAATGATGAGGCAGCAGAGATTGCTGAGGTTACAGAAGGGAGCCCGACGGATAAGGCCGGACTTAAGGCAGGAGATGTCATAACTTCAATTAATGGAGTGTCTGTTGAGACCGGCAATGATGTAAGTGATTATTTTTCTTCAAATACTCTTACAGCAGATGATCTGGAGATTACATATACCCGTCATGGAGGCGAGTTTACCACCGCTATTCATCCTGTTAAGGCATCTGCATATAAGCTGGGATTTACATATAATACTGCAAATGTTAAGGCTTCTGCCGGGGATATTATTAAGTACAGCTTTGCGGAGATGAAATATGAGATAGTATCAGTATTCAAGAGCTTTCGCATCTTGTTCTCATCACAAGGTTCCCTCGATATGCTGTCAGGTCCTGTGGGAATTGTCGAAATTGTAGGCACCACATATGATGCATCAGTAAGCAGCGGATTTATGGTAACGCTTGCTAATATGCTTGGCATTATGCTGATGCTCAGCGCTAACCTGGGAATATTAAACCTGATGCCGTTTCCTGCGTTAGACGGCGGCAAATTCGTGCTCCTGGTAATAGAAGCGATCACAAGAAAACCGGTTCCTAAGAAGGTTGAAGGAATTGTAACGATGGTAGGTGCAAGCCTTCTGTTCGTTCTGATGATGGTTGTACTTGTTAATGACGTTACCAAGTTCTTCTGATTTTGATTTACATGGCACGGTTTATAATTTTACGATTGTATAGAAGTTTGACTGCTGCGTATTGAGATTTGCTATATACGGCAGCTTAAGCAGACGCAGAGCAGATAATAAGGAATAAAAAATGTCAATAAGAGATAATACAAAGGTTGTGCATATAGGCAATGTAGCTATCGGCGGCGGCAATCCGATCGCTATTCAATCCATGACCAATACTAAGACAGAGGATTATGTTTCGACTATTAAGCAGATTCACCGATTGGAGGATGCCGGATGTCAGATCATAAGATCAACCGTTCCGACTGAGGAGGCGGCCAGAGCATTTGCACATATAAAGAGGGAAATATCTATTCCGCTGGTTGCAGATATCCATTTTAATTATAAGCTTGCCATTATGGCAATGGAAAATGGAGCTGATAAGATAAGGATCAATCCGGGCAATATTGGTTCTGAAGATAATATAAGAGCGGTTGTAAGCTGCGCTAAAGAGAGAAATATTCCCATCAGAGTGGGTGTTAATTCAGGCTCCCTTGAGAAAGATCTCGTTGAAAAATATGGCGGCGTAACTGCCGAGGGGCTTGTAGAAAGCGCACTTGATAAGGTTAGGATAATAGAAGACTTTGGATACGACAATCTGGTTATCAGCATCAAAAGCTCGGATGTTCTCATGAGTGCCAAAGCACATGAATTGATCGCACAGAAAACGGTCTATCCGCTGCATGTAGGGATCACAGAATCCGGCACCATCATGTCAGGCAACATTAAGTCGGCCATGGGCATCGGAATAATCTTATATCAGGGCATCGGAGATACTATAAGAGTGTCGCTTACAGGAGACCCGGTGGAGGAGGTTAAGAGCGCCAGAAAGATCCTCAGAAACCTGGGACTTATCAGTTCAGGTGTTCAGGTAGTTTCCTGTCCTACCTGCGGCAGGACTCAAATAGATCTTATATCTCTGGCAAATGAAGTTGAGACCATGGTAAGCGCTTATGATATTCCTGTTAAGGTGGCAGTTATGGGCTGTGTTGTAAATGGTCCGGGAGAAGCCAAAGAGGCTGACATAGGCATTGCCGGAGGAAATGGCTGCGGTCTGCTGATCAAGCATGGCGAGGTTGTTGCAAAACTGCCGGAGGAGGAGCTGCTGCCGGCATTAAAACGAGAATTGGACAATTGGAAGTAAACAGATGAAATTTTTCGAAGTTTTCAAAATAAATGTTGATAATGAGATTAGTACCATTCTTAAGGATGCTGAAGTAGAGAGCGTTACGAGAGTTTTAAGCGGAGGATTTTTAAGGATCAGGATTAATTGCAGCAGAATAATTTCACCTATGCAGCTTCGGACGGTTGAAGACAATATAACCAGGCAGCTTCTTAATGGTCTTGTCAATGTAAAAATTGAAAATGTCTGTGATTATGAGTTTGCAGAGCCTGGGATTGGAATATATAATAACCAGCCAGCCTCCGAGTCTGAGACTGTATCTTCTGTCAAGGCGGCAGCTTCAGGCGATTTACCTTCGGGAAACAGCACGAATTTCTCATCATATTCTCCGGGGGCAGGGGGTACTCAGGGCAATAAGCCTAAGTATAAAGCCAAAAAGAAGGGTCCCGATGAAGGAATGCTGTATGGCAGACAATTTGAGGGGTCAAGCACACCTATTAATGAAATTATAGGTGATATGAAGCAGGTAATTGTCTGCGGAATGATATTTGAAAATGAACTGACCACAACGAAGAACGGTTTTAAGATCCTGAAGATTTCTGTAACAGATACCACAGACAGCATTGCAATAAAACTGTTTTTGAAAGAGGGCGAGGACGATCTCCCGGATCTTCTTCATAAGGGCTTGTTTATTAAAATTAACGGAAAAGTGGAATATGACAACTTCGAGGGCGAGTTTATGATAACCAGAGTCAATGGTATCAAGGAAACTGCTCCTGTTACGGATAATAGAGCGGATACTTGCGATGAAAAGAGGGTAGAGCTGCATCTGCATACAACATATTCTGATATGGATGCCCTTACGGATGTAGGCGCAGTCATCGAGAAGGCTGTTAAATGGGGACATAAAGCCATGGCCATTACGGATCATGGCGTAGCTCAGGCGTTTCCTGTGGCATTTCATAAATTAGAAGATCTTAAGAGCTCTAACCCTGACCTTGATTTTAAGCTTATTTACGGAGTAGAGGGCTATCTTGTAGATGATTCTGCCAATCCTATAGTAAAAGGCGATGAGGATGTTGAACTTATCAGAACCTCTGCTATTCCGGATGAAGTTCCGCCGGAGCCTGATCCTGAGATGGATGAAGCTATTCTTAAGGTTAAAAAGAGCAAATATTATCATGTCGTAATTCTTGCTAAAAATGAGATCGGCCGTATAAATTTATACAGACTGGTTTCTTTTTCCCATGTTAATTATTTTAACAGAAGGCCCAGAATCCCTAAGAGCGTTCTGGCCAGATACAGAGAGGGTCTGATCATTGGCTCTGCCTGCGTCATGGGCGAGGTGTATGATGCAGCCCTTTCTGAAGTGTCAGATGAAAAGCTTGAGGAGATCGCATCATTTTATGACTATCTTGAGATACAGCCTCAGGGCAATAATGAATTCCTTATAAGAGAATATAATAAGCCGAATCATAAAGGACATGCACTTAAGGATTTTGAGGCAATAAGAAATGTAAATCGTAAGATCTGTGCATTGGGAGATAAATTAGACAAACGTGTTGTAGCTACGGGCGATGTTCATTTTCTTGATCCGGGTCACAGCATTTACAGGAGCATTCTTGAGGACAGCATGAAATATGAAGATGCTGACAGACAGGCGCCTCTGTATTTCCATAATACAAATGAAATGCTGGAGGAATTTTCATATCTTGGGGAAGAAAAGGCAAAAGAAGTAGTAATAACCAATACGAATTTTATTGCCGATCAAATAGAGGTGATCGAGCCTGTAAGACCCGATAAATGTCCGCCGGTTATTGAGAATTCAGACCAGAATCTGAGAGATATCTGCTATGAAACTGCTCATGACATGTACGGAGATAATATTCCTCAGATCGTTACAGACAGACTGGATAAGGAACTTAATTCCATTATCTCAAATGGATATTCTGTAATGTATATCATAGCAAGGGAACTGGTTGTAAAATCTGTTTCAGACGGATATTTGGTAGGATCCAGGGGATCTGTAGGTTCTTCTCTGGCTGCAACAATGTCGGGAATTACCGAGGTTAATCCACTTCCTCCTCATTACAGATGTCTGAAATGCAAATACAGTGATTTTGATTCGCCGGAGGTAAAGGCATTTGCCGGAGGTTCGGGATGCGATATGCCTGACAAGGCCTGTCCTGTATGCGGTGAACCGCTGTATAAGGATGGATTTGATATACCATTTGAGACTTTCCTGGGATTTAAGGGAGACAAGGAGCCTGATATCGACCTTAACTTCTCCGGAGAATATCAGAGCCATGCCCATGATTATACTGAGGTAATATTCGGTAAGGGACATACATTCAGGGCAGGCACTATAGCAACGCTTCAGGACAAGACTGTATATGGATATGTAAAGGGCTACATGGAGCACAGAAATAAGCCGGTACGCAAGTGTGAAATGAACAGGCTTATTCAGGGCGTAGTAGGAGTTAAGAGAAGTACGGGACAGCATCCCGGCGGAATCGTAGTTTTGCCCCATGGCGAAGAGATCTATTCATTTACACCGGTACAGCATCCGGCAAATGATGCCAGCAAGAATACGGTAACAACGCATTTTGAATATCATAGTATTGACCACAACCTGTTAAAACTTGATATTCTCGGTCATGATGATCCGACTATGATCAAAATGCTTGAGGATATAACAGGGACTAATGCCAGAGACGTAAGGCTTGACAATCAGGCGGTCATGAGTCTGTTTAAAAATCCTGAGGCACTGGGGATCAAACCTGAGGATATTGACGGATATCAGACAGGAACCCTGGGAATACCGGAATTTGGTACAGACTTTGTTATTGGCATGCTTCTTGATACTAGGCCTCAGAACTTTTCAGATCTGGTTCGAATTGCCGGTCTGTCACACGGAACTGATGTATGGCTGTCCAATGCCGAGACACTTATTAAAGATGGCAAGGCTACGCTTTCATCATGTATCTGTACTCGTGATGATATTATGCTCTATCTGATCCAGAAGGGTGTGGACCCTGCGATGTCATTCAGCATCATGGAGGCTGTACGAAAAGGCAAGGTTGCCAAAGGCAAGGAAAAGAAATGGCCGGATTGGGAGAAGTCAATGAGGGAGCATGATGTTCCTGATTGGTATCTGTGGTCATGCTGCAAGATCCAATATATGTTCCCTAAGGCGCATGCGGTTGCATATGTTATGATGGCATACAGGATTGCATATTATAAGATATTTTATCCTCTGGCTTACTATGCAGCATTTTTCAGCATCAGAGCATCATCATTTGATTATGAATTGATGTGTCAGGGCAAGGAAAAACTGATTGAAAACATGAATGCCATTAAAGCAAGGATAGCTGCCAATGAAGCATCACCTAAGGATGTGGATCTTCTTAAATACATGTATAATGTTCTTGAGATGCATGCAAGGGGATTTGAGTTCATGCCTATTGACATTTATAAGGCCAAGGCTTCAAAATTTCAGGTAATTGACGGCAAACTTATGCCTTCATTTGAATCTATAGACGGCATGGGAGATAAGGCTGCGATATTGTTGGAAGAGGCTGCATCTAAAGAAAGGTTTGTATCACGCGAGGATATCAGGATACGTGCCAGACTGTCAGCGACCCTTACGGATAAGCTGTACTCGCTGGGCATATTAGGGGATATGCCGGAGTCAAGCCAGATGTCTCTGTCAGATTACTTTAAGATGTAATAAGCCCCAGGAAACATGCATGACAGACTTTATTTTTTGTTATGTGCGGTGTGAACCTGGGAAAGCGAATGCAGTACAACAGTGAGAGTGCGGCAAGCAAGTAGCCAACTTTTATAATTACAGTTTGAAGTCAGCGGACTGCGCCGTCTCGGCATATGTAAATGATTTAATTGGTGCGACAGAAAGCTAACAACAATTGGAGGAAAAAGCTATGTTTATAATGGATAACGAATTATGCATACAGTGCGGCACATGTATAGATGCATGCCCGGGCAAGGCTCTGTCATTTGATGATGATATGCTGCAGCATGACAAGGACAAATGTAACTATTGCGGACACTGCCTTGCAGTCTGTCCGAGGGATGCGATAATGATCGACGGAGATGGATATAATATTGAAGATGTAGAAGAATTTGATCTTCTTACGCCTCCTACCGTGCAGCAGATAAGACGCCAATTGATGATGCGCCGTTCTGTCAGAAGATTTAATGATGAAGGAATCTCAGAGGAAGAATTAAATTATGTCCTTGAGGCAGCCAAATATGCTCCGACTGCCAAGAATAGTCAGGATAATTATCTTCTTGTAGTCACAACAGAAGAAGGCAAGAAGGAGCTTCTGGATAAGTCTATGACAATCATTAAACAGCTCGGAAAAGATGCGGCGGATTCTAACCCTGGTTTAAGTGCCTTCTTTACTATGAAATATAAAATGTATAAGGAAACCGGCGAGGATGGGCTGTATTATAATGCACCTGCCATAATATATGTATTCTCGGATAATGATATAGATGGCGCTATATGTGCTCATAATATGATGCAGATGGTAGAAGCTCAGAAGGGCTTGGGAGCATGCTATCTTCAGCTGGCAGCTGATCCGTTTAACAAGGATAAGAACCTTAAGGCGGAATATGAGATTCCTGAAAATAAAAAATGTGTTATTGCAATTGCACTAGGACATACAGATGATGAATATTTCTGCTCAGTACCAAGAAAAGATGTCCCTGTTGTATGGAGATAGGTTATATAATGACCAATAATGCGAAATAACATAATTTTAAACTTTTGAATCTGTTATATGCAGTACGTGGAGAATATTAAATGATATATGTTACAGGTGACACTCACAGACGAATGGATATCCAGAAGCTGGAGCCTGACTGCTTTACTGAGCAGGCTCTTTTGACACGCAATGATTATGTGATAATTGCGGGGGATTTTGGCGGAATTTGGACAGGCGACAGTGATGATGATGAGGTGCTTGATTATCATGAGAACAAGTCATATACCACATTGTTTGTTGCAGGCAATCATGAAAACTATGATGCCCTTAACAAATATCCTGTAATTGAGTGGAACGGTGGCAAGGTTCACAAGATCCGTGACCATGTGTTTCACCTTATGAACGGACAGATTTTTAACCTGGATGGGAAAACCTTCTTTACCATGGGAGGTGCTACATCGGTAGACAAGATATATCGTGTGGAACATAAGACATGGTGGGCTCAGGAAGAACCGGGGGCATTGGATTATTCGGCAGCTTTTAATAATTTGTCCCGATATGGCAACAAAGTCGATTATATCATTACACATACAGTACCGGAGAAGGTTCGAAAGACAGCATTTGCTCCTATGAAGGATTTCATAGATTATGACAGCGCGGTAGAACGCTTTCTCGACATGATCGTAGATGAGGTAGAGTATAAGAAATGGTATGCAGGACATATCCATATCGACAGAGAGATTGCTGATTGGAATATAAGAATATTATACAACAGCGTTGTTATTATATGATGTAAGCCCCACGGCAGCCACTTATAGTAAAAAAAGAACTCCGATCAACCGACTGGAGTTCTTTTTAAGCAGCTCGTAGGAGAATTGAACTCCTGATTCCGCCTTGAGAGGGCGGCGTCTTAACCACTTGACCAACGAGCCATACACGCGAACGCTTGTTTATGTTACAACAAGCGCCAGAATATTGCAAGCACTTTTTTGAAATATGTGAGTTTTTTTAATAATTGAATTTCAATATGCATTTTGCTAGAATAGTCAAGTTGCTTTTATTACTAATATAAAGAAAGGGTAGATAAAATGAAAAGTTTAAATCGTTGGGTTTATGCCATTATGGGCGTACTTGTTCTTCTTTTTGCAGGACTTATTTATGCATGGACAACCTTCTCAGGACCGCTTAAAGGTGTCTGGGATGAGGGCGCGCTCACATGGACATCAACCGTTGTAATGGTATTCTTCTGTCTTGGCGGCTTCTTCGGCGGACAGTTTCAGAAGAAGGGCATTAATGTAAAGATCAATCTGGCACTGGGTGCAATCTTAATGTTTGCCGGATTTACGATCGCAGGATTTCTTGGAAATGCAACAGGATCCATTGTAGTAATATATCTTGGATTTGGTCTTCTTGCAGGACTTGGCGCAGGATTTACATACAATGCTGTTCTTAGTGCTGTATCAGGATGGTTCCCTGACAAGCAGGGCCTTATCTCAGGCGTACTTCTGATGGGATTTGGTATCGGAAGCTTCCTTATGGGAACATTATATGCATCTATCGTTGATCAGGGTGCCGGAGGAACACCATGGTATACATGCTTCTTCTATATTGCTATAGCATGCCTGGTTATTATTGCTGTAGGTGCAATTATTATTAAGAAACCGGCTCCGGATTATAAGGTTCCGGGAGCAGACACAGCTAAGAAGAAATCTTCAGCTCCATATGAAGATGTTGATACCTCAAACATGCTTAAGAGAAGTTCTTTCTGGTTTATGTTTGTCTGGGCTATTCTTGTATCAGTAGCCGGTCTTGCAGTAGTATTCCTCGGACGTCCTATTGCAACAGCAGCAGTTCCGGCACTCGATACAGCAGATGGAGCCAGCACTGTAGCCATTATTGTTGGTCTTATCTCAATCTTCAATGGTATCGGACGTATTATCTTCGGTGCATTATTTGACAAGATCGGTTACAAGCCGACACTTCTTATTGTTTCAGCTATGTTTATTATTTCCATGGGAGTTATTGTTCTTTCAATGCTTACAGGAAGTCAGTTTATTCTTATTATTGCATATATTCTTACCGGACTTTCATACGGCGGTGTTACACCTAGCCAGTCAGCATTTGTTAATAAGTTCTATGGCGCAAAATATTATGCCGTAAACTTCCCGCTTATGACAATGAACCTTCTTATTGCATCATTCGGAACTAAGCTTGTACAGGCAGTACAGAGTGGTCTTACAGGCGGCGGTATGGCTGCATCGAGCGCTTATATCGTTGTACTTGCAGGCGTTGCAGTTATCTGTGTAATTGCAGGTATATTTGCGATCATGATCAAGAAGCCGGCATGTGCTAACGACTAATAACTTGTGCATGTGATTTATACAGTAGAAAAGTTGTAAATTGATGTGCGCAGGGACGGCGCAGACCCCTGCTGAAATGTATAATAAAAGTGGGATTGTTCCGCACATTGTGATGTCCGGGACTTTTATAACACTATAATAAGAGCTACCTGCAATTACGCAGATAGCTCTTATTTTGTTTAAGAACAATATTATAAAAAATGAATTTCTAAATAAATCTTATACCAAATCTATATTGGCATTTTTACCACCTGATCGGATATTTGCTTTATTGACAGCAATCCGATATATTTGCCTTGATTTCTAGAAGAATAATCCCCAAGCCAGGAATCCCAGGCAGGCAACAAGTCCGGTGAATACTGTTACGATTACGAGATATCCCATGATATCCTTAGCTGACAGCTTGGCGATACCAAGTATCGGCAGTGCCCAGAATGGCTGGATCATGTTGGTCCATTGATCGCCCCATGCGATAGCCATCGCTGCACGTCCCGGTTCGATACCAAGTGCTGTAGCTGCTGGCATTACGATAGGACCCTGAACAGCCCACTGTCCGCCGCCTGATGGTACGAAGAAGTTTACAATACCTGCACTTAAGAATGTCAACAATGGGAATGTAACAGGTGTAGAAATACTTACGAAGAAATTGGAGATTACGCTTGCAAGTGATACTCCATCAGCGTTAGCGGCTACCATTATACCCATGATACCTGCGTAGAATGGGAACTGTAAGATGATTCCGCCAGCACCCTTAACTGCATCATCAATTGCATCAATGTAATTTCGTAAATTGCCATGGAAGAGAATTCCCAGTGTTAATAAGATAAAGTTAACAACATTAAGTCCGAGAGATGCCTTGTTATGAACGAAGTTATAAACAATATAAACAACGCATCCGATTATAAGAATTCCCCAGAGTATCTTGGACTGTTCCATCTTCTCTGCCGGAGTTTCTCTCTTGTGAGTGATCACAACGTCATCCTTTAATAAGGAAGGGTCAACTGTAATGACCTTATCTTTGTGAGGATGCATAGCATATAATACGAAAGGCATAACGAAGAGAATTACAAGAACCATGATGATATTCATCGGATGGAAAATTGTTTCAGATGTTGCTGCATACAGTTTCTCAGTCATGCCAGATCCCTGATATCCTTCTGCAAGTGCAAGAGGAATAGATCCTGACAGGCCGGCATGCCAGATTACGAAACCTGAGTATGCTGATGCAATAAGAAGCGGATAGTCAACGGATGGAACTTTTCTTACTACTTCCTTGGCAAGAAGGGCACCTACAATAAGACCAAATCCCCAGTTCAGCCAACAGCAGATAGTTGAAATGAATGCTGTAATGAAGATTGCCTGGAAATTGTTATGAGCTAAGCTGGCAATCTTACGGAGCAATGCCTTGATCGGCTTAGATGAAGCCATAGCAGAGCCAAATACAAGTACGCAAGCCATCTGCATTGAGAATGAGAGCAGACCCCAGAATCCGTCTGTGCCTCCCCAAGCACTAAGGATTTCAAGCGGCCCCATCTTTGTTGCAATCATTGCAAATATGTAAGCAATGATCGTAAGGATAACTGCAAACAAAAATGCATCTGGAAGCCATCTGTTGACTACGCGAACGCAGCCGTTAGTGATTTTTTTAAACATAAATTCGTCCTCCCCTGTATATTGTTCCAAATCGTTTATATTATATACCTTTAAGAACACAAATGTTGTACTTTATTATATACATTGCACATATTATTAACAAAAATTTTTTAATAAATTATGCAATGTGCACATGCTGCAAACGCAGCATTTTTCTTTGTGTATTTATAAAATACAATCTGGCAGTATTCATGTTCGGAAAAATATACAATCACTATTGACCTAATAATGTAAGCGAAGTGCGATTTGTGTTGCTGAAATACTATTAAGTGCTATAATGCAAGCTATGAAGCGAAACTTATTTACAAAGGTGTTGGATAATATCAAGCTTTATATAGTAAGGCACCCTTGGATTGCAGCAATTGCTGCAACTGTTGTTTTAGGCTTAATTTTATTCATTTCTATATCGTCTTGTTCTGCTAAGGAAATCACATCAGTTAATTTTAATTCCGGTCTTGTACTTGAAGATGCATACTGGAAAACTGATGACAAAGGATTTATGGATTACAACAGAGACGGTTATTCCAGCAGCGTTGGAATTGATATTTCGCAATGGGTCGAGGATATTGACTTCGCAGCTGTGAAAAAATACGGAATTGAATATGTGATCCTTCGTCTTGGATATCGGGGTTATACAGAAGGCGGACTGTTTCTGGATGAGAACTTTGAAAAATATATTAAGGCTGCGCAGAAGGCTGGACTTAAGGTGGGGGTATACTTTGTAACCCAGGCCATCAGCGAGGACGAGGCAGAGAAAGAGGCTGAGTATGTTTTGAAATATATTTCAGGACATAAGATCGAGATGCCAGTATATATAGATATGGAAGAAGTATACGACACCGCAAGAACGGATGAGCTTACTGCAGAAGATTTTACTAAAGTAGCTATTGCATTCTGCCAAAAGATCGAGGAAGCAGGATACAGAGGTGGCATATATGCCAATGAAACCTGGTTTAACAATAAGCTTGATTTTGACAAGATAAAACATTATGACATTTGGTTAGCAAAATATTCAGATACACTGTCTACGGATCTTGCCATTAATATGTGGCAGTACTCCAGTGAAGGAACTGTAGACGGAACTGAAATGTGGGTTGATATGAATGTAAGAGTTTCTGAATCAGCAGATTAGGAGAGGAGAAGATATGCTTAACAAAAAAACTATTGATGATATTAATGTTAAAGGCAAGAAGGTCCTTGTAAGATGTGACTTTAATGTACCTGTTCAGGACGGCAAGATCACTGACGATACACGTATAACGGCTGCTGTTCCTACCATAAAGAAGCTTGTTAATGACGGAGGCAGAATTATTCTCTGTTCTCACATGGGCAAGCCTAAGGGACAGGTTAAGGAGGATTTAACACTGGCGCCTATAGCCGAGAGGCTTTCTGAAATCTTAGGACAGAAGGTTGTATTTGCCAAGGATAATGAAGTAGTTGGTGCAAATGCAAGAGCAGCAGTTCAGACAATGAAGGATGGAGAGGTTATTCTTCTTGAAAATACAAGATTTCGTCCTGAAGAAGAAAGAAATGGCGAGAATCTCTCTAAGGATCTGGCCTCGCTTGCAGATATTTATGTTAATGATGCTTTCGGAACAGCTCATAGAGCACATTCCTCGACTGCCGGTGTAACTTCGTATGTGCCAGTGGCTGTTGTAGGATATCTTATGGAAAAGGAAATAAATTTCCTCGGAAATGCTGTGGATAATCCTGTCAGACCGTTCGCAGCAATTCTGGGCGGTTCCAAGGTTTCTTCCAAGATTTCAGTTATTGATAATCTTCTGGAAAAGGTAGATGTACTTCTGATCGGCGGAGGAATGGCATATACCTTTATTAAAGCGGCAGGCGGCAAGATAGGCAAGTCTTTAGTTGAAGAGGATTATCTTGATTATGCATCCAATATGGTTAAGAAGGCAGCTGAGAAGAAGGTTAAGCTATTACTTCCTGTTGATTGTATTATTGCATCTGAAATATCAAATGATGTTCCGTGCAAGGCTTGTGATATAAATGAGATCCCTGATGATATGATGGGTCTTGATATCGGTCCTAAATCAATTGAACTGTTTAAAGATGCTATAAAGGACGGTAAGACTGTTATATGGAATGGACCTATGGGTGTGTTCGAGACTGCTAATTTTGCAGAAGGAACGAAGGCAATTGCCGCTGCGCTGGCAGATCTTGATGCCACAACTATAATCGGCGGCGGTGACAGTGCTGCAGCTGTTAACCAGTTGGGATATGGTGATAAGATGACTCACATATCTACAGGCGGCGGAGCTTCACTGGAGTTTCTTGAGGGTAAGGAGCTGCCTGGAGTTGCAGTCATAGCAGAGAAATAAATCAGCAAGATGATAACCTTTTATCATTGCATGTTTTAAATATAAATAAATTGTAGTAGAGGAAATTAAAATGAGAAGAAAAATTGCTGCAGGAAATTGGAAAATGAACAAAACTCCGCATGAAGCAGAGGAATTACTGAATGAGATTATACCTTTGATTCAAAGCGATGATGTAGATGTTATATTGTGCGTTCCTTTCATCGACATTCCGGTTGCTATAGAAATGCTTAAAGGAAGCAGTGTTTCTGTTGGTGCACAAAATATGCATTTTGAAGATAAGGGTGCATATACAGGAGAAATATCTGCTAAGATGTTATATGAATCAGGTGTTGAATATGTAATTATCGGTCATTCTGAGCGCAGACAGTATTTTGCAGAAACGGATGAGACAGTAAATAAGAAGATCATTCAGGCTTTTAAGAATGAGCTGATACCTATTGTATGCTGCGGTGAGACGCTTGAACAGAGAGAATCAGGCATAACGCTTGAATGGATTTCTGGCCAGATCAAGAATGCATTTGCAAATATTCCGGCAGAGCAGGCCAAGGAGGCTATTATTGCATATGAACCGATCTGGGCAATAGGAACAGGCAAGGTTGCTACAAAGGAACAGGCTGAAGAGGTATGCCGCCATATCCGTAATACGATTTCTGAAATCTATGGTGCAGAAACTGCAGGAGAAATCAGAATACTGTATGGCGGATCGGTTACCGGTGATTCTGCCAATGACCTGTTCAACATGGAGGATATTGATGGCGGTCTTGTAGGCGGAGCAAGCCTTAAGGCTGATTTCGGACGTATTGTCCATTACAACGCATGATTCGTATAATATGATAAGTTTTATAAAAGGAATCATTAATTTAGTTGGTGACAGTTATATCATTCTGGACTGTCATGACATAGGATTTTATATTTCCATGCCTTCTTCGGCTTTATACAAGCTTTCAGAAGGCATGGAAGTTGTTGTTTACACGCACATGGCTGTAAAAGAGGACGATATGTCTCTGTATGGATTCTTAAGCAGTGAGGATCTGTATATGTTTAAGCAGCTAATTACCGTAAGTGGAGTGGGACCTAAGGGAGCTCTCGGAATTTTATCAAATATAAGCACAGAAGAGCTGAAAATGGCAATTGCAGCTGAAGATGCCAAGCTTATTTCAACATCAAAGGGGATAGGGCTGAAGACTGCTCAGAAGCTTGTAGTTGATCTGAAGGGCAAGTTCAAAAATGAAATTGCAATTTCTGCAGGCAGATCATCTACTGCCGTTAATAATAATATCGAAACTGCGATCATGTTTGTGCAGTCAACCGGTATATCCAGAGCACAGAGCATGAAGGCTATATCCAAGACGGATATTCCTGATGATGCAGATGTAGATACAATAATTGATCTGATTTTTAAGAATATAAATGTATAGGTGAAGCATGGCCAAGGATAATCCGATAAATACAAATATATTGCCTGATGAACATGAGACTGAAAATAATTTAAGGCCTCAGAGCTTTGATACCTACATCGGCCAGAAGCGAATTAAGGAAAACCTGAAAATATATATAAAGGCGGCAAGTGACAGAAACGAGCCGATTGACCATGTGCTCTTATACGGACCACCGGGACTGGGCAAAACAACATTAGCCGGGATCATTGCAAATGAAATGAACCGAAAAATGAAGATCGTTTCAGGACCTGCCATTGAATATCCCGGAGAGATACTTGCGATCATTAAACAGCTGCCTACAGGCGGAGTGCTGTTTGTTGACGAGATCCACAGACTCAGTAAGCCTGTGGAAGAAGCCTTATATTCTGTTATGGAAGATTTTGTATTTGATGCCGTAATAGAAAATGGCGAACAGACTATAGTAAGGCGTATCAATGTTGAACCGTTTACATTGATAGGAGCTACAACCAGAGCAGGACTTTTATCAGCTCCTTTAAGAGACAGATTCGGAATTATCCATAGGATGGAGTATTACGAACCTGAAGAATTGGCACAGATAGTCACCAATTCCGCCAGAAAATTAAATGCTGACATTGATGAGAGCGGAGCCCTTGAGATAGGCAATTGCTCAAGAGGAACGCCTCGTATAGCCAATCGCATATTAAGAAGAGTAAGGGATTATGCCCAGGTTAAATACAACGGATATATTACCGGCGAGATCGTTGATGAAGCACTGGGACTTTTGGATATAGATAACAGAGGACTTGATCTTACAGACAGGCTGATACTTACAACTATGATCAATAAATTCATGGGCGGCCCGGTAGGTCTTGATACTCTGTCAGCCGCTGTTGGTGAGGATCCCGGAACTGTAGAGGATGTATACGAACCATATCTTGTAAAATGCGGATTTATCAACAGAACACCAAGAGGACGAATGGCAACAGATCTTGCTTATTCACATTTAGGATTGTCAAATGATTGATATTGTTCTTACAATATGTAAATATCTTATAATAATTTGCTTCGGAACATTTACTTTGGCGTCTTTTATGGCACAAAGAGATATTCCGGATGAAACAAAAACGAATACATTTTCATTACAAAGAGTGCTTATGCTTGCAATACATGCCATGGCATTTTTTGTTATATGTCTGAATATTCTGACGGATAATGCAGATCTGAACATCTGGTATGTCGTAAGCTTTTATATTGCCCAGCTGGCATATTTGATGTTCATGACGATCTTCATTCCCCGGGTTGTACATCTGAATCCGGGATTAAACAATGTAATGTGCATGTTCCTGACTATCGGATTTATAATACAGACCCGACTTTCGCTTAGTAATTCAATTAAGCAATTTCTTATAATCCTGGCAGGCACAGTGATTTTTGTTATTTTGTGCATATTC
Source organism: Bacteroidaceae bacterium (assembly GCA_963589005.1). Lineage (GTDB taxonomy): Bacteria > Bacillota > Clostridia > Lachnospirales > Lachnospiraceae > RGIG5612. The sequence continues at coordinate 48,105 of CAVAJR010000006.1, read as the reverse complement.
TGCAAGCATATGTCCTTTCTTAAGAACCTTACATGGATTTACTGCATTGTCGGCATGGGACTTTTAATGCTGGTATTTGTTCTTTCGGCAGTATCAAGAGGAGCTAAGCTTTCCCTTGAGCTGGGGCCTTTTTCATTCCAACCGTTGGAATTCGTTAAAATAATATTTGTTTTGTTTGTCGCAGCTGCATTTAACAAATCTAATTCATTTAAAAATGTCGTTATAACTGCTATATGTGCGGCAATTCATGTGCTCATTCAGGTTATGTGTAAGGATCTGGGTTCTGCATTTATTTTATTTGTCATATACTTGATGATGCTGTATGTTGCAACACGCAAGTTCAGATACATATTTCTCGGGACAGCGGGATTTGCCGCTGCTGCAGTTGTTGCATATAAGATGTTTAGTCATGTGCAGGTGCGTGTGTCTGCATGGCTGGATCCATGGGCAGACATAGAAGGTGACGGATATCAGATCGCTCAGTCATTATTTGCTGTGGGTACCGGAGGCTGGTTTGGCTCAGGGCTTTTTAAGGGAAGTCCTACATCAATACCGCTTATTTCAAAGGATATGGTAATATCTGCCATTTCAGAAGAGCTGGGAGCGATATTTGCAATATTCCTTATATTATTGTGCCTATGTTTTACTTTAATGATATTCAGGGTAGCAATAAGGATTGAGTCTACATTTTATAAGCTGCTGGCATTTGGACTGGGCGTGTCTTATGCCATCCAGGTGTTCCTTACCATAGGAGGCGCTCTTAAATTCATACCGCTTACAGGTGTTACGCTTCCTTTTATCTCCAGCGGAGGAAGTTCAATTCTGGCCTCAATGATCATGCTTGGCATAATTCAGTCCCTGTATGTTATATCGGAATCAGATGTTGCGCATGAGAGAAAAATGGTTGCATCCGGAGCTGATATTTCAGAATTCGCCGGTTATGAAGATCTGGCAGAAGATGACGAGCAGCAGGAAGAAAACGCATATAATTATTATCATCGCAATGAACAGCATGGTTCAAACGAAAAACTGTATCCAGAAGGCGATGTCGGTTATGATGCAGATTCTGAAAATGATGCTTCGTACGATGATGAGGAATACTATGGAGAGGAATATTATGACGGCAGTTATGATAGTGAGTATGATGACGATGATGAATATCCGAAGAACACGGAAAATGCTGTCATAAGGACAAGCCACAAACAAACAGCTTATACCATTGATCAGCATAATGCTCATGACGCAAGCAGGACGAATGTTAATAGAAATGCCGAATACAATGGCCGCTTAAAAGTAAGAGAGCTGGGTACAATTGATGATGCAGGGGACAGATTACATGGCAAAACTTCCGGAAACGAAGCTAATAAGAGAACCATAATAATGATTGACCCTGACAGTATAGATGATGATGAATTCTGACAGAAATATAAGAAAAATAAATAGAGTTCGAAAGAAGATCAACAAAGGAAGAGTAATTAACCAGGATATCATGAAGGTATTCGGCTTCTTTGTTGTGATCTTTGCTGCACTTATAATCTTTTTTGCCTATTTTCTATCGTTTCAGGCAAGCTCTGTAATAAACAGCAGCTATAACAGAAGGTCTGATGCATTGACTAAAACAGTAAAAAGAGGAAGCATTCTTGCATCAGACGGAACGGCGCTGGCTTATTCTGAAATTAATGAAGATGGTACAGAAACCAGAATCTATCCATATAGCAATGTCTTCGCACATGTTGTTGGATTTTCTACAAACGGACGGCTGGGTCTTGAATCGTCATATAATTATTATCTGCTTACATCGCATCTGGGCTTGTTTGAGAAAATCTCCAACGAATTCAATAATGAGAAAAATTCCGGTGATGATATTCTGACGACACTTGATGTAGGGCTGCAAAATTATGTATATGATGCCTTAGGCAGTAATTATGGCGCAGCCATATGCATGAATCCGGATACCGGGGAGATATATTCATTGGTATCGAAGCCCGATTTTGACCCTAATGTTATAAGTGAAATATGGGATTCCATTGTTTCCTCCGGCAGCGATGAAGAGGGCGCCGAAACCACTTCTGACAGTACGGTACTTCTTAACCGTGCAACCCAGGGATTATATACACCGGGGTCAACATTTAAAATATTTACATTATATGAATATTGTCTGGAAAATCCGACAGCTGCTCAGGATTTTTCATATAATTGTTCCGGTGAAATTACAGTCGGAGATACTTCACTTTCCTGTTACAGCGGAGCGCATGGAGCGGAAACACTTCGTACAGCATTTGCCAATTCATGCAACTGTGCCTTCGGTACGATCGGTGCAGGACTTAATCTGGAAAAATTCAGCGAAACAACCTCCAAATTACTATTTGACACAGCACTGCCTGTAGATTTATCATCTTACGAAAGCAGATTTTCTCTGTCAGACAGCGATACGGATTTTGATATAATGGCAACGGCAATAGGGCAGGGCAATACACTTGTTTCACCTCTGCATCTTGCTATGGTTATTAGCGCAATAGCAAATGACGGTATATGCATGACACCTCATACAGTATCTGCTGTACTAAATCCATATGGCGAGGTGATTAAGCAGTTCAGAAATGAGGAATACAAGACTTTATTTACAGAAGAGGAAGCTGCTTCACTTAAGGAATATTTAAGAGCAGTTATAACAGACGGTACAGCACAGGTGCTGTATCCCGGTAATTTTGTTGCTTATGGCAAAACAGGAACTGCCCAGAAGGAACGCTCTGATGATCAGGAATATGACCATTCCTGGTTCGTTGGATGGGCTGAAAACAATGAACAGAAGCTGGCTGTCTGCGTTATCTTGGAGGATGCGGACGCGGCAGGAACTACGGCAGCCAATATAACAAAACAGATTTTTGATTATTATTTTAATTAAACCTTGTATAGCGGGTTTAAATTAATTGCACCATATCACTTACTTGTTTTTTGACAGTACAGACGAAAAGCCGCAGCGCAGTCTGATGAACTGAGATATCATTTGCGGTTACAGGCATGGACATAGCTCAGGCAGCAGCGAGCAAATCATTAACAGAGATATTTATGCATTTAAAGAGACAATATAACAATGGAAGGGTAATTATGATCAGCAGTATGACAGGCTTCGGCCGCTATGAACTTATTAATGAAAAACTAAAATTAACAGTTGAACTAAAATCGGTCAATCATAAATATTTAGACCTAAATATCAAGATGCCGCGCAAATTCAACTTATTTGAAAACAATATTCGAAATCTTCTGAAAAAATACGCAGTCAGAGGCAAGGTTGACCTTTTTATTTCATATGAAGACCTGTGTGATGAACAAAAGTCTCTTCGTTATAATGCATCTCTTGCGCAGGAATATTACAAATATTATCTGCAGATTCAGCAGGACATCGGCATAACAGAGGACATTAAACCATCGATTATAGCAAAATGTATGGACGTACTGGTTTTAGAGGAACAGGAATCTGATGAAGAAGAGCTGTGGGTTGTTTTGTCTGAAGTGTTAGAAAAGGCATTTTCTTCATTTAAGGAATCAAGAACAAAAGAAGGCGAGGCTCTTAAGAATAATATTCTCGAAAAACTTGATGACATGGACAGGATCACTGATTATATTGAAGGATATTTGCCGCAGATAATTACTGAATACCGCTCCAAGCTCGAAGAAAAGGTTAAGGAATTTCTGGAAAACAGCTTAATTGATGATGCGAGAATTGCTGCAGAGGTTACCATCTATGCAGATAAGGTTGCAGTAGACGAGGAGCTTGTCAGGTTAAAGACCCATATCAAGCATATGAGGGATATACTTAACGCAGGCGGAGAGGTTGGACGAAATCTTGATTTCCTTGCTCAGGAAATGAATCGGGAATCCAACACCATCTTGTCTAAGTCTAATAACATAAATATTACAAATAGCGGAATTGAACTTAAAACTTGCATTGAGAAAATAAGAGAGCAGGTGCAGAACATTGAATAGCAATGGAATAATATTAATAGTCAGCGGACCATCGGGTGTTGGTAAGGGAACAGTCTGTTCCAGGCTTGTCGACAAATATCCTGATGAATATGTGCTCTCCATATCGGCAACCTCCAGAAAACCACGCGGTCAGGAGGTAAATGGCAAAGAATATTTTTTCAAAACAAAAGAAGAATTCGAGCAGATGATTTCCGACGGTAAGTTTCTTGAATATGCACAATATGTCGGTAATTACTATGGCACACCACTTGAATGGGTCAAGGATAAGCTGGACAAAGGCGTAAATGTCATATTAGAGATAGACGTTCAGGGAGGATTCCAGGTTAAGAAGAAATGTCCGGGGGCGGTTACTATATTTGTTATGCCTCCTGATAAGGAAGAACTCCTTAAAAGGTTAGGCGGCAGAGGTACAGAAAACCAGAAGCAGATTGAAAAACGCATACAAAGAGCCGGTGAGGAAATGAAATATGCACAGGAGTATGATTATGTTATAACGAATGAAATCGTTGAAAAATCTGTTGATTTATTGCATAATATTACTCTATCTATAAAGGACAAATTATCTAAGGAGGCATAAAATGTTACATCCATCATATACAGATTTAATGGACGCAATTAACAGTGAAGTTGAAGAAGGTGAACAGCCGGTAGTTCAGAGCAGGTATTCTATTGTTATGGCAGCATCTAAGAGAGCTCGTCAATTAGTTGACGGAGCCGAGCCATTAGTTTCTGCTAAGGGCTCTAAGCCATTATCTACAGCAGTAGAGGAGATTTATTCTCAGAAGGTTACAATTATCAATAACGACGAAAATAAATGAAAATATTTTTAGTATCACTTGGCTGCGATAAGAATAGAGTTGATTCGGAGGAAATGCTGGGGTACTTAGGTGCTGCTGGTTTTTCTTTTACTGATGATGAATATGAGGCAGATATTATAATTGTTAATACCTGCTGTTTTATTGATGACGCTAAAATGGAATCAATAGATACTATTCTTGAAATGGCAGAATATAAAGAAATCGGAAAATGTAAGTACTTATTTGTTTCAGGCTGTATGGCGGAACGGTATAAAGAAGAGATTATCGTTCAGATGCCTGAAGTAGATGGGTTTATAGGTACTTCAGATCTGACCAAGATTGTAGATCTGGTTAAGGAAAATCTTGAAGAAGATGAATTGATCGATAATGAGGCTGCCAGTGAGAAGAATACATTAACATCATCACAGCGCATAATCACTACACCGGGACATTATGAATTCTTGAAAATAGCAGAGGGCTGCAACAAGAGATGCACATATTGTATTATTCCGTATATCAGAGGCAATTATCGCAGCTATCCGATGGAAGATTTGATCTCACAGGCTGAATATCTTGCAGAGCAGGGCGTTTCGGAACTTATTTTATGTGCTCAGGAAACAAGCATTTACGGAAGGGATTTATATCACAAGGATAAGCTTCCGGAACTCTTACAAAAGCTTGCACAGATAGACGGGATCAAATGGATCCGTGTTCTTTATTGCTATCCTGAGGACATTACAGAAGAATTTCTTGACGTTATGGCTTCAGAGCCTAAGATATGCAATTATATTGACATGCCTATACAGCATGCGTCTGATAATATTCTTAAAAGAATGGGACGGCGAACTAATCATGATGACCTGGTTCGTATTATCAATATGGCACGTAAGAAGGTGCCGGGCATAACCCTCAGAACAACTCTTATAACAGGCTTTCCGGGTGAGACAGATGAAGATCACAGGATTTTGAAGGATTTTGTGCAGGAGATGCGTTTTGACCATCTCGGTGTCTTCACATACTCACGAGAAGAGGAAACACCGGCATATTCTTTTGAAGATCAGATTGATGAGGATATCAAGACTGCCAGAAGAGACGAGATCATGTCCATGCAGGAGCTTATTTCATATGAAAATCTTGCCGGGCATATCGGAGAGACATTTGACGTTATCATTGACGGATACCTTCCGGATGAAGATGTATATGTCGGAAGGACATATATGGATGCGCCTGATGTAGACGGGGCATTTTTCTTCAAATGTGATGATCAGCTCATGACAGGCGACCATGTCAGATGTGAGGTTACCAATGTCAGCGATTATGATCTCTATGGTGAGTTTATAGAAAAGTTATAAGGAACTGATATAATGAATATTGCTAACAAATTGACAATTTCGAGAATAGCTATCATACCTGTATTTGTATTGTTTTTGCTTGTCGAAATCAGCAAATATCATTTTATTATTGCAGCTGTTTTATTTATAATCGCTTCTGTTACGGATTTTTTCGACGGAAAGCTTGCAAGAAAATACAATCTGGTATCCGACTTCGGTAAGTTCGCCGACCCACTGGCGGATAAATTATTGGTGCTCTCAGCGATGATCTGTTTCGTTGAACTGGATCTAATGCCTGCATGGGTATGTATAATTGTTATGGCAAGGGAGATTGCAATAAGCGGCTTCAGACTAGTATGCGCCGGAAACGGCGTTGTAATTGCAGCCTCCAATCTGGGCAAATTCAAAACTGCAACACAGATGGCATTTGCTATTCTTACGACATTTAATTTTTCTTATTATTTTGCAGATGCCGCCCCTGGTGTATGCGCGGTTATTGAAATAATAAGAATCATATTGATGTATCTTGCATTGGTTATGACAGTGCTTTCACTTATTGATTATCTTTACAAAAACAGAAAAGCATTTGTAAAGAAATAAGAAAAGGCAATGTTAAGACCTGGTGCAGGGTCAATCTTGGTGCATTGTGATAGACTTGTTTAGTTCATAAGATAGGATTAAGTATTGGCGTTCATGGAAATTGCTGTAATCTATCTGAACTAACGAGTCTATTTTTTTTAGACGATATATAATTGTATTTCTGTGCATATACATGGCGTCAGCAGCAGCTGAAACATTCCTTTCAGATATAAGAAACATATATAAGGTATATGCCAGTTCAGAGTCATGGGCTTTATCATAATCCAGCAGCAGCTGAAGCTTAGGATGGCAAAAGGTTTGTTCGGATTCCTTCTGAGTAAAGATATTGGCAATATGCTGCATATAAAAATCCTGGTAGACAAATAATTCGGGTTCATCTTTATTGCATACTCCCAGTTCGATGGCACGAAGGGCCTGCTTGTAATAATCTGCTAATTGCGTAATACTGCCAAACTCATTACTCATTCCGGCATAAAGACCGAAACGCCGACATATATCAGAAATAACCTTGTAATCAGCATCATCCGGGGAGCTATTATTAAAGCTGAGAAGTATAACTATCTCTCCGTTGTACAGTAATGTTTTTGTACCTGAAAAGCTTTGTTCGAAGATACTCCTTATCTGTATTGTATTAAGCGTATTGGAACTTCTGGCAGTTTCAACAACCAGACAATATAAATTTCCTGAGAATTTCAAGTCAGTGTAGTTCATTCGCTCCAGGTTGTTTCTGCCTGTTGCGATTTTACCGTCCAACAGGTCTTTCATGAAATATTCATAGTGCAGACCATTATTATTTCTGACGAACTCGTCTTTCTTTAACTGCTGGTCAATAGCCCTCTTTAATAATGTCATATATTTTTCGTCTTCTTCGGTAAATGGTCTGTTGATTGCATTTATTACAATATGCCCCACATCTTTTTTTGTATTTATTATGCAGATCATCTGCTCATATCCAAGTCCTGCATGGGAAGTACGGATGGGCGTCTCGCTTTTTTTGATCCGTGCATGTATATGCTCGTGATTTATAATCTCGAATTCTTCTTCTGTAAAACCTCCGTTTTCTATCATTCGGCGGCCATGTTCTGTTTTTGATGCTTCCTCCCAGTTTGCAGCAATTAAATGAAATCCTGCATCAAATACGCATATAGGATTTTGGAATACGGAAATAGCCTTATCAACCATGGCTTGTATACCGCCTTCATAGAACAAAATCTCCAGTATGCTTTCGGAAAAAAGTCCAAGTCCGCATCTGCTGTCAAAGAAATTCTGAATTTTGTAAATTGCATATGTAGCATCATCAGTTTCTGCTGCCAACAAATGAATTTTTTCATTTAAAGAAGCGCAAGCTGACTTGGCCTCGTCAATATCCTTACTGATCACAAGAATATGCATAGTACAAGGCGCTGTGATTTTGGAAATTTCTGAAATGTCATGAGCAATATACAGAATATGTGAGTTGTATAATGCATAGTCATTGTGCAGAAATTGATAACCGATAAGACAGTGAGATGGTTTGCTGTCCTGTAAAAATGTTTTGCAATCCGCAAAAAGTTCCTGGATATTTGATAATTCTATAAACATATTTGTAATTCCTTAATTGCTGTTACATATATTCGTTACTGTCAACAACAGTGATTTTCAAACAAATCGAAGCCATACCCAAACATTCAGGTTTTCTTACCGCCATGTAAGATGATTGTCAAATAAATTAAAACCTGTTGTTATTGTTTCTTTTGATAATGCATAAATTTTATCACGGATAGTTATTGTGCGCCAGTGCACAAATAATCAAATTATTTGTGCTGTCTGATACCAAAGAATAAAAAGTCTGTTCTGATAAAATATTACTAAGGGGAAATGTAGTTGCAATGAACAAAAGTAAGGAGGAGATTGAAAATGATTGTTACCAACATGGGACAACAGCAGAGCGTTAAGTTCGTAGTAGATACGGACAGATGCTGTGGATGTAAAAGATGTATTCGCAGATGCATCGAAAATGTATGGCAGTGGGATGAAAAAAACAGACATGCTTACCCAAAATATCCGGATGAGTGTGTAATCTGCCTTCAGTGCGAGATGGATTGTCTGAACAATGTTATTGATATTTATCCAATATCAACATTACAGGTTGATCCGTTATATTACAGTGCCGGACTTATTAAAGACAAAGAAGCGAAAGGAGCGTTATGATATGAACGATATTAAGGAATATGGCAAACTCTATACTTCTGATGTTTTAATAGTCGGCGGAGGTATGGGCGGACTTGTTACAGCAATCAAAGCAAAGGAAACCAATCCTGATCTGGATATTCTCGTTGTCGACAGAACAATAATCGGCTGGGCCGGTCAGTCTACGAAGGCTGGAAACGGTATAAGGGCAACATCCAAGGCTCCGGGATCACTTCCAAAGGCACTGGGATATCTGGTTAATTCACAAACGGAATTTTTAAATGACCAGGAATTTCTTCTTAAATATCTTGAAGTACACAAGGAATGCATTGATTATGCACACCATTGCGGAATAAAGGTATCCGTAAATGAGAATGGTGATGTTGAACCGTTTGATATGATACCGGGAGTTTTTTCAGCAGCCGGTATAGAGATACATGCCTGCGTTTCATTAAGAAATAAGGCTTTAGAGCTTGGAATCAGATTACTTAATCATATTAATATTTTCGAATTTCTTACAAGCAGCAGCGGTAAAGTTATCGGAGCGATAGGCTTTGATATGGAGAAGGGCATATGCCATATATTCCATTCGAAGGCAACTGCGATGGCAACACAAGGCTGTCATTTCAAGAAGATCGGCCTTGAATTTATGGGATACGGAACAGGCGTAGGCGCAGCTTACCGTGCCGGTGCCGTAATGAGAAATGTTGAATTCTCAACTCAGACAGACATTGTATTTAAAAAGAATAACACTCCGATTTACGGCGGATTCAATATCATCTTCAATGGCAAGGGTGAAAATCTTAAAGACAAATATTGCGGAAAAGCACCTTTAATGGAGGTGGATACAAGGCTTGTGCTGGGTATGCTGGAAGAAGTTAAACTCGGTAATGGCCCTATTTGGTGCGACCTGGAGCATCCGGATGAAGTAAGAAAAATCATAGGCGGTCAGGATCATTCCAGCGAGATGCGTATGCTTAAAGATAAGATTGAATGGGAAGAGCACGTATTCAAGACAACTGCAAGAGCATGCGGCGATATAGGATTACAGCCGGAAACAACGATAAAGATGGTTCTTCAGGTAGAACCGGTAAAGGTTGATACCGAATACAGGACAGATGTTGAGGGCTTATGGGCACCTGGCAAGGTAAGTACGCAAGGCTGTGCATATTTTGGCTGGACTCGTGGAGACGGAGTAGGAAATGCAGTTACAACCGGAATGATGGCTGGCACAAGTATTGCAAAATATGCTGCAGAGGCATCATTTGACGACCTTAGGATAGAGCAGATCAAAGAATATAAAGAGAAAATATTTGCTCCTCTTAACAGAAATTCAAACCATAAACCTAAAGAAATATTTGACAAGATCGAACGTTATATATTCCAGGTAGATAAACTTCTTGCTAAATCTGAGGAAAGCATTAAGTCGGTCCTTCAGGATGTGGAGGAGATGAAAGAAATAATCCCTGAGCTTACAGCAGATGATCCTCATACACTGGCAAAATGTTTGGAAGCAGCAGATACGTTACTTTGCCTGGAAATGGTATTCAGAGCAGCGCTGGAGCGTCATGAATCACGTGGACAGATGTATCCGCATTTCAGAGTGGATTATCCGGAGCATGATGATAAGAATTGGCTAAAATGGATAAACCTGAAAATGGGTAAGGACGGGCAAATGGAATTATTCACAGAAGATATTCCTATGTGGAGATATGGCATAAGACCTGAGGGCTATACGATACCGGAGGGACATCATGAAGAATTTTATACGCCGGACAACCCATTGGCTATGGAAATGATTGAATTAAAGAAGAAAATGGCAGCAATGCAATAATGGTACAGGAGGAAAATTATGGCTAATGTTAATATAAAATTTAATGGAAGAGATTACTCTGTTACCAAGGGAATTACTATTCTTGCTGCAGCTCATGAAACACAAAAATTAAAACAGGAATTCAGGCAGGTATGGATCCCGACATTGTATTATCTCAAGGGAATAAATGATATAGATGAGAGCGGTGTCTGCATAGTAGAAGCAGACGGAGAAGTTGTAAATGCATCTGTTGCCAGAGTTTACGAAGGAATGCACATCGAGACAATGACAGATAAGGTTGTAGGTCTGAGGAAAGAAGCCTTATCCAAAATTTTAAGCAAACATCATAAGGACTGCATTAATTGCATGCGCTCAGAAACATGCGAACTTCAAAACTTATTGCATGAATACGGATTCAGAGACGAACCGAGCCTTCCGAAGGAAGAGTTAGAGGAAATAGATACCTCATCAATAGTTCTCGTCAGGGATAATAATAAGTGCATCAGATGCAAGAGATGTATTAATGTATGTGCCAAAAAGCAGGCAGTTTCGGCAATTGCTGCTACAGGAAACGGACTTGATGCAATTATTAAGCCGTCATCCCCAATGGGACTTGCTGCTGCAAGCTGTGTAAACTGCGGACAATGTGTTGCTGTCTGTCCGGTTGGCGCATTACATGAGAAGAATTCAATAAATGAAGTTAAAGAGGCTATAGCTGATCCTAAAAAGTTTGTTGTTGCCCAGGTTGCTCCGGCAGTCAGAGCTTCTATTGGCGAAAGCTTTGAGTTTCCTGTGGGAATAGATTTTGAAGGTCGTCTTTCAGCAGCAATCAGAGAGCTGGGCTTTGATAAAGTATTTGATACAAAATTCTCAGCGGATTTATGCATAGCAGAGGAGGCTAATGAATTTATTGACAGAATTCAAAATGATGGGGTCCTTCCGCTTATTACCTCCTGCTGTCCGGGATGGATAAAATATGCTGAGCATTTTTATCCTGACATGTTAGAGAATATTTCAAGCTGCAAATCCCCTCAGCAGATGATGGGAGCAGTGATCAAGTCATATTGTGCTAAAAAGTTCAATTTGTCAGAAAAAGATATTGTGGTTGTAAGTTTTATGCCATGTACTGCTAAGAAATTCGAGATTACAAGAGATTATGAAGCAGGTACAGGAGTCAATGATATTGATTTTGTACTTACAACAAACGAATTGGGCATAATGCTTAAGGATGCTGACATTCAGCTTGCGGCATTTGCCAATGAACCATTTGATGAACCTGTCGGTGAAGGTACAGGAGCCGGCGTTATCTTCGGAGTAACAGGCGGAGTTATGGAAGCTGCACTTCGTACAGCTGTAGAAAAAATAACAGGAAATGTTCTGGAGAATCTTGAATTCACAGATGTAAGAGGACTGTCAGGAGTAAAGGAGGCTTCGTATGAGGTGAGTGGACAGATTATAAAAGTAGCAGTTGTTTCAGGACTTGCCAATGCAAATATGCTGCTGTCTCGCGTAAAAAGCGGTGAAGCAGATTATCAGTTTATTGAGATTATGGCATGTCCGGGCGGCTGTATTAATGGCGGAGGTCAGCCTCATCATACAGCAGGAGAACTGGTTAATTGCAACGTGCTCGAAAAACGTGCACAGGCATTATATAAAAATGATCTGAGCAGCACCATCCGCAGATCTCACGAAAATCCGGCAGTTATAAAATTATATGATGAATACCTGGGATATCCGGGAAGTGAAGAGGCACATAAACTTCTTCATACAAAATATATTACAAGATAGGGGAATTTATAATGAGCAAGTATAAGGAATTTAAGGAATACAAGGCTCCTGTGCTGTACCACAATATGGTAAGCAAAAAAGATGTATATGTTGAAATGCGAGACGGCGAGAAGTTATGCATTGATATATATCTTCCTGATGGAGATGGACCATTTCCAGCGCTTCTGTCCTTTGGACAGCATAATAAGGACCTGCTAGATGCAGACTATACAGCTTCTATGCCATCTCAGCCATCATGGTCACATTTCTGGTTTGGCAATATCGAATCAGGCGACACAAAGTTTATAACCTCCAGAGGTTATGTTCATGTGATTGCCCAGGCAAGAGGCGCCGGCAAATCAGGTCATGGAACTGCCTTAGACGCCAGATGGGATCATTATGACCTGATCGAGTGGATGGCTGCACAGGAATGGTGTGACGGCAATATAGGCATGTGCGGACTTTCTAATTTTGGTCTTAATCAGATCATGGCCGCATTAAGCCAGCCGCCTCATCTTAAAGCAATATTCCCGTTAGATCCGGGATCATTCTATGGATTTTTCAGAGAAATACACCTGGGCGGAGTGTTTAATACTTTATTTTACCATTTAGATCATATGAGCGTAGATCATATGGTCAGAAGCACTCCTCCTGAGCTTCCGGAAAATGAGCAGGCATTATGGGAGCAGGCAATGAATAATCCGGATTATAAGATGTATAAGAACATTTATAATATCCTTACTCAAAAAGGTCAGTCCAATCCTTTAGGTTTATTCTATCCTGCACTGATTTATCCTTATGATGTTCCGGCTCAATGGCAGCCAATGGCTGAAATGAAAAAGAAGGGTATAAATATTCCTGTCTATACAGGTTCTGGTCAGTATGCAATTGATTATCATTTTCATTGGCAAGGAGCACAGAATCTGTTTGAAGAGCTGGAAAATGCACCTAAGAAAATGCTGCTGACAGGACCGGCACATCAGGAACGCCCATACCATAACCTGGCGATCCATAATGAAATGATGAAATGGTATGATTATTGGTTAAAGGGCATAGACACAGGCGTAATGGATGAACCGCCGGTAAGATATTGGGTTACAGGTGAAAATAAATGGAGATATGCCGATAATTGGCCGGTACCGGAAACATGCTGGACACCACTTTATTTCGACTGCTGGGAGAGACTGCGTACTGAACCAATTGATCCGGATGCATTTGATGGTGCAAATGAACCGGATGCATTTGTTCAGATGCAGCCAACACTTACAAACAAGATTGAAAAAGTAAGATATGTGACGGATCCGCTGTCGGAGGATGTAACAATAGCCGGACCTATTTCAGCAAAATTCTGGGCCTCATTAGATAGTGATGATACTAATTGGTTCGTAACTCTTAAGGATCTGGGTCCTGATTGTTCGGACAGAACAGGACGAAAAGGTGAATGGGAGATTCCGGATCTGCCGGAGAAATACCTTACCAAAGGAATGCTTAAGGCTTCGATGCGTGAACTTGATGAAGAAAGATCTACTCCTTACAAACCATGGCATAAATTAACCAAGGAAGCTGAAAAGAAAGTTGTTCCTGGAGAGATCAACGAATATAACATTGAGGTTATGTCAGTATGCCATACATTCAAAGCAGGGCACAGGATATGTGTAGAGATCTCATGTCTTGACTTACCTGATGGAGCATGCTGCGTATGTGATACAGAATATATTCCTTATCATATTTGCAGAAATGCAACGGTTCTTCATAAGATATACAGAGATGGTAAACATCCATCAAGAATATTACTTCCTGTTATTCCTAAATAACCGTAATCGAGGTACTAAGCAAGGGTTTTGTCAAAAGTTAACTTAAAGAACCCATCTAAAGGTCATATGATAGCTTGCAGCAATATTGCTTACCGTTTTGACAGAAATCAATCCAAAGCAAGAGATAACAAAAGGCCTGAATATTATCCATAAAAATAAGGGGATTGCCGCACTGACTTATTCAGTGTGGCTGTCCCCTTATTTAATCTAAATACGTATCATCAGGATTATTGGTATAGTAATCAGCCTGACGACTTACTTTTGATCAATCTAAATCCAGATCATCAGGATTGGTTTCAGCTAGACCATATGCGGCAAGAAAATCATCGTCCGAATTATCCTGAACATCAGGAGTTTCATCATCAACAGGTCCGTTAAATCCCATCTTGTCGCGGACTGCTTTATCAAGTGCAGCGAAGAATTCAGGATTGGATTTAATATAATTCTTGGCATTTTCACGACCCTGACCGATCTTCTCGCCATTATATGAGAACCATGCTCCGGACTTATTAATGATATCGAACTTAACAGCCATATCAAGGATATCTCCTACAGCTGAGATGCCCTCCCCGAAAATAATATCGAATTCAGCCTCTCTGAACGGCGGAGCAACCTTGTTCTTAACAACCTTGGCTCTGACTCTGTTGCCTATGACGTCACCGGCTTGCTTGATAGATTCGATCCTTCTGATATCAATCCTTACAGATGCATAGAACTTAAGAGCCCTGCCTCCGGTCGTTGTTTCTGATGGTCCGTAAAATACTCCGATCTTTTCACGAAGCTGATTGATAAAAATAATAGAGCAGCCTGTCTTATTAGCGACGGCTGTCAGTTTTCTTAAGGCCTGGCTCATCAGTCTGGCCTGTGCACCTACAGTAGCCTCACCCATTTCGCCTTCAATCTCATGCTTAGGAACCAGTGCTGCAACTGAGTCTACAACAATAATATCAACTGCACCGGAACGAACCATTGTTTCACAGATCTCTAATCCCTGCTCACCGTAATCCGGCTGTGAAATATACAGATTATCAACATCAACGCCTATATCTCTGGCATATTTAGGATCAAGAGCATGCTCTGCATCTATGAATCCGGCAATTCCTCCGGACTTCTGAACTTCTGCAACAATGTGAAGAGCGAGAGTAGTCTTGCCGCTGGCTTCGGGTCCGTAAATCTCAATAATCCTTCCCTTAGGAATGCCGCCTACGCCCAGAGCTTTATCAAGACTGATGGAACCGGTAGGAATGGTGTCAATATCCATGGCACTCTTATCGCCCAGTTTCATCACTGAACCCTTGCCATAATCCTTCTCGATTTTATTTATTGCTGCTTCTAATGCCTTCTTCTTCTCACTATTATCCATTTCTATCTCCTTTAGCCAGATACGAACTAATGTTCGCCTTTATGTTATAATAATCATATTTCTTTGTCAATATAAATATTTTTTGTACAACTTGAAAACAAGGCTTTTTTCTAGTAAAATTTTGTTGAAAACATTTGAAATAATTTTTGGAGGTATTTTTCATGAATGTTTATAAGACAGCAGACATCAGAGACGTTGTATTATTGGGACACGGCGGATCTGGTAAGTCAACATTAGCGGAGGCAATGGCTTATTCATCGGGTGTTATTTCCAGAATGGGAAATATTAATGATGGCAATACTATTTCAGACTTCGATAAAGAGGAGATAAAAAGAAAATTCTCAATTAATTCAACGGTAATTCCTGTTGAATTTGATGGCGTAAAAATTAATATACTGGATACACCGGGTTATTTTGATTTCGTAGGAGCTATAAATGACGGGCTCAGCGTATGCGACGGAGCAGTTATTGTTGTTAATGCTAAATCAGGAGTAGAGGTTGGTGCTGTTAAGGCATGGGCATTTTGTGAGAAATTCGATGTTCCTAGAATTATATATGTTTCCGGCATGGACGATCCTAACGCTGATTATATTAAGATCACACAGGATTTAAGAGCAAAATTCGGCATCAAGATCGCACCGTTCCAGATCCCTATCAAGGAAAACGGAGAGCTTAAGGGCTTCGTAGATGTAATTAAGAAACAGGCATTTTTATATAAAGAAGACGGTACATTCGATGAATGCGCTATTCCTGCAGATCTTCAGGCTGATACAGACAATGTACGTGAAGGCGTTATGGAGAGTATTGCCGGTACATCTGAGGAATTGATGGAGAAATTCTTCGCAGGAGAAGAATTTACTGAAGAAGAGATCATATCAACACTTCATGCATCCGTTACAACCGGCGACTGTGTTCCTATTTTGGTTGGTGCTTCTACTAAGAACTTCGGTGCAGCAAGTCTTATGAGAGCAATTAAGAAATATTTGCCATGTCCTGCTGATTCACCGACGCTTAAGACCGGCAATGACCTTAAGAATGATACAATATTTGAAAGCAAATGTGATCCTGAAGGACCGCTTGCAGCATATGTATTCAAGACTATCATGGATCCGTTCATCGGCAAATATTCACTTGTTAAGGTTTATTCAGGCGTTCTTAAATCAGATGATACTTTATATAATGCTGAATCTGACCAGAGTGAGAAGATCGCTAAACTCTATATTATGAGAGGCAAGAATGTAGAGGAAGTTAAGGAACTTCAGCCTGGCGATATCGGAGCAATAGGCAAGCTTGAATTGGCTAAGACGGGCGATACGTTATGCAGAAAGGAATATCCTATCAGTCTGTATAAATTCGTATATGCTAAACCGTATACATACAAGAAATACTATGCAGCAAATAAAGGTGAGGAAGACAAGATCTCCCAGGCACTTGCTAAGCTATGTGCAGAAGATAAGACACTTAAGGTTGTTGCTGATGAAGAAAACAAGCAGAGCCTTATCTACGGAATCGGCGATCAGCAGCTTGATGTTGTTGCATCTAAGATGAAAGAAAAATATAAGGTTGAAATCATACTTGATAAACCGGCATTCCCATTCCGCGAGACCATTAAGAAGTCTGCAGAAGTGGAAGGCAAGCACAAGAAACAGTCCGGCGGACATGGACAGTACGGACATGTTAAGATGATCTTTGAACCGTCTAACGATCTTGAAACGCCTTATGTATTTGAAGAGAAGATCTTCGGCGGATCCGTTCCTAAGAACTTCTTCCCGGCTGTTGAGAAGGGTATTCAGGAATGTGTTCAGAGGGGACCTCTGGCTAACTACCCTGTAGTTGGTGTTAAGGCAACTCTTATTGATGGTTCTTATCATCCGGTTGATTCTAATGAAATGTCATTTAAGATGGCAGCAACCCTGGCATTTAAGAAGGGCTTTTTAGAGGCTGGTCCTATCCTCCTTGAGCCTATCGCATCACTTAAGGTTACTGTTCCTAATGAGTTTACAGGCGATGTTATGGGAGATCTTAACAAGAGAAGAGGACGTGTACTCGGTATGAATCCTACAGATCTCGGAAGAACGATCATCGAGGCTGACATCCCTATGTCAGAACTCTACGGATACAACACTGACCTTCGTTCTATGACAGGCGGATATGGCGATTTCGAGTATGAATTCTCACGTTATGAGCAGGCTCCGGCTGATGTTCAGCAAAGAGAGGTAGCTGCTCGTCAGACAAAGGATGAAGAATAAAATAAATGTTTTATGATATTATAATTATTGGAGGCGGTGCATCAGGTTTATGCACCGCCCTTCAATCAAAGACAGAAAATAATACGATTCTTATACTGGAACATAATAATATGGTCGGTAAAAAGATTTTATCGACTGGTAATGGCCGCTGCAATTTGACTAATGTTAATGCAACGGTCAGTCTTTTCGACAGCAATCCTGAAGGATTGATCCCTTACATGACATCGGGTGATCCCTCTTTTTATACGGAGGTTTTGTCTCAGTTTGACTGCATGGATACGATAAACTTCTTCGCAGATATGGGACTTTTATGCACGGATAAAAACGGATACATTTATCCGAAATCAGAACAGGCAGCATCGGTTCTGGAACTTCTTAAATGCAGGTGTGAAGATCTGGGCATTGAAATTGTTACCGGACATGATGTTAAGACTATTACCAAGAAAAAAGATTCCAGATTTATTGTTGATTCAAGGTACGAATGCAACAACCTGGTTATTGCCACAGGAGGTATGTCCGGTGCAGCTACAGGCAATGACGGAAGCGGATACAAGATGGCGGAAGTATTCGGGCATGAGATAATTGACCCGATTCCGGCACTGTGCGGAATCAGATGCTCGGACAATATATTCAAATATCTGAAAGGAACCAGAACTGATGGCAGACTGACATTTTCTGCAGGACAGCAGAACATAAGCGTTCAGGGCAATATTCAGTTTACGGATTATGGTATATCAGGAATTCCGACATTTCAGATTTCCTCAATTATCGGATATATGCTGTCTATAGGTGAACAGCCTGTAATTACTATCGATTTTCTTCCTGATATTGCAATGTATGATCTTGTTAATATCTTGTACAAGAATTTCCAGCTTATTCCGGGCAAGAACAAAGAGGTAAAACCTTATGACAGGATGCTGATAGGGCTTCTCAATAAGAATGTTGTATCTGCCGTTATGCGTCAGTATTCGTATTCCAGGGATAATTCGTCTGTTGATGCCATGTGCCTGGCGCTGGCAAGGGTTATAAAACTGTTCCAGGTTCATCCATATGAACTAATGCCATTTGAAAATGCACAGACAACAGCCGGAGGCGTATTTACGGATCAGGTCAACCCGGATACGATGGAGTCTACAATCGTAAAAGGATTATTTTTCGCAGGAGAGGTACTTGATGTTAACGGAATCTGCGGCGGATACAATCTGCAATGGGCGTTTAGTACGGCTGCCATCTGCGGCAAAGCACTTAAGACTCGTCAGTCTTTGATATTATGATATGATCAGGATTAATCAAATAAAATTAGGCTTAAATCATTCTCAGGAGGATTTAAGAAGAGCTATAGTCAAGAAGCTTAACATTTCTGATGTAAAGCTTCTTGATTTTGTTATCATAAAAAAATCCATCGATGCCAGGGATAAGTCAAATATTTTCTTTGTATATACAATAGATGCAGATGTGTCATGTGAAGAGCTTATATTAAAGAAAAATCACAATGCCAACATAAGCAAATCGAAAAATAAAAAATATACTTATCCTGAGCAGGGCACACAGAAACTGCAGCATCGTCCTGTTATAATCGGAAGCGGTCCTGCCGGGCTTTTTTGTGCTTATTTTCTTGCAAAGGAAGGCTATAAACCAATAGTTATCGAGCGCGGTGAATGTGTCGAAGAACGTATTAAGACAGTAGAAAATTTCTGGAATACAGGAGAACTTAATCCAAACAGCAATATACAGTTCGGTGAAGGCGGAGCGGGAACATTTTCCGACGGCAAATTAAATACCGGTGTAAATGATCCCCTGGGGCGGAATAATCTCGTACTTGAGACCTTTATCGATAATGGTGCTCCTTCAGAGATCTTGTATATTAATAAACCTCATCTGGGTACGGATGTACTTATGACTATTGTCTCAAATATGAGAAAGTTTATAATAAACCATGGCGGAGAATTCAGATTCAATTCCTGTTTTAAGAAATTTGATGTTGCTGACGGAGCAATAAAAGGCATCTTCCTTACAGACGGACGGTTTATTCCGGCTGATATTGTTGTTCTTGCAATAGGGCATTCAGCAAGAGATACATTTGAATATATTATAAGAGAATCCGGATTATCGGTTGAGGCAAAGGCATTTGCCGTGGGACTTCGGGTGGAACATCCTCAGACAATGATAAATAAGTCTCAATATGGTAATGTTCCGAAGGATCTGCTGCCTGCTGCTGATTACAAGCTCGTATGCAAAACAGCTGACGGAAGCAGCATATATTCATTTTGTATGTGTCCCGGAGGATATGTAGTTAATTCATCCTCAGAACCGGGT
>CAVAJR010000006.1:0-27889 GCA_963589005.1 Bacteroidaceae bacterium | reverse complement strand
ATGTATGCGTTAACGGCATGAGTTATTCCGGACGAGATTCTCAAAATGCCAATTCGGCAATAGTCATGGCAGTCAGTCCGTCTGAGGATCCTATGGAAAATATCGGATTTCAGCGCGAACTTGAACGAAGAACTTACAATGAAGGCAATGGCAGGATTGTAAGCCAGCGTTTGATCGATTTTGAGAATAATATTCCGACAAGTGAATTTGGCTCCATAAAGCCAGTACATAAAGGACTCACGGCAACAGGAAATATCAATAATATTCTTCCTGAATATATCTCGAAGAATATCAGTGAGGCAATGCATATATTTGCACATAAGATCAAGGATTTTGATGATCCCGATGTTATTCTTTCTGCAATTGAAACCAGAACATCATCTCCTATAAGAATCATCAGAAATGATGAACTGGAGGCAAATATATGTGGCATATATCCTGCCGGTGAGGGCGCTGGATATGCAGGCGGAATCACCAGTGCTGCAATAGACGGCATAAAAATATTCGAGAAAATATATGCATGTTACAAGGGTGTCTGATGTCTTTTGACACATATATTATATTATGCTAAACTTCACAGGTTATGGATATTTCATTAATCAGCTACAAAGAGAATTTATATAGCATATCCGCGGCAGGCAATTATATAGCCGAATATTATCATGATATAAGCAATAGAAACCTGTATCATATTCAGCTCTATAATCCGGATAAAAATCTGGTCAGGGAGATTCTTCCTAATCAGAAGAAAAGCGATGCAGTTGAAATCATTAATTGCATATGGAACAGTAAGGATATATATTTTGCCTCATATGTGCAATTAGATGAGGAACGTATTGAATTTTCAATAATCAAATATGTCATCAGCACAGATACCCAGACTACGATATGTACATTTATTGATAACCATGCTGTTTTGGAACGAAGCAAGAGAGTTAAGGTCTTCATATTGACAGAAACAACGATTCTGCTTCAGGGAGAGATCCAGCATACAGAGGCAAGTGAAAATATGCTGGGCAATATTGAGTTCAGCTTATCCTTGTATAATGTAGAGACGTATAAAGAAACATCTGTAACGGAGACTAATTTTTTAAATAACGGCATTGATATCATTATTCCTATTTCTGACAATAAAATAATGATCAAGACCGGATATTCATATCTGGAGGATGACAGATTAAATCCTACATATAAGGATGAAGCCTTTATTGAAAGTGTTCAGATTACAACTGCTGCCAAATTCATTGCAGATATCACGCTTGCGACTGATTCTGTAGATATGGAACTGATAGAATCTTCTTATCTTGACAGCCATATAATAAGACCGCGGGTAACAGGCGATTATATCCATTTCTGTGTTATGAATACAGAAAAAAATACGACGAAATGTGTATTTTATAATTATAATACAGCTGAAAGATTTGAATATAACATTAAGGGTATAGACTTTTCTGATATATACATAACATATGTTATTGACAACATTCCTTATGTAAGAAAGAAATCTGACAACAATATAAATTTCGTTAATTTAAAAAAGGCTGAAATTGACATAACTTTCTATGATGCTGTATTCGAGGAGCAGATAGGAGAAATATTTATTCTATCCTCATTTGACGGCAAATATATGAAGATTTATTCATACCCTAAATTAAACCTCTTATTGCAGGAAAAGAAGATGTATTTTCTTTCATGCAAGCTTAACGATGCATATTTTATTTATTATTAAGTTTATTGACACCTTGGATTATTGTTTATAAGGATTGTTTTTGCTGCATGCATTTCAATTCAAACAAAGATTATTATGGATATTGATTTAATACAGAATATACTAGATGAGGCTCCATGTAATGAGCCTGAGAGACAATATTTTTTTGTGAAAGAGTGCAGGAGGATCGTAGCTGAAAAAGCCGCTGCACTGGGAAGACCTCTTACATGCTGCATCAATACATTTGGATGCCAGATGAATGCCAAGGATTCCGAAAAACTTCTCGGGATACTTCTTGACATAGGATATCATGAGTCAGACGATGAGAATTCGGATTTTGTACTATATAATACATGCACAGTAAGAGAAAACGCGAATGAACGCGTATACGGAAGACTCGGAGTTCTGAAGACGATCAAGAAGAAAAATCCGGAAATGGTAATTGCATTATGCGGCTGCATGATGCAGGAGGAGCATGTAGTTGCAGTTATCAAAAAAAGCTACAGACATGTAAATATCATCTTTGGAACCCACAATATATATAAATTGGCAGAGCTTCTTTTCCTCTATTTTGTAAAAGATGAAAATCAGACGGAAATCTTAAAGGGAACAGATAAAATTGTTGAAAATCTTCCGTCCTCCCGAAAATTCTCCTTTAAATGTGGTGTAAATATTATGTTTGGCTGCAATAATTTCTGCAGTTATTGTATTGTGCCATATGTAAGGGGAAGAGAGAGAAGCAGATGTCCGGAGGAGATAATTAATGAAGTCAGACAGCTGGCCAAAGAGGGCGTAATAGAGGTCATGCTGTTGGGACAGAATGTAAATTCCTACAAGGCAGAGATCTCATTTCCGCAGCTTCTTAAAAGGGTTTCAGAAATCGAGGGCATTGAAAGAGTCAGGTTTATGACTTCCCATCCCAAGGATCTGTCAGATGAACTGATCGAGGTCATTCGTGATAATCCTAAAATATGCAGACATGTTCATCTGCCGCTGCAGTCAGGAAGCAGCCGTATCCTAAAGGAAATGAACAGGCATTATGATAAGGAAGACTATCTGGCGCTGGCAGAGAAGATCAGAAGACAAATACCCGGCGTATCCATTACAACGGATATTATCGTAGGTTATCCGGGTGAAACTGAAGAAGATTTTCTTGAAACTCTGGATGTTGTTAAGAAGGTTAAGTACGACAGTGCATTTACCTTCATTTACTCTAAGAGATCCGGAACAAAGGCAGCTGCCATGGAGGATCAGATCCCAAAGGAAGTTGTTGATGAGAGATTTAACAGGTTATTAAATCTCGTTACCGAGATCTCAAGAGAACAGACGAAAAAGTATGAAGGTCAGGTTCTTCCTGTACTGATTGAAGATGTTAACAGCAAAGACAGCACGCTTGTTACAGGCAAACTGTCCAATAACAGTACTGTTCATCTGAAGGGCAGCAGCGACCTTATCGGAAAAATTGTAAATGTTCATTTAGACGAAGCAAGAGGTTTTTATTATTATGGCACTATCGCCGATGATGTCTCAATATCTTGAGACTAAAAAGCAATATAATGACTGCATTTTATTTTACCGTTTGGGAGATTTCTATGAGATGTTCTTCGATGATGCGCTTACCGCATCAAGAGAACTTGAAATCACGCTTACAGGCAAGGATTGCGGATTAGAGGAGCGGGCGCCGATGTGCGGCGTTCCTTTTCATGCTGTAGATTCATATCTGAACAGATTGGTTTCCAAGGGATATAAAGTTGCAATTGCCGAGCAGGTAGAAGATCCGAAGCTTGCCAAGGGAATTGTAAAAAGAGAAGTGATCAAGGTTGTTACGCCAGGTACCAATCTAAACAGCATGGCGCTGGATGAGAGCAAGAATAATTATCTTATGTGTATCTATTATGCGGCAGAATATTATGCCATTGCATTTGTAGATATAACAACAGGGGATTTTCTTACAACGCAGATTGACAGCGCATCAGTCCTTATGGATGAAATTAATAAATTTCCTGTTGCGGAAATCATTTCTAATCATGCATTTATGATGGCACCGGTAGATTTTGATTACTTGAAGGATAAATTAGGTATTACCTGTTACAATCTTCAGGATTCTTATTTTGAAATAGCCAGCTGCGAAGAAATTATAAAAAAACATTTTAATGTGATCGATCTGGCAGGGTTGGGGCTTCAGGAATTTTCAGGCACTGTTCCGTGTGTAGGAGCATTGCTTAAATATCTCTATGAAACTCAAAAAACAAGTCTGGAATTTTTGAGCAGGATTACAACCTATTCGACGAATAAATATATGATCATTGATCATGCTACAAGAAGAAATCTCGAATTAGTTGAGACCATGCGTGAAAAGAATAAAAAAGGTTCACTGCTGTGGGTGCTGGATAAAACCAAGACAGCAATGGGTGCCAGACTGTTAAGATCATTTATAGAGCAGCCTCTTATTGACACTGACGAAATCATAAGACGACAGGATGCAATAGAGGAGCTTAATTCTATACTCATTGACAGGGATGAATTAAGAGAATACCTTAATCCGATCTATGACCTTGAGCGACTCCTTGCCAAGATATCATATAAATCAGCCAATCCCAGGGATCTTATTGCCTTTAAGAATTCCCTTGAAATGCTTCCGCATATTAAGAGGATCCTGAAAGGATTTAACTGTGAGCTGCTGAAGTCGATCTATAATGATCTTGACTGCCTGGAGGACTTATATAAATTAATAGATGATTCAATTACTGAAGATGCTCCCATCACCATAAAAGATGGCGGAATTATTAAAAATGGTTATTCAGAGAAGATCGACATGCTTCGTAATTCTAAGGTAGAAGGCAAAAACTGGCTCTCGCAGATAGAAGAAAAGGAAAGGGAAGCAACAGGGATAAAATCTCTGAGAATCAGATATAACAAGGTATTTGGATATTACATTGAAGTAACTAATTCCTTTAAAAATATGGTTCCTGACAGGTATATACGCAAGCAGACCTTAGTTAATGCCGAACGATATATCACTGATGAATTAAAGGAACTGGAAGGCGTTATATTAGGTGCGGAGGAAAAATTATTTTCACTGGAATATGATATCTTTACAGAGATCAGAGATACAATAGCAGCACAGGTAGGCAGAATTCAGCTGACAGCCAGGGCAATCTCTCAGATTGATGCCTTTTGTTCCCTTGCATATGTTGCCGAACACAACAGATATGTAAGACCAAATATTAATTCAAAAGGAATCATAGATATAAGAGACGGCAGACATCCGGTCGTTGAAGCAATGATCGGCGACGGGCAGTTTATTCCGAATGATACATTTGCCGACCAGGAAGAAAATCGTGTAAGCATAATCACAGGTCCTAATATGGCGGGTAAGTCCACTTACATGAGGCAGCTGGCACTTATAGTCCTTATGGCCTGTGTTGGCAGCTTTGTTCCTGCAGCAGAAGCTAATATTTCAGCATGCGACAGAATATTTACCCGTGTAGGAGCTTCTGATGATCTGGCTAGCGGTCAGAGTACATTCATGGTAGAGATGACAGAGGTTGCAAATATTCTTCGAAATGCAACTGCCAATTCTCTTGTGATCCTTGATGAGATCGGAAGAGGAACCAGCACCTATGACGGCCTAAGCATCGCATGGGCGGTTGTTGAATATATTGCAAATAGATCAAAATGCGGAGCTAAGACATTCTTCTCAACACATTATCATGAACTTACAGAGCTGGAGGGAACGATAGACGGTGTTAAAAACTATTGCATCAGCGTAAAAGAACAGGGTGATGATATAATTTTCCTCCGGAAAATCATACGTGGCGGAGCGGATAAAAGTTATGGTATTCAGGTCGCAAGGCTGGCGGGAGTTCCTGATGAGATCACAGACAGGGCTAAAGAAATTGTAAATGAACTGACCAGTGCTGATATTGTGGATGGTGCAGTTGTATCACAAAAATCCGCCGGCATTACATATAAGCCGCAGCCATCATACAGTATACCGCAGGACAAGAATGGTCAGTTTGTATTAACAACAGCTGACGATATCGTGCATCAAAAGCTAAAAGGGCTTAACCTTGATAAGATAACGCCAATCGAGGCCATCAATACGTTGTATGAACTGCAGCAATTGTTATGAAAACGGCTTATCAATTTAAATAAAAAACTAAATGTTCACGTATCTGTAGCATTGGCATGTATTAATTGTTAAAAGAAGCCACTCGAATATAGATACAGGGCAATCTTAATACTTAAATATTTTATATAACAGGGGTTAAAAATGAATAATATTTATCTTGCGTCCTCATCACCGAGAAGAAAAGAATTGCTTGATCAGGCTGGCATAGAATTTACCGTAATCTCACCGCAGTGCAATGAATCATCTGATCTTAAACTGCCTGACGAATTGGTCGAAGAGCTTTCGCGAAGGAAAAGTGAGGCAGGGCTGGAAATGATAAAGAAACTGCCTGATGTACCGGCTGACAGTATTGTGATCGGAGCAGATACAGTTGTTGCATATGATGGGATCATACTTGGCAAGCCTAAGGATAATAATAACGCCTTCAATATGCTGAGGATGTTATCTGGCAATACGCATGAGGTTTATACGGGCGTTACATTAAGTTATTTGGACGGGCGTCCTTCGAAGACATTTTCAGAAAGGACCGAAGTGACATTCTACAAATTGACTGACCAGGAGATAGAAGATTATATAAATACCGCTGAGCCAATGGACAAGGCAGGCTCTTACGGAATCCAGGGCTATGGGGCGGTTTTAGTTGAGAAAATAAATGGAGATTATTTTAATATTGTAGGTCTGCCAATTGCAAGGTTGGTCAGATTACTCAGAAATTAAAAGTTGCTGCTATTTCGCTGTAAAAATAAGCTGATCTTGCGCTTGGAAACCTCGGTGTGCAGCCACTGCCCTAAAACACCTTCGCTGATGTGTGATAACAATTTTTAACAGTGGACTGTGCCGTCCCAGCGCTGGAGCAGCTAAATACAAACTATGCATTAATATTATATGAATACAATAAAGTTACTTGATAAGAATACGATCGATAAAATAGCTGCCGGCGAGGTGGTTGACAGGCCTGCTTCAATTGTTAAAGAATTGGTTGAAAATGCAATTGACGCAGGGGCTTCCTCGATCTCAATCGAAATCAAAGACGGCGGCATTTCTCTGATAAGAATAACGGATAATGGCTCGGGAATTGCCAAGGATCAGATTGCAATAGCCTTCTTAAGACATTCTACAAGCAAAATAAATGATGCATCTGACCTCGCATTTATTCATACACTTGGTTTCAGGGGTGAAGCCTTATCATCAATAGCAGCAGTTTCTCAAACTGAATTATGTACCAAAACCAGAGATGATCTGACAGGTGTAATTTATAAGATTAATGGCGGAGTTGAAGAATCGATTTCAGAAGCCGGACTGCCAAACGGAACAACGCTTATAGTAAAAAATCTTTTTTATAATACACCTGCGAGATTGAAATTTCTGAAATCTGCGCAGACAGAAGCAGGATATGTAATGGATATTGTACAGCGAATAGCACTGTCACATCCCGAGATTGCATTTAAATATGTCACAAACGGTTCTGTAAAGCTGAGCACCTCAGGCAATGGCTCGCTAAAGGATGCTGTATATTCGGTATTTGGCCGAGATATAACTGCTAATCTTCTGCAAATTGATGACAATGATGAGACGTTATCTGTATCAGGTTTTATCGGAAAACCGGAGATTGCCAGAGGGAACAGGAATTTTGAATATTTTTTCATAAACGGAAGATATATCAAGGATAAGATAATTCAAAAGGCACTGGAAGAGGCTTATATCGGATACCAGATGAAGGGCACATTTCCATTTGCCGTGCTTAATATAAATATTGAGCCGGAACTTGTTGATGTAAATGTACATCCTTCCAAAATGGAGATCAGATTCTTCAATAATGAAGTTGTTTTTAATTCTGTCTATGAAATTATCAGAAACAGAATAACAAGAAGAGAAAACATTCCACTTGTAAGCCTATCCAAACCGGATACCTTGCCGCCGGTTCCGGATAAATATGTTCCGGAGCCATTTGAGAAAACTGCAGCAAGGCAGTCGTTTTTATCTGACGATCAGAAGAAACTGAAAATTGTAAGGGAAGAGGCAGGTTATAGCAGAAGATATTCAGACAATTCTGATATACCTAGACCATCTGCTGATATCTCATCATATACAGAGCAGCTGTCGGCATTGCAGTCGTATACCATGGCTGCTGATAATATGGATGCATCAGACTCAGATGTTACGGATGATAGCAGTTTTACAGAAGATAAAAGTTCAACCGTTACGATTTCATCCAAGCTGGCAAATGAAAATATCCCATACGAACAGTCTGAAATGGCTATTCCTGATTTTGTATCGGAAGCTGCAAGGAAGGATCACAGAATAGTAGGCGAGGTATTTGATACATATTGGATAGTAGAATATGATGACAGTATGTTTATAATTGATCAGCACGCAGCACATGAGAAGGTCTTATACGAGAGATTCATCAATAATCTGAAGAATGATAAACATTACTCTCAGCATATTATGCCTTCTATAATCGTTACATTAACGCAGCAGGAGGAAAATATACTTAAGAAATATATGAACAGCTTCACGGAATTAGGATTTGAAATAGAGCATTTTGGCGGCTGTGAGTACATGATCAGCGCCGTTCCCACAGATCTATATTCCCTTGATAATAGTATATTATTTCTTGAGCTGCTGGATGATCTGTCGGATATTTCTTCTAAGTCGGGGCCTGAGATCATTGTAGACAGAGTTGCGACTGCTGCATGCAAAGCTGCAGTAAAGGGCGGCAACAGGCTGTCGCTTGCCGAGGCCAATACGCTTATAGACGAGTTATTATCACTTGAGAACCCATACAACTGTCCCCACGGAAGGCCGACCATCATTTCCATGTCAAGAACAGAGCTGGAAAAGAAATTTAAGCGAATTATATGAAAAATGAACCTCTAATAATTATATCGGGCGCAACAGCCGTCGGGAAAACTGAACTTTCTATCAAGCTTGCTCAGATGATAAACGGCGAGATCATCAGTGCAGATTCCATGCAGGTGTATAAGAATTTTGATATAGGAACTGCCAAGGCTTCTGCCGATGAAATGAAGGGAATAAAGCATTATCTGATTGATGAATTAGATGCTGATGAGGAATTCAGCGTCTATGAATTTAAAATAAGAGCTGAAAAATATATAAAACAAATTTTATCAGACGGGAAAATTCCCATAATAGTGGGAGGAACCGGATTTTATATTCAGTCTGTACTGTATGGCATTGATTTTTCAGAAGAGGAGTCAAATACAAAATACAGGCAGCAGTTAGAGGCTATTGCTCAGGAAAAGGGCAAGGCCTTCCTGCATGATATGCTGCTTCAGGCAGATCCTGAGTCAGCCAAGAAGATTCATGAAAATGATATAAAGCGTGTTATAAGGGCACTTGATTATTATCATGAAAATAACAGTCCTATATCGGAACACAATCGTATGCAGCAGCAAAAGAAAGCTGCATATAATTATGCATACTTTGTGCTTAACAGAGACAGGCAGACAATATATGACCGGATAAATAAGAGAGTTGATATTATGATCAGGGACGGTCTGATTGAAGAAGTCAAAGGTCTTATTGCGAGCGGTATTTCGCCTGATTCTATTGCAATGCAGGGGTTAGGATATAAGGAAACTGTTAAATATATCAATGGAGAGATCTCACTTGAAAGATTGTCTGAACTCATAAAATCAGGCACAAGACATTTTGCCAAAAGACAGATCACATGGTTTAAACGGGAAAGAGATGTCAAATGGCTCAATTACGAAGATTATTCGAATGTTGACGATATGTTAAATAAAATGTTTGAAATATTAAAGGAGAAGAAAATTGTTTAAATACCCTGATATAGATAGTAGAATATTGAACCTTACTGAAAAATGCGAGGAAGAACTGAAGGATACCTTTGCCGAAATAGAAGCGATATCAGAAGCTAATCAATATAAAGTGCTTCAAAGCTTTATAAAAAATAAAGTTGCAGAGTCTGATTTTTTCGCAAGCTCAGGATACGGATATAATGAACTGGGAAGAGAAAAATTGGAGCAGGTATACAGTGACATATTTCATACGGAGGATGCTCTTGTAAGACCGCAGATCACCTGTGGAACTCATGCATTGTATTTGGGACTGGCTTCTGTGCTTCTTCCCGGAGATGAAATCCTGTTCATGACGGGAAAACCATATGACAGCCTGGAAAAATCTATCGGAATCACTGCATGTCCCGGTTCACTTGCAGAAATCGGCATTACATATAAGGCAGTTGAATTGATCAATGGTCAGGAATTTGATTATGAAAAAATCGCAGATGCAATAAATGATAATACTAAGCTTATATATGTTCAGCGCTCCAAAGGTTACGGAGACAGACTATCATTAGCACCGGAGCATATAGGAATAGCTATTGCATTTGCCAAGAAGATCAAGCCTGAATTAATAGCATTTGTAGACAATTGCTATGGTGAATTCGTGGATTATGACGAACCTACAGATCATGGCGCAGATATGTGCGTCGGATCGCTTATTAAAAACCCGGGGGGCGGACTGGCTCCGATGGGCGGATATATTTGCGGACGAAAGGATCTGATAGAAAGATGCTCTTACAGGCTTACAGCCCCGGGACTGGGTAAGGAAGTAGGCGGCTCCCTGGGAGTCTTAAAATCCTTCTTCCAGGGTTTATCCCTGGCTCCTTCCGTTACAGCAAATGCTGTTAAATCCGCTGTATTTGCAGCATCGCTGTTTGAAAAACTGGGATATGAGACATCACCTTCGTCAGATTCAAAGCACCATTGCATTGTTGAAGCAATTACACTGCATGATGCAGAGAAAATCAATAAATTCTGCGGTGCTGTACAGGGAGCATCCTATGTAGACAGCTACGTAAGACCTGAAGGATATGATATGCCTGGATATTCTGACAATGTTATTATGGCAAGCGGTGCATTTATATCCGGTTCGTCAATAGAATTGTCTGCAGACGGTCCTATCAGGGAACCATATATTGTATTCTACCAGGGCGGACTTACTTACGAACATGGCAAATATGCCATCATGAAGGCAGCAGAAGCAATATGCTAGGAGTCTATTTTAATCTTTGTATTTTAATAGATATATGCTAAAATGTCGCTGACTGAATTTATGCTGACTCTGAATAAGAGGAAATATATGCATAAATTAACTACTAAAAATTTAAATCCGGAATATCAACCAGACGAGAAATTCCTGAATTATGGACCGAAAGCTCTGTCAGATGCAGAACTTTTGGCGATTATTCTGAGGACCGGTTCAGCGGAACTTAATTCTGTTGAATTAGCAAGAGAAATATTAGCTCCGAATGGAGAAAAAGATATATCAATTTCCAATATTTTTAATTATGAGATATGTGAATTATTGAAAATCAGAGGTGTTGGAAAAGTAAAAGCCATACAGATCAAGGCAATTGCGGAGTTATCGCTCCGTATTGCTCAGAGCCGGTTAAGGCCTCATCTTGTTTTTAACGATCCGGAAATAGTAGCAAAATATTACATGGAACAACTGCGTCATGAAAAAAATGAGCAGGTTGTTCTTTTGATGCTTAATTCAGCATGTGCTCTTATAAAAGAACATATAATTTCTGTAGGAACGGTAAATGCGTCCTTGCTTTCAGCAAGAGAGGTTTTCTTGCTGTCACTTAAGTATGACGCTGTGTATATAATTCTGATGCATAATCATCCTTCAGGAAGACCGGTTCCGAGTGATGCTGATATAAGATTTACTGATGAAATAAAAAGAGCAGGAGACTTAATCGGAATAAAGCTTCTTGATCATATCATCATCGGAGATAATAGTTACTACAGTTTTAAGGATAAGGAGTTAATCCATGGCTGAGGAAAAATTCGGATTAGATATAGGAACCTGGAATATCAGATTATCTTCGCTTAGTGCGGGAACATTTATTTCTGAAAAGAATGTTATTGCTGTCAAGGATGACAAGATCATTATAGGATATGGCAATGATGCTTTTGAAATGTATGAAAGAGCCCCGGAAAATGTTAATGTGATTTTCCCTGTCAGAGACAGTGTTATCTCACAGATCGAATTGATGCAGCTGGTTCTTGAATATATTTACAGAAAAATAAACAAGGGCAAAATGCTCAGGGGCGGCAGCTTCCTTATTTCTGTGCCGACTGATACAACAGAGGTGGAAAAAAGAGCCTTCCATGAACTTGTTGCCAATTCCAGATTAAAGGCAAAATCCATCTCAATGGTTGAGAAGAGTGTTGCCGATGCCATTGGCTCAGGGATTGATATCAACAGCCATAAGGGCAACTTTATTGTTAATATAGGCGCTGACACTACTGATATAACAGTTTTGTCATTAGGCAGTATAGTAATAAATCATAAAGTGAAAATCGCCGGACGCAAGTTCGATGAAACTATTATCAATGCAGTTAAGGCTAAACATCAAAAATTGATCGGATATAAAACGGCGGAAAATCTGAAGATCAAGCTGGCGGATATGTCTGAGGATCCTGTTAAGGAGGAATGCCAGATATTTGCAAGAGTTATGGCAACAGGTCTTCCTGTCAGAACAGTTATAGATTCTGATCTTATTAATGAAGCTGTACGGGAACCTGTACTGCAGCTCATAGAATTGGTAAGAAATACGCTTGAAAAGACTCCTCCGGAACTCGCTGCGGATATAATTGAAAATGGCATTTATCTGCAGGGCGGTTCTGCTGCAATGAGAGGAATAGGAAGCATTTTCGCAAGAGAAACAGGCATCAGGGTCAAGCTGCTTAAAGATCCGGGCAACAGCACTATACGAGGAGTAACCACAATTTTAAGCAGTTCTGCATTTGATTCAGTAAGATATATACCTCAGGAGAAAGAGTATAATTAATGCCAAATTATAATAAGAAATCTTCTAAAATTATAAATAAAGAACATGATATATCACCTGATTCATTGCAGGCTGATACTGTAAAGGCTGATAATAATTCTAAATTTGTCAAATATGTTCACAGGCAGGCACAGCGAAGATCCGAGGAGAGGATCGCTTCCGAACGCTTCAGCGAAATATCTAATGCTGATAAGAGGAACAAGCAGCATTTAAGAGATGCTGATGCTCCTGTTCCTATCAAGGAAAAGGGCGAAGATACATTTAATAAGGTTAAAAAATATGTAAAGAGCCATAAAAAGCCGCGTGATGAACGATCCGTAAGACATATTAAACCCAAGCATTTGCTGGTTATACTGGGCATAGTATGTATAGTAATGATCGTTCTTTCAACTGTAAGCGAATCCTTCAGAGAACCATTTAACAGAGCAGCGTCTGTTTTGATCACTCCTGCTCAGAAGGGTATTAATGCTATCGGCTTGTGGATGTCAGACAAGATAGAAGCACAGAAGACTCTGGACGAATTAGAACAGGAAAACAGTGAATTAAAAGACCAGATAGCTGAACTTACCATGACTGTTACTTCGTTAAAACAAAAGGAAGCCGAGCTTGAGAATGTACAATCACTTCTTAAAATGAAAAGTGAATATTCTGATTATGAAATGATCGCGGCTCATGTTGTTGCTAAGGATTCATCATCAAGATGGTTTTCAGTTTTTACAATAGATGTGGGAACAAATGATGGTATAACCAAGGATATGAATGTGATCGCATCAGGCGGTCTGGTTGGGATTGTCACAGATGCCGGGCCGAATTTTGCTACAGTAAGGTCGATTATTGATGATGACAGCTCTGTAAGCGGCAAATTCCAGAGTTCAGACGGATTATGCACAGTAAACGGTTCACTTAAATTAATTGAGAATGATCTGATCGAATTTACCGGCGTCAGCAATGATATTACAATCACTAATAACGATGCAGTTGTTACCAGCCAGATAAGTTCAAAATATTTGCCGGGACTTCTTATAGGATATGTCCGCGATTTTGCTCTTGATACAAATGACCTTACACAATCCGGTCATTTGCAGCCTATAGTTGATTTTTCGAATCTTGAAGAAGTTTTGGTTATAACAACACTTAAGGAAACGTCAGACTAATATGTCATTATATAAAATTAGGAATTTTATAATAGCCGCAATTCTTGTAATAGCTGCATTTATAATGCAAAATACAATTATAAGCAGGATTCCGGGGTTAGGTTGCTCACCTAATATCATTCTGGTTATTGCATTTGTCTACGGATACAGGAACGGCAGTATCCCCGGGATGCTTATAGGCTTCTTCGGCGGACTGATAACAGATGTTTTTTTCTGTGATTATATCGGATATAATGCCCTGGTTTTGCTTATAATCGGCTTCATAAGCGGCATATGGAATACATACTTTTATTCTGACGACTTGTATATTCCACTCCTTCTGCTCATTGGCAGTGACCTGCTGACATGCCTTATAAATTATGTATTTTGGTATGTTTTAAGAGCAAGATTTGAATTCGTATACTATCTTGTACATAACATTTTGCCGGAATTTTTAATGACCTTTATTGTCGGTGTGATTTTGTATAAACCGTTAACGGCATTATTGGAGAGATTGAAATATATCCCGGAAGATTAAAACAGGAATTATAATTTGAAAAAGAGATTTTTAACAATAATTGAATCCATCAGGGGTTTCTTCATAAAAATTTTCACATCAGGAACGGCGATCATTGCTGCTATTTTCGTTCTGCTTTTTTGTATTATACTGGCAAGGCTTTTTTATCTTCAAATCATCAAGTCTGATTATTATCAGGAGAATTTCATACAAAAGGCAGAGAAGGTTATCTACACAGAGGGCGCGCGGGGCGATATTTATGACTCTGACGGCAATCTGTTAGCTCATAATGAACTGTCATATTCTATTGTTATGACTGATGAGATCAAGAGTTCAAGCAAAAAGGGCGAAATAATCAATAAAATTGTCTATGATACTATCAATATAATAGAATCAAACGGTGATTCTATTATTGATGATTTTAATATTGCATATGACAATGGCACAGCCAAGTTTAAAGATGATCCGGTCACTCCGATGATCACCTTCTTGTGTAATGTATTTGGCTTACGATCTACTGAAATCTATGAAAAGGGATATGATAAATACACGGCAGAAGAGATTCTTGACTATATGTGTTCTGATGAGAAATTTGATATCAGCTCAGAGACATATAACCTTGAAGACCGCATAAAGATCTGTACCATACGATATGCATTGTCACTTAATGCTTATCAGAAATACATTTCAACGGTTATAGCTGAAAATATAAACGAATATACGCAGGCTGCCATTATGGAAAGCCGTGGAGAACTTACAGGCGTAGATGTTCAGGAAACATATAAGAGAGTATATGACCAGGGCGTATATTACGGCTCGATCTTAGGGTATACAGGTTATGTTTCAGAAAGCGAACTGGAAGGTTTTAATAATAATGATCTGGGCATCGTATATCAGTCTGGCGATGTTGTAGGTAAAACAGGAATCGAGGCTTCCTTTGATGCATATCTTAAGGGTACCCGCGGCAGTGAGACAGTTTTCGTTGACAGTAAAGGTAGTGTGCTGGATGTTATAGATTCTACCAAATCAGAAAGCGGAAATGACCTGTATCTTACTTTGGATACGAATTTACAGACAGCATATTATGAGATCCTGGAACGTGAAATTGCAGGTCTGTTAGTCGAAAGGATCGTTAATGCAGACTATGTTGCGGATGATACAGATGATATCGTATATATTCCTGTAAAGGATGTATACTACAAATTACTGACTAATGTAATTGAACCCCTTGATTTCTCAAATCCAGATGCATCAGCCCGTGAAAAACAGCTGTATTCCTCATTTGTAGATTATGAGGTTGAGGTACTGGACAAAATAAATGGCCTGCTGCGTGACTCTGAGACATTTCCTACAAATGAGCTGTCTGAAGAATTTAATGATTATATGTATCAGATATATGATTTTCTGGGAACAGAAGGTATTCTGGACAAGGATATAATGGATACAACAGATGAGACATATGTTGCGTTTTCTAATGAAGAAATATCTCTTGAGGAATTTTTGATACATGCCATATCGAAAAACTGGATAAATGTTTCGAAGGTAGATTCATCAAAACAATATGCCACCTCCGATGAAATTTATGATGCACTTGTAACCAAATTAATTGGCAGCATAACTGACAATACTGATTTTCAGGAGCTGATATATTATCATATGATCTATAACGGAATGATCGATCCGTATGATATCTGTTTGATCTTATATGATCAGGGCAAGCTTGAAGATGATGACGCCAAGGCATCTCTTGAAGCCGGTGAAATATCTGCATATCAATATGTAATAAGACAGATTCAAAATCTTATTATTACACCTGCCATGGTTGCCCTTGATCCATGTTCAGGCTCTATTGTTGTTACAGATACCAAAACAGGCAAGGTTAAGGCATTGGTTTCATATCCGTCATATGACAATAATAAATTGTCGGGTTCAATCGATTCTGATTACTGGTATGAGTTAAATACTGATGCTTCATCGCCTTTATTTAATAAGGCTACGCAGGCCATAACCGCACCAGGCTCTACATTTAAGCCTATAACAGCAGCCGCCGGATTGAATGAAGGAGTGATAGAAGCTGATACATATATTTATGATGAAGGTACATTTACCGAAATCACTCCATCACCGAAGTGCTGGATCTATCCGGAATCGCATGAAGATGAAAATGTTGTGGGCGCAATAACGGATTCCTGTAACTATTTCTTCTATACTGTAGGATATCGGCTTAGTATGGTGAATGGTACTTATACCAGCTTGCAAGGACTTGATATCCTTGAAGATTATGCAACTCAATTCGGGCTTAACATGAAGTCAGGCATTGAGATTGAGGAGACATCACCGAGATTTTCTTCAACTGACTCGGTTCGAACAGCAATAGGGCAGGGTACATCCGGTTTTACAACGGTACAACTTGCACGATATGTTAACTGTATTGCCAATAAAGGCAAGAATTATCAGCTCAGCATTGTTGATAAGGTTACAGACAAATCCGGAAATACTATTCTGAAGGTAGAATCTGAGGTCACTAATACAGTAGAACTGTCAGATACTATCTGGAATTGTATCTATTCCGGCATGCGTGGCGTTGTAACTGACGGTGCCGTAAGTAAGATATTTGAAAATACGCCTATTACATTGGCAGGAAAGACCGGTACGGCTCAGGAAAGTCTGTCCAGATCTAACCATTCTAACTTTATAGGTTTTGCTCCGTATGACGATCCTGAAATTGCATTTGCATGTACCATCAGAAATGGCGGTTCATCCACATATGCTGCTGATACGACAAATGATTGCATCAACTATTATTATGGATACACATCACTTAAGGATATCCTCGACAGCGGAGCTAAGGAAATTGAATTAGAAGGAGTTACTGACTGATCAAATGAAGCAAAAATTTGAACGCATAATTGAAGATTTGAAATCCTATGATTATAAATCATGCAGCTATCAGCTTATCTTTTATTGTGTTGCATTGTCGGTAATAGGAATTTTGGCAATTTATTCGGCAACCGGCGGCAATATGCAGCTTGTCAACAAGCAAATTATGGGACTTGCTGTAGGCGTAGTGCTTATGTGCATCATGGCTCTTATAAGATATGATATATTTGCACGATATTATTGGCTGCTTTATTTAATAAATCTGGTATTACTGCTTGTTGTAAGATTTGCCGGATCATATCACGGCGGTGCAAGACGATGGATCGAGTTTGCCGGAATACAATTTCAGCCATCTGAATTGACTAAATTATTGCTGCTGGTATTTTTCTCTTCATTACTTGCATATAACAGGCTGTCCCTGTCATCGGTCAAATTTTTTATTTTTACAATAGTATGCTTTTTAATTCCGATTGTACTTATTTTAATGCAGCCTGATCTTTCAACATCTATAGTTATTTTTGTAATGTTTTGTGTTATAATGATCGTCGGAGGAATCAGCAGCAGGATCATAAAACGAGTGCTGCTGATTCTTATCCCGATTGCTGCTGTAATGGTAACATTAATATCCATACTGCCGGCAGATAAAAACATTATACCTGAATATCAGTATAACCGTCTTGTTGGATTCTACGACCCTGATAACGAAGTTGCAGCTACCATACGTTATCAGCAGGAGAATTCGATTATTGCTATTGCCAGCGGCTCATTGCAGGGCAAGGGCCTTAATAATAATTCGATAACAAGCGTAAAAAATGCCGAATTTATTTCGGAGCCTCAGACGGACTTTATTTTTACTATTATCGGAGAAGAACTGGGATTTTTTGGTTCGCTTGTTACCATTGTGCTTTTAGCCCTTATTGTGGTAGAATGTTTTCGAATAGGATTGAGAGCGCGTGAAAATATCGGTAAATGTATTGCCATTGGATACGGAAGCTTAATCGGAACACAGGCATTTATTAATTTAGGTGTTGTTACAATGATCCTTCCTAACACAGGTCTCACATTGCCATTTGTAAGTTATGGCCTGAGTTCACTGGTTACGTTATTCATAGGCATTGGTATGGTTCTCAATGTAGGACTTAAGA
Organism: Bacteroidaceae bacterium; assembly: GCA_963589005.1. Classification (GTDB taxonomy): domain Bacteria; phylum Bacillota; class Clostridia; order Lachnospirales; family Lachnospiraceae; genus RGIG5612. The sequence goes on along the minus strand of CAVAJR010000006.1, from coordinate 9,524 downwards.
AGAAATTGGTAATATAGGAGTTGGGCATGAATATCGGATTAATAGCTCAGGATTCAAAAAAAGAACTGATGCAGAATTTCTGTATCGCTTATAAGGGTATTTTTGCTAAGCATGATTTATATGCAACAGGCAATACAGGACGGATGATAGAAGATGTTACTAATCTGTCTATTCATAAGTTCTTACCCGGACAGTTAGGCGGCGGAAGACAGATGGCAGCTCAGATAGAATGCAATCAGTTAGATGCTGTTATTTTCCTTAGAGATCCGGTTGAAACTACCAGCATGAAGGTTGATTATGACCGTATTACAGTCCTGTGCGACACTAACAATATACCTGTAGCTACAAATATTGCAACAGCTGAAATCCTTATACTGGCTATAGAAAGAGGAGATCTAAGCTGGCGTGATTTATATAAATAAGACAACGGAGGAAACAAAAATGGTTAAATTAATTGCAGGAGCCAAGGGAAAAGGAAAAACAAAATATATTTTGGATAAAGCTAATGCTGAGGCTAAGAGTTCAGATGGTGTTGTTATCTATCTTGACAAGAATTCAAAGCACATGTTTGAGCTTGACAGAAATATCCGTCTTATCAATGTAATAGAGTATCCTGTTCCTAACTTTGAGGTTCTTATGGGATTTATTTGTGGACTTGTATCTGGCAACAGTGATATTCAGTCTATCTATTTTGATAGTTTCCTGACACTGGCAGGTCTTGAGGGAGTTGATCCGTCAGAAGATCTTGATAAACTTATTACTTTATCAGAAAGACTTGGTGTTAATTTCTATGTCAGCCTTTCATTAGACCCTGACACACTTGATGAGAAGTTCAAAGAGTATATGGAACTGTCATTCTAATGTCAGATCAACAACCTGAAATATTAAAATACAAATCGAATAATAAACACATAAATATAGGAATGATTATATGCTTTATATTCATCCTATATTTTGTTGTTTATTTTGTGGATTTCATTTTCAATCGTAATGATAATTTATTCGAGGTTACGTCAGCAAGTACGGAGAGCAGTTTTGACAGCCAATATACTGCATTGGCAATAAGGTCTGAAACCGTTGTAAATACGCCGACAGATGGTTACGTCAGTTTCTATGTCGGAGACAAGACTCCGATATATGTTGGCGAATCTGCATATTTGATCGATAAAAACGGTGAGCTGTCATCAAAGTTAAAAACTGCAGCCCTAACGCAGGCTATTTTAAATGAAAATGATTATGATGAAATAGCGAATTCCCTAAACGAATTCAAGCAATCATACAATGATTCGGATTTTTATACGACTTATCAATTCAGATACCAGATTGAATCGCAGATCCTGGAAAGCATAAACAGCAATATATTTGCAAATAATAATGCCTATTATTCAGGCGCTTATTCGGCATATAATTCTGAATTGGCAGGTATAGCTGTTCATTATACAGATGGATTTGAAACATGTACACTGGATAATTTTGATGCATCATGCTTCAGGAAAAGTGATTATGCCAAGAATATTGTAAGATCTAATGATTATGTTTCAGCCGGAGAAGCTGTATACAAGGTAATTACATCGGAGGAATGGTATCTGGTGATCCAGGTTTCAGATCCAAGCATCTTTCAAAATTTAAATGAAGTTTCACTGAAATTTCTCAAGGATGATGTAACTATTGATGCTGATTTTGAGTTAACCACCAGAAATGGTAATTATTACGGAGTCATAACATTAGATAAATACATGGTCAGATATGCTTCGGATCGGTATTTGCAGATATCATTTAACGATGATATCAAATCCGGCTTGATGATTCCCAAGACATCGGTAACAAGCAAATTGTATTATGTAATCCCTAAGGAATACAAAACAAAGAGCGGAAGTAATTCAAATGGCTTTCTTGTGAAGTCAGTAATGTCTGACGGAACTCAGTCGGCACAGTTTTGCAAAGCGGATATTCTTAAGGAAACTGACACATTCTGCTATATCAGTATGGACAATGGCACCATCAGCAGCGGGGACGTTTTATTAAGAGAGGATTCTGACTATGAATTTGAGGTGGGTATGACAGACTCAATAGAAGGTGTTTATTCCTATGACACCAATACGAGGGTAACCTCCTTCAGATTTGTTAATATAACCGGAGAAAATGGAAATTACTACATAATCGATGATAATACCAGTAACGGATTGATAATGTATGATCATGTTTATGCAGATTATAAGGATGCTGAAAAAGATGGAAATTGAAAGGTATTATGAAGTAAAAAACAAGATAATTGAAGCTGAGCAGAAGAGTCCTTTCCACAAGCATATTACGCTGGTGGCAGTAAGCAAGACTCATCCGGCATCAGATATACTTCAAGTTTACGAAGCAGGACAAAGAGACTTTGGTGAAAATAAAGTCCAGGAAATTCTTGAAAAATACGATCAGCTGCCATCTGATATAAGGTGGCATATGATAGGACATCTGCAGACGAATAAAGTTAAATACATAATTGATAAAGTTTGTATGATCCATTCCGTTGATTCATTAAAACTTGCGCAGGTAATTGATAAAGAAGCACAAAAGCATGATATTTGTATGCCGATATTAATAGAGGTGAATATTGGCGAGGAAGACTCAAAAAGCGGCATAAAAGCTGAGGAGACAGCTGAATTAATAAAGGCAATTTCCTTGCTTCCAAATGTCCATATTGAAGGACTTATGTGCATTCCGCCTGCCTGTCATAATGAGGCTGAATCCAGGAAATATTTTGAAGCATTAAGAAATTTATCTATTGACATAGCACGCAGAAACATTGATAATGTATCAATGAATGTTCTTTCCATGGGAATGAGCGACGATTATGAAGCCGCAATTGCCGAGGGGGCAGACATCGTCAGAGTAGGAACCAGTATTTTTGGTATGAGAGATTATAATAAAAGATAATATATAAAGGGAGACGCGAAAATGGGAAAGTTTTCAGAGAAGCTTACGAATTTATTTAATGGTAGAGATGATGACTACGATGATTATGATGACGATGATTTATATGATGATGAAATAGATGAAGATGAAATAGATGAACCGGAAGAGAAGAGCAGCTTCTTCAAGAGAAAATCTGCACCTGCTTCTGATGTAAGAGAGAACCGTTTCTCAGCTCCGGCCAAGGCTCCAGTAAGCAATGTAGGAAGCAGCAGAACATCTGTTTCCAGATCCTCAAGAAATGCCGATTCGTTTAATAACGGCAATGAAGTATGTGTGATCAAACCATCTTCCTTTGATGATGCTAAAGAAATAATTGAGACCTTGTTAGCAGGCAAGGCTGTTGTTGTTAATTTTGAAGGCTTACACCTTGAGATATCTCAGAGAATTATTGATATCATTTACGGTGCATGCTACGCTTTAAACGGTAACCTTCAGAAGATATCCAATTATATCTTTATTGCAACCCCGCACTCAGTTGATATTACAGGTGATTTCCTTGATCTTTACGGAGGCGGCAGCGACGGTTCCTTTGATCTATCAGGATTTAGCTCTCCGCTGCTTTGATGCATTGTGTAAGTAATACAAAATACCATGATGTTTTTGAAAACTGGTACAGCATGTTTTCACATTTGAATTTTATAAGATTGTATGTTCTAAGCTGTCTTTTCAATTTTGAGAAGGCAGCTGTTTGATTATTATGAATAAATATATTAAAAAAGCCAATTTGCACCTTATTATACAGTTTTTTTTGTTCCTGCTATTGGTAGGACTAGATCAAATTACTAAGAGACTTGCCGTTTCATATCTTATAGGACATGAAGATGTGAAAATTATCGGAGACAGCGTAGTTCTTCATTATCTGCAAAATTACGGTGCTGCATTTGGTATTCTTCAAAATAAACAATGGACATTTTTTGTGCTGACTACGGTTGTATTTATAATACTGGTTATGCTTATAATATTTATACACCTTAGTCTGAAAAAATATTGCAGGACCTGCGGGGATAAATATAAATCAACTACATTTTCTAATATGATTTTTATCAATTACATCTTTACTGTTCTAGCTGCAGGTGCCATCGGCAATTTGATCGACAGAATTGCCTACGGATATGTAGTGGATTTTATTTATTTTAAGTTTATTGATTTTCCGATCTTTAATATAGCTGATATCTGTGTGACACTATCAGCATTTACGTTGGTTATATTTTTCATTTTCTTCTATAAAGAAGATAAAAATTTTCATCTATTTTTCAAAAAAAACTGAGTAATTATGAGTCTAATAGTTTATAGCGTTCAGGATGAATATGATGGTCTTCGTATTGACAGATTTTTAGCTGAAATGTCATCTGACATGACAAGAAGCTATATTCAGAAGCTGATCAAGGAGTCACGCCTTACCGTAAATGGTCAATTTGTCAAATCAAGTTATCAGGTAAAACCGGACGATGCCATACAATTTGAGGTCCCGGAAAACCAAGCTCCGGAGATTTTGCCGGAAGATATACCGCTTGATATAATATATGAGGATTCTGATCTTATTGTTGTTAATAAGCCGAAAGGCATGGTTGTTCATCCGGCTGCAGGTCATTACAGCGGTACATTGGTTAATGCATTGATGTATCATTGCGATGATTTATCAGGAATAAATGGCATTTTACGGCCTGGAATCGTCCATAGAATCGATAAAGATACCTCAGGCATCCTTGTTTGTGCCAAATCAGATTTTGCTCATAAATCCCTTGCTGAACAGTTTAAAATACATTCTATAACCAGAATATATCACGCAATTTGTGTTGGTAATTTCAAAGATAACACAGGCTCAATCGAAGGTTCGATCGGCAGAAATCCCAATAACCGCAAATTGATGGCTATTAATGAAAAAAATGGCAAACACGCAATAACTCATTATGAAGTTATTAAGAATATGAATAAAACCTCATATGTGAAATGTGTGCTTGAGACAGGCAGGACTCATCAGATCAGAGTTCATATGGCCAGCATACATCATCCGTTATTGGGAGATGTTGATTACGGCGGACGTTTATCGGAATACAAACTGCATGGAAACATGCTTCAAGGTCAGACCTTGCATGCGAAGGTTTTAGGATTTAATCATCCCAGAACAAATGAATATATGGAATTTGAATCCGAGCTGCCGGAATATTTTAAGGAACTTTTGCAAGTGTTGTGAATAAATATTTTTCGGATACCATCAACGGGTAAATATTTTTACGGCTAATTTTTAGCCGTAAATGAATTGTATACAAGTTCTAAAAACAAATAAATTGTATATGAAGATAGATGAAATAATGAAATGAAATATATATGATAGCAAGAAACTCATGGATAATTACAGATGGCATGCATTGTTATAATTATGGAGATTTTATATGGTATCTATGCGTTAAAGTTGACTTTTTTCCCAAGATGCATTAATCTGGAATCAGCTGTGAAGCCCTCTATTTATGTATGAGTTGTTCTTTTTCACTATATGTTTTGTAAGAAACAGTTTTGAAAACAGTCTTAATCCTTTTGAATACTGTTTAAGACGTTGTTTTTAGTTACAGATTATATAAAAAATTGAATGTACGCTTATATTTATCGAGAATATTTTTTGTGCAAATGTCTCAATATCTGATTTTCGTTAAGTCTTATATAAATGTAAACTTTGCAGCCCGATTGCACCGAATCATGACATAATGCTACGGAAATTATAAGATTTTTAGTGCAACGGTGTTTATAAGGATATTTTAATTTATGAATTTGCAAAAATTAATGAGCCTGGCTCGTCAGGCAATTGATGACTACAATATGATTGATGATGGTGATCGTATTGCTGTTGGTGTGTCCGGTGGCAAGGATTCTTTAACTCTTCTTATGGTCCTTAATGGATTAAAACGATTCTATCCTAAACGATTTGATATTGAAGCAATCAGCATAGACCTAGGCTTCGGCAACATAGATTTTTCTGAAATCGGGTCGTTTTGCAATGAAATAAATGTCCCATATTCAGTCATACAGACAGGTATTTCAAATATAGTTTTTGACATTAAAAAAGAGAAAAACCCATGTTCACTGTGCGCAAAGTTAAGAAAAGGTGCGTTTAACACCGCGGCTGGTGAACACGGATGCAATAAAACTGCTTTTGGACACCACAAAGATGATGCTGTAAACACTATGCTGCTCTCTTTGATATATGAAGGAAGGTTCTATTCATTTGCTCCGGTAACCGAATTGGAACGAACAGGATTAACATTAATAAGACCTCTTATATATGTTAATGAGGCAGATATTAAGGGATATTGCAACAAGAATAATATCCATGTTCTCAAAAATCCCTGCCCTGCAGACGGAGAGACAAAGCGGCAATATATTAAAGACCTGGCGGCACAAATTAACAGGGATAATCCGGGGGTAAAGGACAGAATGTTTACAGCAATCTTAAATGGAGTTGAACATTATAAGATCTAATATATAGAATTTACGTGGTTTAGCGGATTTAATGTAACTTTTTTTACAAAATTCGCATTTAAAATGCAATTAAAGTGTTTAAAACAAAACGCAAAATAATAAATAGAAAATAGAACCAATAATACGGAGTTAACGATTAAATGTCTAACAGAAGTTATCACGAACAATTTAAGATAGATACAGATGTCAAATTGAGAAATAAAATCAAGGAGCTGCCCTCTTTCGCAGCCTCATTTTTCAGAGGTATAGAGCCGACTACATCAGCCAGAACCAGAATGGCATATGCATATGACCTGGGGATATTCTTCAATTATTTAAGCAAGGAAACAGGGTTAGGTGAAGGCCTTGAGATCACGCAATATCCTATAACTATCCTTGAGAAAGTTACCCCTACTATTATTCAGGATTATCTGGATTATCTCAAATTCTATAGCAGTGATGAGCATACAGAACGAGCTAATTCTGAGCGTGGGCTTAACAGGAAGCTTGCCAGCATCCGTTCATTTTATAATTACTTCTACAGGATGGAACAGATAAAATATAATCCTGCATCCATTGTCAGAATGCCCAAAATTCATGATAAGGATATTATAAGACTGGATCGCGATGAGATCTCCAGGCTGTTAGATGAGGTGGACTCCGGCAACAATCTTACAAAACAGCAGAAGAATTTTCATAACAAAACAAGGATTCGAGACATGGCACTTCTTACTCTTCTCCTCGGCACGGGAATACGTGTTTCTGAGTGCGTCGGACTGGATATAAATGATGTGGATTTTAAAAATCACGGCATAAGAATTGTCCGTAAAGGCGGCAATCAGGTTGTTGTATATTTTGGCGATGAAGTTGAAGATTCGTTATATGATTATATGCGTGAACGCAATGGAATAATTCCTCTTCCCGGTCATGAGGATGCTCTGTTTCTTTCTATTCAGAGGAAAAGAATATCTGTTCATGCCGTCGAGGCACTTGTAAAAAAATATGCCGGTCAGATTACTCAATTAAAGAAAATTACGCCGCATAAGCTGAGAAGTACCTATGGAACGCAATTATATAAGGAAACCGGTGATATATATCTTGTCGCCGATGTTCTGGGACACTCAGATGTAAATACTACCAAGAAGCATTATGCCGCATTGGAGGATGAAAGAAGACGAAGTGCACGAAACATCGTTTCGTTAAGAAATAATACAGATGCTGATATTGATGACAATACCAATACAGATACATCTTTCAATGGGAATGCTTATACTGCTGAAGATAATGATATAGATAGCTGATAAGATTTTATTTATGCTGTCATCTGTCGCATAACAGATGTTAACGCCTGGTTGATGCAATGTTGGATAGTGATACTTTTGCTTTTTTTTGTCATATAATAAGCTGCATTGAAACAATGAAAAGCCCTGCTTTCAGAGACGGCTCGATATGCAGCCGGATATAAAAACGTCTGAAGCTGCAGACGGTGCAACAATTGCAAATACAGTATAAACACGAAATGCAGGTGCTGCATAAAACTGCACCTGCATTCCGCTTGAGATGATAGATATAGATAAAAGATGTGAGGTATAAATTATCATCCGATATAGTATGGAACTATGATCCGGGAACCGGCAATTATCTGATCGGATGACAAATTATTAATAAACATAAGTTCGTTGATGTATTCCTGAATGGAACTGTAATGACCATCAGCATATTCTGAAGCAAAACCCCATAAGGTATCACCAGGTTCAACCTCTACAGATTTATACTGCTTAATTGCATAACTGTCCTCTTCTGCCTGGATCTGATTATTATTAGAAAGAATAATTATAAACGCAGAAATCAGTACCGCTAATACAATCACAATCTTAATTGCATTATTTATGATCTTATTATTTCTTGAATAATTATAACCTGTTGCAAGCATAACCTTCTCCATAATGGACCTCCAAGTGACAACGAACATTTGTTTGTGCTCAAGTTATATCATGCGAACATATGTTTGTCAATTATTTTCGAACAAATGTTTGCATGCGTTCTTACATTATGCTAATATAGCCGTGGTTCGAAATAAATTTTAACGGATTAAAACTTATTTTATGTTTTAACCAGTGCTGTTTTGCTGCTTGTAACTGTATAGGCCTTGTTTACGCGAAGTATTTAGATAATTTTGTCGACTGCGACAGGCATTATTTGCGTAATTAAAAGCTTTCATACAGCTTTGACATATACCACAAGAATGGGAATTTATCATGGACAGAGGGAATATATCACCTAAACAGGAAGCCATATTAGAGTTTATCAAGTCAGAGATATTAGCCAAAGGATATCCACCGGCTGTAAGAGAAATTTGCGCCGCAGTAGGGCTCAAGAGTCCTGCTACCGTTCATGCGCATTTGAATAATCTTGAAGCAAACGGATATATCAGACGAAATCCGACCAAAAACAGGGCCATTGAGATTATTGATGATGATTTTAATCTTACAAGGCGTGAATGCGCCCAGGTTCCTATTGTGGGACAGGTTGCTGCTGGCTCTCCCCTTCTGGCTGAAGAAAATATAACAGACTACTTCCCTATTCCGACGGATATGCTTCCCAACAGCCAGGTTTTTATGCTGAAAGTTAAGGGTGACAGCATGATCGAAGCCGGCATTCTGGACGGTGACAATGTAATCGTTAAACAAACCAATTCAGCCGATAACGGTGACATGGTGGTTGCCTTGATCGAAGACAGCGCCACAGTTAAGACATTTTATAAAGAGCGTGACCATATACGGCTTCAGCCGGAAAATCCTGATTTTGAGCCAATAATAGTTAATGACGTCAAGATTTTAGGCAAGGTGATCGGTGTGTTCAGATTATATTAGGGCATAGGATTTTCAAAAATTACAAGAGATAACAAGAAAACCATAAGAACCAAAGAATATATGGAATTGAATTTTCAGATTGCTTCAGATTATATGGTTATAAAGAGTTGCAAGGTATAAATAATATAAATAGTTAAGCTTTTTATCATTATGAATCATATGATTTTAAAAGCCTAACAATAAATAATAAATGAAATTAAGTTTTAAATTATTCGAGATTAAGTGAATATATAT